>CALAYS010000190.1 GCA_937895515.1 uncultured bacterium
AGTTGCAGCACGGCAAAGGACTACAGTCGTAATCCCAACACTAGCGGAGCTAGATAAATTGAGGTGGGGTACCATGTTTGAACAAATTTGGTTTTGACGGGGGGGATGATTTTGGTGTGACGAGGTGTGAGTATTAGAAGTACTACACCTGAAAGTAACTATGTACTGAATCAGTATAAAAAATTTTAAAAATTTATCCCTAATAGAAACCTAGATATAACCTTAACTTTAAACTTATATCTAACTGTATACCCAGACCACTAATCCAAAAGATATGACTATAAATAATAAAGTAAATAATAATACTGTTTCTATTCTTGTTAACATAAAGTTATCTCTAAGAAATAAAAAAGCTATACCGAAGTATAGCTTAGTGTTAGATCACTACCAAGGCGAAGCGTACAACTTGGAGGTATTGATAGCTCTAACTGCAAGTGTTATTAATCCCCACTTACTTGCTTGGGTATCCAACCGTCTAATAGACAATATAAGTTTAAAACTTGATAAAGTAAATAGGTTATGTTTTACTAAACATAACCTAAACCTTAACTGAGAATTTCAATGAAAGAAATTACTGATGAGTATCTTTTATCTTTGGTTCGGAAAGAAGAATATGCTGTTATGGGTGGTAAGTTAATTATATGTACTTTGATAACTGTTAATGGTTCTATGGTTTGTGGTGATCCTGTTTTCATTGGTAACTTTGATAAAGCAAAAGAGGCAACCAAGAAAAATGCTATTAGTAAACTTAGAGTGTTAGAGGAGTATTTAGTTAGAGATAAACTTAACCAAGTAAATACTATGGGTTGTTTCTTAAAACAAACTCAAAGAAATTATTTAGATATGATGGTACAGATACAATTTTTATGTGCATTTATGGGTACTGATAAGTTTCATTCTTTGGCTCAACCAGAAAGAGAGTTGATTCTTGAGCAACATGAAACTATGTACAGATTCAGTAGAGTTCTTCTTAAACGAATTAACGTAGGTAAATAGAATGGCTGACCAATTTGAACCTTATGGTGATTTTGATTATATA
>CALAYS010000191.1 GCA_937895515.1 uncultured bacterium
ACATGCATGGCTTAATCTTTGAGACAAGCATATGACTACTGGCAGGATCAACCAGATTACTACATTTGCTTAGGACCGAAATCCTTTGCAACGTAAAAAAGTTTACTACAAATAGCAAAAATATGCTGGCTTTGTGTGAATCTCTCTGCCCCGTAAGGCTGAGGGTGATTCAAGCCGTATATATTACTATCTGCATCAGCTGAGACACAATCTTTAACAGAGTTATCAACACAGAGTGCTGAAGGACCTCTGAGGAAAGTGACTCTTAAGGTAGGGCAAAACACGTTCAGCCATTTACAACTGAAAATGATTACTCACTACGCTTTAGCTTTATTGCATATAATACCTTAGAGGTACATATACAACATTTCCCTGGTTTAGAGCCTCCGTTAGGAAGTTCTATCAAGGTTAAGTCCTTAGGTCCAGAAAACTTAATTTCCGGTCCACCGGCCTTAAGGGTTGTCAAGAGGGTTATCTGAGCCTCGCCCGCACGGCAAGCGGTAGTAAACCACGCCATTGGGAAATTGACTAGGCTTTATCGAGACCCGTACCAGCCCCATGCACTTGAGACTTTCGCCTAGCGCATCCCGCTGTTGTTGGGTAAGCTAATGATTTCGACTCTCCTAAAGGCATTGTGACACTAGGCCACGCCTCCGTACGCCTCTACTTTGCATTAGCACATCTTTGGGCTTCGCCAACTTTTTTATCAATTTTCATTACCCCTCTTATATATAGTATGAAAAGTGCTATCGCCAAAATTCGTAGAATTATAAAATTTTTTTGGTTTTTGACGAAGTCCATAAAAAATTGATTTTTTTACTTTTGTGCCTTGAGTTGTTTCCCAAGTTCTTACATCTTGCTGATTCTTCGTTCTGGAGATAAATTTTAAAATCAAAGATTGATAATTTGGGAAAACTTCCAGAGCAACTCTGAGTCTCGGACTCTAGGGGCTAAATGCACACAAGGTCATTTAAATACTCCGTGAGTTGCCCGACCCTCAACGTAACCCTCCTTAAGTAATCTATGATCTGACCGTCAACTTAATTTTAAAAAATATAATCTTGAAAATAAGCTAAACAAGGCACCATTCGAATGGAGAACCTATTTTTATAATGATATTGCATTGGGAAGTGCTTGATAAGTTGACCTGTTTTGGGTCAAAAATCCGAAATTTATGACCAAAACCCAAAATTCGTGATATTATCCGGGTTTTTCTAATAAATTCCGATATCGATGAATTTGCGACAGAGTCCATGAAAATTTCGAAAAAATAAAAGTTGTTGAGGCTGATGTTTGTATTAATTATCTCAGCTCTCAGACTTCGATGAAGCCTCCTTCCTAGTTTTTCATTTTCGGAAATTGAAACCCTGGTTTAGAATGCATTTTCTAAATTAGGTGTCATTTGGCCTGGCGACTCCCCTTGATCGATAGATCCTAAGGCCATTCGAATTTTGATCCTGGTATGAGAAAAATCTATTTGGAAGTTTTTAAGAAAAATTAAAAAAATCGGCGACTTAAACTACATAAGTAACAAGTTAATATGATTGGCTATTGGTCCTAGAAAGTAGATGCATAGGTAAATATTAAAAATCAAAAACTAGAAAAGGGTTTCGGCTTTTGAGGTCAATGTAGATAAATCCCTATATATACCCAAAAATTGCTATTTAATAAAATATAAACTCAATAAGGGTATTATTGAAAAATTGAAACTACCACTAACCTTAACAAGAAGCTAAGCTCTCAAGCTGAGCATTTACAATGTTGAGGCTCATAACCTAATTATTTCCTTGCACTCATTACATCGGCCAATTGGCTTCTTCTTTTGGAAATTTTTTATAATATAAAAATTATATAAAAAAATTGAAACCCTGGTTTAGGTGCATTTTCTAAATTAGGTGTCATTTGGCCTGGCGACTCCCCTCAATCAATTGATCCTAATCCAAAGCTAAAAAAGCTGTAATCTCAAGTCTTTTTATTTTTATCTTCTTATTATTTTTTATAAAAAACTTTGTATATTTCTATATAAAAATATCGAAACAAAACTATCAATCTTCTGCCAAACTTTTATATTGCAACATACAGCATATGTCCTCATGACGCCAATTCTTGTACTTGGTGGACCAAATGACACCTAAATAAAATTTTAATTTCTAGACCAGGGTTTCAATTTTTTACATATACTATATATATATTAATAGATATGAATTATGAAGACGAGATTG
>CALAYS010000192.1 GCA_937895515.1 uncultured bacterium
TATAGAAGAGTTTTGATTATAATTATATCCTGAAAATTTTTTGAATCCCAGACAGACTTATAAAAACATCTAAGCTCTTCCTCGTTTGGAACATAAGGAAGCTTTTTACTTTTTTT
Organism: uncultured bacterium; assembly: GCA_937895515.1. Classification (GTDB taxonomy): domain Bacteria; phylum Patescibacteriota; class Minisyncoccia; order Phycocordibacterales; family UBA9973; genus 2-01-FULL-33-17. Next base: position 117 of record CALAYS010000192.1, read on the forward strand.
CTCTACTTTTATTTCAAGTTCTTTTCTAAGAATTTTAAAAATATCTTTTAAATAAAAATAATTTGGTAATTCTGGTTTTAAAATTTTTGCGATTTCTTTTGCTTTTTTAGAAGCAGGAGTTCTTTTAATATTAGTCATTTTTTCTCCTCAGATTACGCAAATATACTATCTTTTAATGGAATTCTTAAATTCATATCTAAAGTGAATTTACCATACGGGTTAATATGCTTATGGAGTAATGGCGTAATTGCTCTAAAATCATCCTTTTGCATTAAACTAAACCAATAGCTTTCAGATAAAACGTCTTGAATCATTAATGTGTTTATATAAACTAAGGAAGATTGAAGTAAATGAAGTGCTAAAACGGAGAGTTCTTGCTCTTCCAAACGATTTGATGAAAATTCACTATTTTTTCCATAGAAAATAAATCCATTTACACTATTCCAACGCTCAACAACATTAAGACCCGCATGGATTTCTTGTCTAAGTTCTTCAGAATTTAAATATCGGCATAAAAAAATAGTTTTAATTGCTTTCCCAAGGTGTCCTCCCAATAAGTGATTTTTACAAAACGTAAATACAGATTTAAATTTCCTTTTGAGGGGGAGATTTAAATGGAGATGGAAAATAGACTTTTAAAACTGTCAGAACAAGTCGCTTTTGAAAGAAGCAAAGGAAATATAAAGAATTGGTCTGACGAAATAAAAAATGAAGCAGTATATTTGTGTGAAGTATTTGGCCCAGGAAAAGTAGCAAAAGAAAGTAAGATTGGGCCTCCTTCGCTTTATTTATGGAAAACAAAACTTGAAGAAAAGAAATCACATTCTAATTCCAACAGCGCCAATAATACAATAAAAGTAACTCGAATCATTGCAAATGCAAATAAAAATATTTTTAAAGATCAAATTATTATTGCTTCAATTGTTAAAAATGAAATGGAATTAAAAATATTTTGTAAAGATACAGCAACAAAAATAGTGGAAAGTTTTTTGAAATGATTTCATTTCCAGCAAATACGGATATTTTTGTTTGTCATCTGCCCGTATCATTTGGCTGTGGGATTGATGGAATGATTCGATATTGCAAAATTATTTTAAATAAAGAACCTTTAAGCAAGGCTTATTTTATGTTTATAAATAAAGGTAAAGAGCAAATCCGTATTCTTTGGTATGATGGGCAAGGCTTTTCATTATGCACAAAGAGAAGTTCGCAAGGAAGATTTTTATATTGGCCAAAAAATTCAAATGAATTATGTACAATCATTTCTTTTTTTGATGCACAAATTTTATTTTCAGGTGGAGAGCTAAAAAGTACAAAAGCAAAAAAAATTTGGAAAAAGATTGTATAAGTGAAGTTGACTTTTTGGATATAATTATTTATTTGTTTCCTTACTATGAGATATACTTCTTTCTACACAATTAGGGAGCTTGATTACAATACAATCGAATCAAGATTGCTTAATGAAAACATTTCATTTGATCTTAAATCTGATATTCAAAAACTTATTGAAGATCACAAAGCGATGGTAGAGTGTCGAAAAAGAATCATTAAAGATCAAACTTGCCATGCAAGTGCTTTGTTTCATTTATTTGAAGATCCTATCTTAATAGAGAATGCTGAATGTAATTCTATAAATAATAATCAAAATAACTCTCCTAAAGATGAATTAAGGGAAAGCGAAAATAACAATGAGCATTCTAAACCAAAAGAGAAGCGCAAGGGCGGAAAAAATAAGTTGCCTTTAGGCAATATTATTGCTCATACGATTTCTGCAGAAGAAAAAGTATGTCCTTGCTGTAAAAATAAGATGCATAAACAAAGACCTAAAACACGGACTTATGTATTAGCTTTACCAATGCTATCAACGGAAACACATGTATCAGAATCCTATCGCTGCCTATCTTGTGATGTACAAGAAACAGCAAACAATAATTCAAATATTGGGAATGAATGCATTGGCCGTTATCATTTTTCAGCTGTTTCATCGCTTGCCACACTTCGTTATCAATGTGGCATGGCAAGTTATCGTATGGAAAATATGAGTGATGCTCTTGGAATTAAAGTAGCAGATAGCACCCAATGGTATTTGTTTGAAAATGCAGCAAGAATTGTGCAACCTTTTGTTTGTTACCTTGAAAAAGAAGTTGCAAATGCCCCAAAACAGCATGTAGACGACACCCATAATATTATTCTTGACCTTGTTAAAGGAATTGAAGAGGAACAAGAACAGGCTTTACAGCAAGGAAAAAATCCTCATCAAGTACGCTCAGGAATTCATACAACAAACCTCACTGGCGTTTTTCCAGAAGGGCAAATTATCCTTTATAAAACAGGTCTACATCATGCAGGCGAAATACTTGCTCAAATCCTTTCTAAAAGAACAATTGATGAACAAATTATCATAATGGCAGATGCAGCCTTTGCAAATACATCTAAAATAGATTTACAAGAAAATGAATATATAAAAATTGCAAATTGTAACAGCCATACTGTTAGAAAATTCAAAGACCTTGCTGATAAAGAAAAAAAGGTTGCTCAAAAGAATCTCATCAAAGAATACAAAATTTCTGAATACTTAAATTACTTTCTCATTCGTTATAAAACTATTTTTAAAAATGAAAAGTTAACTAAAAACATGACTTCAAAGGAACGGCTTTATTTCCATCAGAATAATTCGCTTTCTTTGATGCTTGAAATGAAAAACAAAATTGAACAGGATATCCTTAATAAAATATTTGAACCAAATGATGAAATAGGGAAAGTCTACAAATATTTTAGTAACCACTTTATTAAACTCTGCGCATTTTGCTACGTTGAAGGTGCTCCAGTTTGTAATAATTTATCCGAAAGAATGCTCAAGTCTATCATTAGGCATAGAAAAAACTCACTCTTTTTTAAAACCCAACTCGGCGCTACCGTTGCCGATATTTTAACCTCTATCTTATTTACTGCAAAAGAAAATAATTTAAATTCTGTTGATTACCTTAGAGATCTTCTTATTTATCAAAACCTTTGGATGCAAAACCCAAAAGATTGGTTACCTTGGAATTATCTTGATACTATCAACAAAATCAAAAACCACTCTCTATAAAAAATTTAATACCATTCATTGTGTTTGTAAAATGCACTTATTGGGAGGACACATAGTGGTGGAAATGAGATAAGAGATAGTTCTTATAGTATTTCAATTGATCAGCTTTTATATATTCCAACTTCTGATCTTTATTCATTAGGATATAATCAATCTTTAAAAGAGAGAATTAATTCTATTGAAGTTGAATATATTTTTAATGATAATAAAAAAAAGAAAGTAATTATAAGTAAAGGAAGAAACACAAATATAAATGTTAAACTATCTGGTTCAAAGGAAATAAATATAGATCTTATTGATAAGCCATTTAGTGTTTATGTTCCAGGACTTGCTGGTATTGCTCGTAAAGAAAAACTTGTTTCTTTTGGTGAGTTAAAAAGAGCAATTTCACAAGGAGATGCAAATTTATTTTTTAGGAATCTTATTTATTATTTAGATAAAAATAATGAATTATCAATATTAAATAAATTAGTTAGTTCTATTTTTAATAATGTTTTAATTGAAGTTATATATGAGCCGGATAATGATCAGTACATTATTGTAAATCAAGAATATAATGGTAGAATATTTCCAATAGAAAATGCTGGTACTGGATTGCTTCAAGTGGCACAGATCTTGGCTTACGCTGTTCTTTTTAAACCTTCTCTTCTATTATTAGATGAACCAGATTCTCACATACATCCGAATAATATTAAGAGTTTATTATTTGTAATAAGAGAATATGCAAGAAATAATAACATGAAATTAATTATTTCTACTCATTCTCGACATATTTTATCTTCGGCTAATGAGAATGATAAAGTGTTCTGGCTTTCAAAAGGAAATTTAATTGATTATGATAAGAATAAAGCTCCAGAACTCTTAATGGATATGGGCGCATTAGATGATTTAGCTTCATTAAGTGATTATCATGCTAAATATTTGATTATTTCTGAAGATAAAAAAACACATTATCTTGAAGAAATTATCAAAAAAAATCATAAAAAACCAGAGTTTTATGGAAGTAAAATATTTTCAACACAGGGTTGTGAAAATTTAGCTTCTCTTTCATTGATTAGAGATTTATTATCTCCTAATAAAAGAGATAAAACAAAAATCTTAATAATTCTTGACAGAGATTATAGAACAGATGAAGAATGTTTAAATTTAAGAGATAAATTTAAACATGAAAAATTTTTTCTAATTTTTACTCCTGGGACTGATATTGAGTGGTCTTATTGCCAAAAAAATCATATAATATCGCTTTACCCAGAAGCTTCAAATTTACTTGATCAAATTTTTGAAGAAATAAAAAAAGAGTTAATAGGGCCCAAATTAATGCCAAATTATCATAATGGAAGACTACAATGTATGTATAAACATACTGACTCTAAAAAAATAAATCAAGGAGAAATTAGTGGAGAATCATATGAAAAATTAAATTCAAATGAATGGATTAAATACGTAAAAGGTAAAGATATATTAGGTATTTTAGAGTCAAAGTTAAAAGTAAAATTAAAAAACCAAAGTATTAAGCTTGCTCAATATAGTACTAGTTTAAACTTTGAAGAGTTAATTAACGAATTAAAGAATTAATCATTTTTGTTGTTTTTATTCTGATAATTCTTCAATATATTCATTTAGAGCTCTCAAAAATAAGTCTTTTTTAATTGGTGGATTAGTATTATAATTTTTGAAATCTTTTTCTAAAAAAGTATTTGTTAATTCAAATATTATTAATTTATTGTTTTTTATATATTTTCTATTTATAAATAGGATGATAAACCAATCATAAATTGGTATTATTTCATCTTTTTGTATAATTTTGATTCTTTCTGGAAAAGATAAAATATCATAAATATTTTTATAAATCAATTAGTTTATTAATTTTTTTGATATTAAGTAAACATGATTTATTCCATTAAAAATTGTCTAAAATAAGTATTTTTATAATTACAATTAAATCATGCTGCATCTGATTTACTGATGTTAGGATTGATATTTTTATTTTCAGAAAGATATCGCAACAAAAAACCGCCTCCACAACTATGCCCAACCAGCGTCGTTTCGCTTGAGATATTTACCTGATTAATAACTTCAACCCATTGTTCATATACCGGATCATATGGTTTTGGAAACTCTAACGTCTGACACAATTGATCTTTCATGGCTAATTGTTTTTGCAACCAAGGTAACCAATTTGAATTGGAAGGACTTGGTGTTTCTGAACTGTAGAACCTATCTTTGTATGGTGCGCCATGGATTAAAATTGTTTGTTTCATAATATATATTTTACCAAAAAACCACCTGTTTGTCAGATGATTTTTATATATCCTCACGCGAATAAGATTTTATTTCCATATCCATTACTTTGTGTATTTCTCGTTCTTTGCAGTAATCAGCGGTATGGGTACGAATATATTCTATGGCCATTTCTCTATCAATTGCTGCAAGTTCCAAAACTTTTCTTTTGTAATCACCAAAAT
>CALAYS010000193.1 GCA_937895515.1 uncultured bacterium
GTAGCAGGTAAACCAGGTCCTCTAAATGTAACAGTTTCTTCTATAGTACCTAAAAATTTTAGAAGTGGTTTAACGATGGAGCTTAAAAGTCAACTAGCAGCACAAAATAAATAACAATAATGCAATCATATTCACCTTTTTTTCCAGATCAGGATCTTAGTGTTAATTATACGGTTAAAACAGTAACACCAAAAACAACCAATACTACCTTCTATAATTCGAAAGATCTATATACGACAATAGAACTTGCTACTAATCGTGCTTATAATATAGGATGCTCTGGATATCGAGCTATTACAACAAATGCTAACGGTTCATATATGTTCGGTCCGTGTTCTTCTTCCGCTGATTATAAGAAAATAATGAAGGATATGCCTAAAGAAAATGTGGAGAGAAGATATTATGATTTTGATCAGGATCAGAACCTATATGATATTAGGGATTCACAAAATGATAATTTGTATAATGGATTTAATTATAAGGACCAAATTCTTAGAAGAAGTTTATCCAATATTATATACAAGGATCCAATAAAAGAAGGAATCCTTAGCTATTTTGAAAGAGTAGTTTATGGGTTAATAGAATCAACGAAGGGAATAAAAAACTTCGTTAATTACACAGTTAAAAGAAACAATAAAAGAGTTTTCTAATTTAAAATGGCAAATCTAAATCTCAATTTTTACAATAAAAGTGGTAATCCATTAAATTTCGATTATATAGGACCAACTGGGCCAACCCCTCTTGATGTCAAATCCTCGTATATAATGGGTAGTTCTGCGAGCACTCCCGGATATTTTGAATGGACCGAATCTAATGATGATTATATCCTTACCTTTAATATTTCGGATGCGACTAGTACTAATCTTTATGCTTGGTGTATAGAGGTGAATGATTTCATAGATAAGGGTGCAACAGTTTACCTTAATGGTTATATTCCAACAGCTAATACCAATTTTAAAGGTAAAATATCTCTGGTATACAATATAGGTTCAACTTTCTCACTTACACTTCCTAAAAGTAATTTTCTTGGTCAGAGTATAATAAGCTATGACACAAAGGTGTATTTCGAAACTAGCTATGAGAATAGACCTGGTGGTTATTTTAAAGGTAATATTTACTTCGATCCCATATCTACTGGGCTTTACGAGAATGAGCAGGTTTTTATAGTACAAGAATTTATAACCAATAGTGGTCCTGAATATGGTTTACCACATACATCCAATATAGGTTCTACTGGTGCGAAATGGAGAACTAGATGGTATAATGAT
>CALAYS010000194.1 GCA_937895515.1 uncultured bacterium
TACGCCCGCCCGAATTTCTCCAAAACAAAAAGAGGAGCAAATGGAAAATTCCTCCCCAAACCCCTCCTTTTCCATTTGCAACACCCAAATTTAAAAAAAGAAAATCAGCCGAAGTTTTGCGGAGACCTGTCCCTAAAAAATTGCCTCCGCAAAACTTTGTCCGCTTTGTTTCAGATTTCTTCTTCTGGATTTTCTTCGAAAAAAGTTCGAATTTTGTCCAGAACATACCGCAAAATCCGGGATTCCGTTCCCGAAACAGTTTATGTAGTGGGATTGTAGTACTTTTTAAAATTATAGATTGAAGTCTCTCAATCTAAATAGAGTCTTATTCTTCAAAATTTAAAGTTCTGACCATTTAAATTCAGATAAAATTATTTCGTCACCTCTCCAGTTTTCTCCAAAAATCTTTATTAAAATGTCGTCGGGATTTGTAATAAGGTTGTAGTCTTCATCTAGTATGAGAATTGGTTTTTTAATATAAAAATCTTTAATCTTTTTTAAATAGTCTTTGATAATTTCTTTAAATGCATCTAAATATTTTTCTTCACGTTCTTTCTTATATTTCTCTGTTGCTTGAAGATCATAGCCCCCTTTTGGGGTATAATGATGTTTAGTACGTGGCCATGTCAATTTTAAATCATATTTATTATCAACAAGCTCTTCATCCAAAGAAAATCCAAAAAGGGGTTGTGCTTCATTTTTATCAGAAACTATACCCAATCTAATTGCTCGAAATCTAGATGGTTGTATTTTATCCGAAATACCCAAATCCTCCCTGTTGACAGAGTTTGGTCTAAATTCAGATTTGGGGTGATGAGTCCTGATCTCACTTGGAACATCAAATAAGATCGCTGCCCACCCTGAATATATGGGCGCAACCTGTTTTTTTCAAAAATATATTTTTTAAGAGTTTGCGGAGGTGTAGAACTAATAAGACCAACACCTACAAAAGTATCTATCGCTTGGGCTAGTTTAGTATCACTCGGTGCTGCCCCATCAGAAATTTTTCTTTTAGAACCAATTTTCCCTTCTTCCCATTCCCCGTTTTCAAGATAATAATTGATTACAGGAGGTATAACTTTTTCTAAAAAATATCTAAGCCTTGGTCCTGCACTGTCTTTCAGCTCCCTTATTGTTCTGTATGCCCTTTTTGCATTATATTCTTTTTCTTCTTCACTTCCATTAGGGCCGATTTCAACTGGGGCAGGGAGAGAATCAAAATTCTCTTTAACATATTGAGTGCCATATTTTTTTATTAAACCGTCGATAGTATCAAAAAAGTATTTTCTCCATGATTTAGCAGCATTATGTTGCATATGTTCAGAATAAAAACCTGACTTTTCCCCGAGAATATCCAGTTTTTTTTCAGGAGATAAAATGCCGTACTGCAAAATTGTACCAACCGATTCAAAATTAAAACCACCATGCTGTGCTATTTTTTCGTTTTCAATATCGCTCATTAATTTTTGGTATAATTCAAGATTTCTTTTACTTTCAGGCGATGATGAACTTTTCTCTGTACTACCATCTAAATTAGAACTATTAATTCCGGGTTCTGAAACTGGATACAATTTTGGCTTTTCCATAAAGCTATTATACAACGAAACACAAAATACTAAAAATTATTTTCTCCTCAGTATTCTCTGACGATCCTTCCTCGCAAAAAATCCAAAAAGAAATCCGCCCCGCATTCCTCACGCACTCTCCTGCTGGACGAAAACCCCAATCCCGCCGAATTTCAAAAAATCAGTCTCGGTTTTGCGAATCCTTCTCCTGCAAAAATGCTTCGCAAAACCGAGTCCATTGTGGGTCTGAGTGTTTCCCCGCACTTTCCCTTTGGGAAAGCTCTGTGCTTCGCACATAGGTGCTTCAGCGCACGGGGAACGCTAGTATTCGGTATCATCAGGATTGCTTTCGAAATAGGTTCGAATTTTGTATAATAGAGACCGCTAAAACTCTTGACTTTATTTAAAAGTTTTGTATACTTAACAAAATTAAGTGGTTTAGTTTAATAACCTTGTCCCGTTTGGGGAATATTGTACGCAATGTATTTCATCAAGCGGGCAAGGTTTAAAGATCTTTCATAAGGTTTAGGCAATTTATAACGGGGTAGTCGTGAGATAATCCCGTTATTACCTTAAAATTAACATTTGTTCAGAAACTTTTTAAAGATTCTGATATATAAATTATTGACTCCAATATTTTTTTTAAAAAATTCTGGAGTTTTATTTTGGTAAAGTAAATATTACTTTTGTACCAGTATTAACTCCACCTGATTCAACTTTTATACTACCACCATGGTCTTCCACAAAAGTCTTAGTAATAAACATACCTAATCCAAGCCCATCTGGAAGATTTAATTTTGCCCGATCACTTCTAAAGAACTGTTCAAAAATATGTGACTTATCATCCTCGTTTAAACCAATACCATTGTCCGTAACGCTAACTACTGTAAATTCTTTATTATCAATATTCTTCACGGTGGCATTTATTACCACTTCCCCATAATTTACCGAATAAAGAATTGCATTTTTAATTAAGACTTCAAATATTTTATTAAGTTTATTAAAATCAGCATCAACTAATCTAGCACTATCATTAATTTCATATTTGATTTTTAAATTATTGTCCGATATTTGATTTTCAAAATTATTAATTATTCTTTTTGTAATATCAATTAAATCGCAAGATGTTTTGTTAAGAATATTTTTACCATCATAAATATCAAGAGCAATTAAAATATCATCTAGTTGTTCATTTACAAAAATAACCTTTTGGTGCGAATTATTAATTAATTTCTTTTGGTTTACTTTATTAGTTTCGTTTTTTAATTCTTCCAAGCTCCATTTAATTGTTGACATTGGTGTCCGTAATTGATGCGAAACAACTTTAATAAAATTATTTTTAGATTCTAAAGCTTTTTGTAAATTGGTATAAAGTCTTGCATTAAGAATAGCAATACCGGATTCATTAGCAAAAACATCCAACAAATTAAGGTCATCTTGTGAATATGGCATACCGGATAGCTTGTCCCCTAATATCAAAACCGCGACAAATTCATTTTCGTATTCTATTGGGAAAATGGCTTCAATGTCGTTTTTCCTAAAAAAATCTTTTTCTGTTTCTTCTAATTCTTCTAGAATAAAGTAATTTAAATTTTGTTTTTTTGATTTATCTAAAAAATTAAATAAATCTGAACTATTTAATAAATTAGGGTCATTATAACCAATTGATCTTATATCATTTATGTTATTTTTTGAAACCAGTACCAACCCCGCTTTGGAAACTTTTAATTCTGTAATTATTGTTTGCAATAATTGGTTTGCTAAATTAGTAAAATCAATACTACTACTAATAGCATGTGTTAAATCACTAAGTATTTTTTGTTCATTATAGCCATCTTTGTAAAATATATTATCGGTATATTTAATAATTAATGTTTTTAATGGTTGAAATGTCAAAGCAACAATTACCCCCAAGACAACATTAGCTATCATTAAATAATTATTTAAATTGACTCCTAATAATTTATCTGAAACAAAAAACAGTAATCCAAAATAAACCCCAGCAATAATAGTTAAAAGCACTACATAAGAAACCGCTCGAACAATAACAGGTTTAATATCTAAAAATTGATGTTTTATAATTGCTATACCCACAAGCACCATTAAAAAAACTGGGAATGAGGGCCCCATAAAAACAAATTTAGTATCACCTAATAGCACTAAAAGAAAATCAACAATTGCCATACCAGTAAATGTAGTAATTATTCCGATTAAGAAATATATGGTTTTAACTTTTTCTTGACCAATACTTTTTTTGTAATTTTTAATAAGTACTCCAAAAGCTAAACCAAAATACCCAATGATATGCAAAAAATAAAATATCATACCCAATCCAGGGTGTGGAACCGGAGTCAAAGACCCCACAGGATAACTAACGGACATAAAAACTAATGGTGTAAATGAAATTACAACCATTGATAGTGTATAAACTATAGTAAAAATAAAATATTTTTTAGATAATGTAATTTTGTTTTTAGGAAAAGTATGTGCCAATAAAAATAAAAGTGGTGCAATAAAAGAACCCAAAAACATATCCATGCGAATCCAAAACAAATTACTTTCCAAAGTCTTAATTATTGGATGAAGAGCAAATACAGTTGATACAATATAAGCATCTAAAACCAAAGCCAAAAGGAAAAACAATACATTGGTATGACTTTTAGGGTTTTTAAAATAAACAGTTAATCCAAATACAAATATAACAACAAAAGATACAGAATTTAAAATAATCTCAAAATTAGATGGTTCGGTAAAAGGCATATTTATATAATACAATTATACAAACGAATAAACAATATTTATTAATGTGTATGTGGAATTAAAAAAAGTGAAACTAAAAGTATTGCAAAACCAAAAATAAAACCAACAAGTGATGCTTTACCCCATTTTGTTTCCTTGATATCAATAAGTATTTTAGACAAAATTATCCCCGCAGACAAAGCCATAAGAACGCTCTCTAAAGAAATACTGTCATTGATAAATAGAGCAAAAAATACCGACAAAGAAATAACAAATGAAATTAAAATTGCTTTTTTAGGTTTTACTCCTTCGGAAATTAACAAAACCTGCTGCCCTGATTGTTGAATTATTTGATGCCCTAGTACACCACATAATGAGGCAAAACCAATTGTATTGTTAATAGCAAATCCTGAAACAATAGCAATTCCATCTATAATATTATGAAAAAAATCAGAAGCTAAAATTTTAAAAGCCGAAATTTTTGAGTGAATATGATGCTCGCCTTCTTCATGATGATGATGAAATTCTTTAAAATAATAACTTATCAAAATACTAATTAATAAACCTAAAAATATTCCAGAAAATCCAAGACCAATCCCCCCATGTTCAAATGATTCTTTTAATAAAACAAAAATAAGCGCAGTATAAATACCTAAACCAAAACCTTTGACAACTGATTTTTCAAAAAATATTTTCTTTTTAGGTAAAACAAAGGTAAATAAAACAGGAATTACCCCCACAAGGAAAAGCGCTAAGAATATCTTCATATATTTATTATACCTTTATTCCCACAAATCCCAAACATAGCTAGCGATGTTAATAGGCTCGCCATATAGTGGCCAATAATGTAAATCAATAAAAGGTAAACTATTGGCTTCAATAATCCCCCATTTTTGATTGTTAGGATCATCTTGGGGATTTTCAATTATTACATCTAGTCCAACAACTGGTACATCTACAACGCTTCCAGCATGCTCTAAAATATTCTTTAAAGTAGGATGAATTTTTGGTAAAAATTCTTCAGTCTCTCCCCCAAAGAAACGCCCAGTTCTATGTATTAATTGAAGCTTTTTATTATTTTCCAAAACACTATCTAGTTTATAACCTTGGCGTTCAATAAATTCTAAAAGCTCAACATTAACAACGACTTCGTCAACCTTGGGATGCCGGTTTTGATTTTTTATATTAATTAATTCTTGAATAGTATTTGATCCATCACCAACAACACTTGGAGCCTTGGCAACAAAGAATCCAACAAGTTTTTTATTAACAATAGTGGCCCGACATACAGATCCTGTTAAATATTCTTCAATAACTACAAATTTACATAACTGCTCCGCGCATTTAAAAGCTTTGATTAATTCATCTTGATTATTAATATAAACAGTAGTGTGGCGCCCACGGGACCCAACACGAGGTTTAACTATAACTGGTCCAGTAAAAGTCTTAAAAACATCAATAGCTTCATTTAGTTTACTAACTGATACACTGCGCGGTACAGGGATATTATTTTTAGTTAATAAATTTTTAAGTAAAAATTTGTCATCAATAAAATTATAATTATCCTGTGGTAAATATGGTGGAATAGGTAATGATTCAAAATAAAACCATTTTAATTTACCATTTTTATTTTTTATCTTTGCACGGTATTGTTCAATAGGTTTACCATAAATTATTAATTGTTGCATTGGTATACCTCTGCGGTTGGCTTCTTCCCAGATTACCCGTGAGCGAGTTGTTTTTGCATCATTGATATTTTTACCAAACCATAAAACTCCGATTTTTGTTGAAAAAAATACATAAAAAAGATTAAAGTATTTTAAAGCTTTGTTTAATAAACTACTCCCCCCTCCTACAATAGGAGATAAAATTGGGTCCAAATAAACTGAAAGTGATTGCCCAATATAAGCAAAAATATGATTAACTGGACTGTCACCACAATACGAACATTTAGATTTATTTTTAACTTTATTGGTATGCATACATATAGACTATATAAATAAAACAAAAGCGTCAACTAATTAAAGTTAACGCTTTTATTTTGAATTCATAAATTCTCGAGAATTTACAAAATTAGTGTCCGCCAAGCATCATAATAGTAACATCGTCTAACTCATAATTGTGTCCGACCTATATATTATATTATAAAGTCATATATTTTTGCAAGTAAATCAATAGCTATGGTATAATTGTGTTTATGGATAAAAACAAAACTCCAAAGAGCCTTAGCCGTGAAGAAACTCTTTCAATGATTTCCCACGAGCTAAGAACATCACTTACTGCTTCGAAATGGATGATAGAAATGTTCCAAGAAGGTGACATGGGTGAATTATCAACTACTCAAAAAGAAATGATTAATAAATTAGCTGTTAGTAATGCCAGAATGATGGATGTTGCTGGTAATTTAATTACTCTTAGCAAAACATCAAACCATGAAAGTGAATATCATATGGGGTTAATTGATATAGTTGATATTATTGATTCTGTTATTTTTGAATTTGGTAGTGAAGCATTTTCTCAACATATTGAACTAGTTTATGTTAAACCTGAAAAAAATTTTCCTAAAATAAATGGCGATGAACCAAAGCTAAGAATTGCTTTTCAAAACATTATCGATAATGCTATTAAATATAGTAACCCTGGTGACCGTGTTGTAGTCTCACTTAGCCAAGATGGTAAGATGGTTACTGTTACTACTAAAGACACTGGTATTGGTATTAATGAGAAGGATTTACCAATGGTTACTAGCCAATTCTACCGAGCAAGCAATGCCACTCAAAAAGCTAAATCTGGGTCTGGGATTGGATTATATATTTGTTCAAAAATAATCGAGGGTCATAATGGTAAGTTTAATATTGAAAGCTCTATTGGCCATGGAACAACAGTTAATGTATCTTTACCAATTTCAACTAATTAATTATCTATGTTAATATAACCATATGAGTAAACGAATTTTAATTGTTGAAGATGATAGTTTTATAGAAGAATTAACTGCTAAAAAGCTAGAAAAGGCAGGATATGAGGTTATCGCTGTTCAAAATGGTAAAGATGCATTAATGAAGGCTAATGAAGACCATTTAGATTTGGTTATCTGTGATTTAGTTATACCTAACATGGATGGGTTTGAAGTTATCCGTCAAATGCGTGCAATGGAAAAAACACGCGAGACTCCAATAGCGGTATTTTCAAACCTTGCTGACAGTGATGCACTGGACAAAGCCACAAAAGCTGGGGCAACAAAATTTTTAATAAAAGCAAATTTTTCTTTAAGCGATGTTGTTATGGAGGTTGAAAACCTTATTGGAAAAGCATAAGTATCCCAACAAAAAGAAGTACCAATGAAAATATGCTCATCAGAATGGAATAAAACCATTCTGATTTTTTTGTAAGTCTAATAAACAGATCTGACCCTAAATAAGATGTAACAACAAATGGCACAGCAAGACCAAGTGAATAAAACAAAAACAATAATATAGTTGAACTTAAGCTAGTTAAAGAAAGTCCTAAGATTGATCCTAATATTGGCGTACTGCATGGTGTCCAAGCTAATCCAAATAATGCTCCAAAAATAAATGACTTTAAATAAGAGCTTTTACCTTTTATAAATTTTACTCCTGGGGTTCCAAAAATATGCAGTGGAATAATTCCAAGATTAACCAAAGCAAAAATAGAAATTACTAATCCCCCAAATCGTCTTACCCAAATAAGATAATTAAAATGAATCCCGGATAAAACTATACCCAAAACAACACCCAATATAATAAATGTAATTATAAATCCTGAAATTAAAAACAATGTGTGGTGAATTCTTTTTATTTTAGAATGAATATCATTGTTGGTAGAGCCGGATAAATACGCAATAGCTCCTGGAATTAAAGGCAGTACACATGGCGCTAAAAAAGACAAAAGTCCCCCAATAAAAGCAATACCAATTGTTACTACCCCACTATCTAATAGCGTATAAATATGACCCAAAATCCCCGTTGGCGCTATACACTGTGAAAACATAAGCCAATTATACCACAATGGCATATTATTAATATGTGATATAATGAATCCATGAAAAGCATAATTGGATTAGTTGTAGTACTTATTATTGGATTTATGATTGGAAGCTTTACCGCCAAAGGTGGTGATATGTTTTCGTTTTTAAAGTCCGGAATGTTTACTAAAAATAGTGCCGATAGTTTAATGAACACTGATGAATTAACCAAAAATGCAAAAGATGCTTTAACTAAAATTACCGAATCTGCTCAAAAAGAAACCGGTGCAGTTTTTGATAAAAAATATTTAGATGCAATGATAGCAGAATATGAAACATCAGTTGCGCTTTCTAAAATAGCTACAATTGCCAGTGGTCATAATGAAATAAGAGTATTAGCCAAAGGTGTATCTAAAGATGATGCAGTGACTTTAGCTGAACTTAAAAAAATTAGAGCAACATATTTCCCTGAAAATCCAAATTCAAAAACAAATCCCCCTGCTACTAAACCTTCTTTTGTAAAATAAAATGTCACCGGAAGATATAATTAAAAAACATACTCGTATTACAAAAGTCCAAGAAGCAACGCTTAATCGTATTGGGCTTAAAACAATCAAAGATGTTTTATTTTATTTTCCAAATAGATACGCTGACACATCCGGTGGTAAAAATGTACTGGAATTAAATGATGGCGACAAAATAGTTTTAACTGGTGAGATTTTTAATATCAAAAAAGAAATTTCTTGGAAAAGTAAAATTCCAATGACTCGGGCTAAATTCAAAGACACCACAGGGACAATCGAGCTTATTTGGCTACATCAACCTTATATTTCCAAAATGCTTAAAGATGGCCAAAAAATAACAATTTCAGGAAACCTTTCCATAAAAAGTAACAAAAAAACTATAATTAATCCGGATGTTTTAAAAAACAACGACGAAGTTCATAATGATTTATTTTCCGAGAATAAAGATATTAAAATAACTAAACTACCAATTTATCCTGAAACAAAAGGTTTAAATGCAAAATGGTTTTATTATATAATCCAAAAATCATTAAATGCTGGCGCACATAAAAATATAAAAGAAACACTACCCCTACAACTTTTAGAAAAATATCATTTACCAAAATTAGAATCTGCGATTTTGTGGATGCATATGCCCCGTAATGAAGATGATGCAACAGCTGCAAGAAAAAGATTTGCTTTTGAAGAAATTTTAAATATTGAAATCGAGCGTCTACGTGCCCGAGATGAATACCAAGGACATGGGGCTTATAAAATAAACAATAATTCAAACGAATTTCTAAAGACTCTGCCTTTTAAACTAACAGAAGGTCAAAAAAAAGTATTAGATGACATCATTAAAGATACTGGTAAAAATATTCCAATGACACGACTACTTGAAGGTGATGTTGGAAGTGGTAAAACCGCAATTTCCGCAACAATTGCGTATAACACCATTAGTACACCATCTGATAAAAAAAATGAATATCTCCAAGTACTATACATGGCTCCAACAGAAATACTGGCTAATCAGCATTTTGAAAGTTTTTGTCAAATGTTTGCACCTTTTGGAAAAACAATTGGGCTTATTACTAGTTCAGGCTGTAAAAAATTCCCTGCTAAATCAATATCAATGAAAAGATTAGATGTGGCTTGGACTCCGGTATCGCGAGCACAGCTTTTAAAATGGGCTAAAGATGGAACAATAGATATTTTAATTGGGACACATTCATTGATGAACAAGTCTGTTATTATGCGCCATCCAGCACTGGCAATAATTGATGAACAACACAGATTTGGAGCTAAACAAAGACGCGCATTAATAACCAAAGATGGCTTTGCACCACATTTGCTATCAATGACAGCAACCCCCATCCCCCGAACATTAGCACTAACAATATTTGGAGATTTGGATTTATCACTGCTAACTGACATGCCACCTGGCCGTAAACCAATAATTAGTAAATTCATTAGTAAAGGCATGCGCGGCAATATGTACCAAGAAATAATAAAACAGTTAGAACAAGGCCGACAAGGTTATGTTATTTGCCCTCGAATTAATGACAAAGATGAATCCCTGGATTTAGAAAATAATAAAAGTGGTTTACCTATAAAAACATCGGCGGTAAGTGGTGGTAAACGTTCAGTAGTAGAAGAAGCTAAAAGATTAGCTAAAAAAGAATTATTGGGTTACAAAGTTGGAGTTCTGCACGGTAAAATGAAACCCAATGAAAAAGAAGACATTATGGAAAAATTCTTAAAAAAACAAATTGATGTACTAGTTGCAACATCAGTTGTTGAAGTTGGGGTAAATATTCCAAATGCTAGCTTTATAATAATTGAAGAAGCGGAAAGGTTTGGTGTTGCCCAACTGCACCAACTGCGTGGACGAGTTATTCGAGGTAACAACCAAAGCTATTGTTACTTCCTAAGTGATACCGAAAGTGAAAAATCTGGTAAAAGAATCATGACACTGGTTGAATCTAAAAATGGTTTTGAATTGGCCGAAGCGGATTTGATGGAGCGTGGCCCAGGGCATTTTGCTGGGCTTAAACAATCTGGTATCTCAGATTTGGCAATGGAAGCCTTGCGCAATATTCGTCTAGTAGAAGCCGCTAAAAAAGAAGCCAGAAATATACTAGACACTGACCCACAACTTAAAAACCACCCAGCTATAAAAGAAAGACTTGATCGAACTGACAAGCTAATCCATTTTGAATAATTTATTCAAATATATTATTTTCTTCTAGTTTTATTTTTTCGCCAAAGAATATTTCTGTAGTCTTTTCAAAAGATTCTGTATAATGACTAACATAGTATTTGTCTTTATTTTCTTTTTTAAGACTTAATAGATTTTCCTTTTCTAAAATATCTTTTAATTTATTAGGGGTCACAATTGTTGAATCAATTAGTTTAACTGCTCCCCCGTAAAAATTATTAATCTCCCGGCGAATTAATGGGTAGTGAGTACAAGCCAAAATTAATGCATCAATATTGTTTAATACTGGATCCTTTAAATAACTATGGATCATGGCTTCGTCGACTCGGCTTTGGTAGAATGATTCTTCTATCATTGGGGCAAGTTTTGGAGTTGCCAATGTTACATATTCTAAAATAGATTTTCTGCGAGTTAGTTTTTCTTGATAGATACCACTAGCAATTGTGGTATTTGTACCAATGATTCCAACTTTTTTAATAGATTCATCATTAATTACATCTTCTACAATAGGGTCAATAACATTAATTATTGGAACTTGGCCTTTGTAATTATCCCGCAAATAAATATAACTTGCAGCGGACGCAGTATTACAAGCTATAACAATGGCTTTGCAATTTTGATTTTGAATCAAATAATTTGTTATTTTTTTAGAATAATCTAGTACTGTATTTTGGTCTTTATCACCATAAGGCAAATGCAACGTATCTCCAAAATAGATTATTTGTTCATTAGGTAATAGCTTTAAAATAGAGCTAGCAATAGTTAACCCGCCAATACCTGAATCAAAAATACCGATGGCTCTTGTATCATTCATATTAATCAACAATTAAAGCTTGGTTTGAAACCCCACCAAAAATACTCATGTGTTTTTCCAAATCCCCCGCTGTCCAGTATTCATTAGCAACACCAGAAAGTGGATCATGCACATAAAACCCAACTGGGTTATCAACACTACCCACTACACCAACTACAACCCGAGCATGCTCGTTAGAATATATTGGAATTTTTTTACCAGTTTGTGTATAAAAGTATGATAATTTTGGAACAGTGTTTTTAATATAACCCCAAATAACAACAGGATTATTATTCCATAGGGCCTGCGCTATTTCTTGAGATGTTGGGTTTTTTAAGACCTTGCCAGTGGAGCCCAAAGCTAAACTGGCTTTGGCCAAAGCTGGGGCATACATACCATAGCCAACCTCTTTACCACTTAAAAATCCAACAAACATTTTATTAGGGTCATCCCAAGTTTTGTTTACAAAATCAGGTTCACGTGGGTCATATCCTGCAAGGTCAACTATTTCTTTATCATCAGTTACGATGCCCTTATAAGCTAATGCCATGCGCAGTGATGCGGCTTCACAACTACGCGAAAATTGTTGCCGATAATATGGCACTGCTAAAATATGGTTTTCTGGGTTTGTAGTAAAACTACCAATGACATTATCTGTTAGCTTTTCACCTTTTAAACCAATTACATTTTTATTAATTTGAATATTATATTTTGTATCGGGTAACAAAGGATTATATGGTGTAAAAGTACCAACACGACCATTTACACTAAATTCCCCTGCAACATTTGGGACAATAGTAAATGATTTTTCAAAGGTATCGGCTTTAATAGAATTTGAAAATAAAACAGTTATAACACTTTTTGTACTTTGATGATTTCCAGATGGCAATATTGCTCCAGATAGATTAATAGAATCTTGTATAGGATTTTCAATTTGTTTTATTTCTTCAATTTGTTCGGGTTTATCTTCGGTAGATAAAACAACATCTGGTTTTAAAAGTTCTATTTGAGCAGCATTATCTTTTTCGGTAATAATTTCATTAAAAGAACCTGTTTCATTAGCCTCTACTTTATTAGGGTTTGCAATACTAACAAGCCAAATAGAAAAACCAAATGCCATAATAATATAAATATATGCACGAACTGGATGAATATGTTTATGGTTTTTATGTTTTGGCATTTATACATATATTATACCTTGGCAAATAGTATTCTCAAAATAAAAAACCACTATAAAGTGGTTTTTTATCATAGTCCACCCTCATGGACTCGAACCATGGACCCCAGAGGTATAAGCTCTGTGCTCTAACCAACTGAGCTAAGGGTGGTTATGTACTAAAACAGTATTAAACAAATCGCTAAAAAATGCAAGACGCTTATATTTGACATTTAACTAAATAGGGGTAGTATTAGGGTAATTAAAAAAATCTAACAATTTAAATATAAAACTATGCACGCAAAAGACATCGCTGAAGTATTAACTTACCTTCTAAATCAAAAATTAATCCAAATAAATGGTAGCGAACCATTTAAACTAAGTTCTGGTATAATTTCTCCAATATACACATCAATAAAAGATGTGGTTGGGTATCCACAAATAAGAAGAAAGATAAAGTTAGCCCTTGCTAATAAAGTACAAGAGATGGGCGATTTTGATTTAATCATGGGTATACCTATGGGCGGATATGGGTTTGGTTTATTAGTTGCAGATGAATTAGATTTGCCTTTCTCTTACATAAGAGAAGAAACAAAAAAACACGGACTACAGAAACAAATACAAGGATTAGATGATTTAAAAAATAAAAAAATTATGGTAGTTGATGATGTACTAACAAAAGGTACAACTTCCACTAAAAGTATCAGGCGAATAAAGGAAGAAAACCCTGCTAAGGTAGATTTTTGTTCAGTCTTTTCATACGAAATGAAAAGCATGTATGATAATTTTAAAGAAATTGGAATTACCCCAAATTCTTTAATAAGAATGGATTTGATTACTTTAGAAATTCTGGAAGATTTATTTAAACCAGAAGATTTAGAAATTTTATTAAATTTTATTAAAGACCCTGATAATTGGACGCCGAAAATAATAAATGACAGCAAAGAAATAGAACAACCGTATGGTTGTTAAAAAATAAGTCCTGAAAAGTAGAAAAAATAAAAAGCCTGTAGAGATAAAACTCTACAGGCCATTTTTATTTTTTTCTACAATGTCTTTGGTTCAATACCGAAAGATTTTATAAGTTCGTTATATGCATCTTGTTCAAGTGTTTCAACTTCAATAAGTTTATTGGCAATTGCATCTAATACATGGCGGTTTTTATTTAATAATTCATGGGCCCGAGCATGGGATTCTTTCATTATTCTTTCTACCTCCACATCTACCCTGTTTTGCATCGCTGGTGAAATCTCACCTTCAAATGAATTACCAAACATTACTTTTTGTGAAGCCACAGTTACTAGTGGACCAATCTCGTTTGACATACCATATTTAGTTACCATTTCCCGTGCTAAATTTGTAGCAACCTGAAGATCATTACTTGGGCCAGTTGTAACATCACCAAAAACAATTTCTTCTGTTGCATAGCCACCAAACATAACAACTAAATCATCTAAGAAACGGTTTTTAGTTGGTAAATGTTTATCAGTAAGTGGAATATTTAATGTGTAACCACCAGCATTCCCCCGTGAAATAATACTAACTTTGTGTACTGGGTCCGCATGATCAAGTACTGAAGCTAATAATGCATGACCGGCTTCATGATATGCAACTAATTTTTTCTCTTTATCATCCATTAGGTGTGATTGCCTTTCTGGACCAATCATAACTTTTTCTACTGCATTAGTAAGGTCAATAAAACCTAATTCTTTAGCATCACGGCGCGCAGCTAATATTGCAGCTTCGTTCATTACAGAATACAAATCTGCACCTGAAAATCCCGGAGTCCGGCTGGCGATGGTTTCTAGATTAACCCCTTCTTCCATTTTCTTTTTACGAGCATGAATTTTAAGAATTTCAAAACGGTCAGATCTATCTGGTAAATCAAGTACTACTCGTCTATCAAATCGTCCTGGACGAAGAAGTGCGCTATCTAGTACATCGGATCTATTAGTTGCGGCAATAACTATAACTTTATCAGTTGGCTCAAAACCATCCATCTCTACAAGTATTTGGTTTAAAGTTTGTTCACGCTCATCATTACCACCACCCATACCAACACCACGAGACCGCCCAACAGCATCAATCTCATCAATAAAAACAATTGCTGGGGCTAATTTTTTAGCAGTTTTAAACAAGTCTCGAACTCGTGAAGCTCCAACTCCTACAAACATTTCCACAAATTCTGATCCAGACAAATGGAAAAATGGGACTTTAGCTTCCCCGGCTACGGCTCTTGCAAGTAATGTTTTACCAGTACCAGGGTGACCAGTTAAAAGTACTCCTTTTGGAATTTCAGCTCCAATTTCAAAAAACTTTTTAGGTTCACGAAGAAATTCTACAATTTCTTTTAATTCCTGTTTAGCTTCTTTGGCCCCTGCAACATCATTAAAAGTAACTCTATTTTTTTCATCATTAGGGTCAACAATTCTTGCGCGTGATTGACCAAAATTAAATGCTTGCATCCCTGCGCCTTTGACTTGGCGAGTCATCATATATATCAAGATTCCAATTATAATTATTGGAATTAAAAATGGTAATGATGAAAGTAAAATATATTTAAAACCACTTTGGTTTTTAATAGTAATTGGAGTATTGGATAACTGAACTGGGCTTACGCCATAATTTGCCAATGTTTCCGACAAAGATGATTCGGGTTCTTTACTAGCTCTTAGTATTGTTCCATCATTTTGAGTTAATTTAATTTCACCACCAGTTACAACTACATTTTTTGTATTGCCTAAAATTATAGATTGTGAAATTTCAGTTAAATTAGAATCTTTGATTGTTTCTTTACGGTTAACAATTAATCCATAAATACTGGAAATTAAAACAAAAAACAAAACCACCCCAACTAGTTGAGTTACAAAATGTGGCTCTTTCCGTCTATTCCCGCCATTTGGCTTACCATTTTTAGTATTATTTTTCTTTTTATTGTTCTTAAACGCGATTTTCATGTTATCAATATACACGAAAAAACCTTTATTTACTAGAGTGTAAAAATATTTAATAAATGTGCTAATATTATAGATATGTCCAGTATTATTGAGAATAAAAAAGCATATTTTGATTACGAAATAATTGATAAATGGGAAGCCGGTATCAAGCTTATTGGGCATGAAGTAAAGTCTGTAAAAGCAGGAAAAGCCAGTATTGTTGGGTCATATGTAAAAATTATAGATGGTGAAGCCTATATAATAGGCATGAAAATTGATGAATATCAAAATAGTAGCACTAGTTTAATTGATGAGCGAACAAGAACGCGAAAACTTCTTTTAAATAAAACCGAGCTTAAAAAGCTTATTAAACAGACCGAAGAAAAAGGTTTGACAATCGTTCCTTTATCATTGTATATTAAAAATAGGCCTGCCCGCAGTACTTCTAGTACAGCTAGTGTAGGTGGGTGGATAAAAATTTCAATTGGAGTTGGCCGAGGTAAAAAGAAAGCCGACAAACGCGAAACATTAAAAAAACGCACAATTGAAAGAGATATTCGCCGAGAATATAGTACGAGATAACTGGGGGTGCATTGGCATCGACATTGTGATTTCGGATATATATTTGCATGTCGTAGAGTATGGTACTACGCAAAAAACATACAAAACCCAACTGCAGATTTCGCAGGAAAAAGTGTTCGTTCGCCTTATGCGTTCGGCACTATGACATTCGCCTAACAAAACTGGCGCGTCACGGCAATCTTTTTTACGCCATAGGATAAAGAATTGTTGTTATACACTCTGGCTTACAACTATGTTTGTATGTGCATAATTGGACATTGAATTCATGCTAAGGATAAATTATTGAATGATAGTACTTGTATAATTTATCCCGAAAAAATCCGTACTGTCTAAACATGTAGACTAATATATATTCACACACTGCACGGGGGTTCGAATCCCCCCACCTCCACAAAAGCACCCGTTAGGGTGTTTTTTAGGTGGAGAAACATTTGGGAAATGTTTCGTGGGGATTCGAAAGGACTTTCCTGAAATATGAGAATTTTTAATTTAAATATTTCGGAAAGTCACCCGCGGCGGTAGCCGAGAACCCCCACCTCCACAAATAAAAAGACTCCGTATAGGAGTCTTTTTATTTGTGGAGGTGAAGAAAACATCTGCATGTTTTCTGTGGGGGATGAGAAAAGCTTTTCGTTGTGTATGAAAAATTTTAATTTTGAATACACCGAAAAGGTGTACTGATCCTGTAAGGATCGAATCCTAAACATTTCGGAAATTCACCCGCGGCGGTAATCGATAAATTTAACTCCATAAAAAAATGGCATTCCTTTTCAGGAATACCATTGGTTAATTTATGACTTTTATTTTTAATTCAAAATTTTAAATAAAGTAGAAGCGAATTGTGGCGCAATTGAAATATCAGATAATTCACCACCTGTTTGTTTTTTGTAGTCTCTTGTAATTGTATTAGTACAAAATATTCTTGTAAAAGGTGAATTTACAATTAAAAAACCTCTCCATCCAGGTGTTAAAACTACATGAGTTGAAAAAAAATACAAACTTTTAACTCCATATTTTTTTAAAAGCCTTCCAGTTTCACTTGCAGTTTTTCCGCTTGCAATTTCATCCTCAACCATGATTAAGATCATGCCTGAAACCATATCAGAGGTGGCATAATATATTTCCTGGAAATTGAACTCTTTTTGAGCCCAAGATATCTTTTCATTAATATCTTTCAACTCCGCTTCGACAATTGAGCTTTCTCCATTAATTTTACGTTCTTTAAAATTAAATAGTACAGGGCAATCAATAAGTTTAGCAATTTTAATTGCTCTTTCTATAGAGCCCCAATCTGGAGAATATACTTTTACTAAAGCTCTCTCATCATCTTTAATTAAAGTCTGAGCTATATCAGCAAATAATTTAGAAGCATCAATCTCATGAAAAAGAATACCATATTCTTTAGCATATTTTTCCATTGCATTTGAATGAGGAGTAGCAACCAGCATTTCATTTACACCAGCATTTTTTAACCTAAGAATAGTATGTTTTAACCTTTGAATTTCATATGGTTTAGCTATTTTACCATCAAACTCATCGGGGTGTATTTCCATTTTTGGGTCCTGTCTCCTATTTAACATAAAAGGGAAAACGCCTATTATATACTTTGCACCATATTGATATTTTAAAGCATATAGTAGGTCTTCTGCTTCTTCAAGAAATTCACGGCTATGTAAACTTTGGTAAAAAACCACGGTTTTATCCTTAATTTCCTCCCAACGTGGGATATACGTAGAAAATTCAGTATCAGCATGTGTGTCGTAGTTAATGTGATTAAAAACACATTTTTCTCCAATTAACTCTTCTAACTGACTTAAAATTTGTTTACCAAGGGAATGATTTCCGTTCCCACTAAGGAATATTACTTCTTTATTTTTCATATTTTGATTTATAATTTGAACACACTATATCACAATGATATATTTTGTAAATACTGTAACCTTATAATAAAAACCCTAAGATCTTTAATTTTAGGGTTTTTATATCACGCTTTTTTAATTTAATTTAGAAAAATGAGAAGGCATCACTATTTCAGCTTGAGTAAAATACACATCTGAATAAACCTTGTAAGCATTTTTTAAAATATACATACTAGTTCCCCCGCCAATAAGAGTAATGACGAATGCAGCGTAAACAAAATTGATTGGTTGTCTTAACATAAATATTTAATTAATTATTAATTCCCGCAAACAGGACCTGTTATTAAATTGGTTGTTTCTTTTCTTTCCCCTGTACTATCGATACAATAATAACCTGAATTATCTTTATACGACATTTGAACAGCATAGGCATCAGTTGTTGAATAGCATCTTTTTTCATTACCAGATAATTCAATTAATTTTTTAACCATTGCAGCTGAACATTCATTACAATATTCAGAATTTTCTAAATCATCCCCCATTGGTTTATTAAAAACAGACCCCAAGGTTGGATTTATACAACTACCGTCATTAGACATTGTTCCATACTTACCGTCCATTTCATCATAAACTGTTTCATTCCAAACAAAATAAGAAGAAAGATTTACTTTAAGACTCATCTTTTCTGCTTCTTTTTTAGCTTCTTCTATTTTAGGTTTAAATGCTTGGTTATAAAGATTAGTTAATGTTACAAAATTACTAGGAGCAATTACAACATTATCAAAATGTGAACCAAACTGAGAAAAAGTTAAATTAACTTTTAAAGTTGAAATTACTTTTTTATTTTTTAATTGATCAATAGTAAAAGAAATTTCATATGGTAAACCATCGTTTTGTCCAATATACAAAATACCATTTCTAAAATTTACTGACGCCAAAGATTCATTTATAGAATTAGCTAATTCTTTTTTATCTTTTGCTTTTTTTAATTTATACAATTTAGTAAAATCAGCGACTAACAAATTAGATAATCTTTTTTTACTAAAAGTAACAGTATATTTATCTTGATTAACACCTTTATCTATTCTACTACCAGTCTTTTTTAAAATAAACGCATAAGAATATCTTTTAATTATTTGACTTACTTCATCAATAATAACCGAAGGTTCAGAATTAACCTTTATAGTTTTTTCATAACTTTCTTTAATTCCAGGGAATTGTGGCTCTAAATAATCAACATCTTCTTTGGAAATCTTAATCCATTGATTTTTATAAGGAACTAATTCAGGAATAAATTCATCAAATTTAACATCTGGAATTTTAATATAAAGAGTATCCCCAATCATTTTGGTTGAGATAGCAAGATTTAAATTAAAATCTGAAGATTCTATACTAAGGTTAAAATCCTGTGATGCTATTGCTTTGTTTGGAGTTGAGATATCTTGATTTCCTGACAACAATAAATCAACGATGCCTTTAGAATTTCTAGAATCCCCTGTTAGACCATTTTTAAAACTATAATTAACATGAGCGGTTGAACTCATTGATTGAATATTTAGTAGTTTAATGAAAGAATCACTTAATACCGAAGCATTAGTAATATTAAAAATTCCTAAAAAAACAATACTCGCGAATATAACTAAATGCTTGTACTTCATAAAATGATTTATCTTTTAATACAAATATTATAGCACAATACAAATAGGAATATTAATCATCCGAATTTGGCTTTTCAAGCAAGATAGACTCTATCCCCACGGCTTCACCGGTAATTCGAATTACATCTTTATCTATCTTTTTAAATTCAGTATTTGATTTATTAAATTGATTAACTGCAGTCCCCAGTGCATTACCCAGTTTTTGATGGTATTCGTCATAGGATTTTAAATGGTTACCTAGTTCACCAATACGCTTAACAATATCTTTTGCAGATTCTTCAATTTGCATAGCTTTAAGACCTTGAAGTACGGTTTGAAGGTATGCCAAAAACGATGTTGGGGATACAATTATGACTTTATATTTGCTAGCTGCACGCTGAATTAGGTTTTCATCATCTTCACCTTGGCGAATACCGATTTTATTAACTAACAAATCATAATAAATGGCTTCGTGTGGAATAAACATAAAAGCAAATTCCATTGTCCCCTGACTGGGTTTGATGTATTTACTGGTTTCAATAATTCGGTTTTTTAAATCTCCAATAAAAACTTTTTCTAAACGGTCTTTTTCTAACTGATCATTGGTTTCTGAAATACGATTGTAGTTTTCTAATGAAAATTTAGAATCAATTGGAATTATTTTATCTTTTACAAAAACCACAGCATCCACAATATCCCCATCAGTAAAACTATATTGCATTTGGTACGACCCAATTGGCATAACATTTTTTAATAATGTTTCTAAATAATATTCACCCAATATCCCGCGTTGTTTTGGATTTTTTAATATATCTTGCAGACTTTTTAATTGGTCAGTAAAAGATACAACTTGTTTATTGGTCTCATCAAGACGAGTTATTTTTTCGGTAATGTCTGCAATTATTTTAGATGTCGCACTAGATTGGTAACGCATTGTTTCATTAACTTGCTTATTACTTTCATGAAGTTTGTTATCAATAGATCTTGAAAGTTCGTTTATTTGAGTTAAAAGTAAATTTATACCTTGGTCATTATTTTTATTGTTATTTTTAGAGCGCGTTATAACAAGAGCCACAATAACCCCTAATAATACCCCTAAAATAATAAAAATTCCTGTATTCATAAATACATTCTAGCATAAATGCCCATAAATCTGGTATACTATAAAAACTTTATTAATAAAAATTATTTAATTATGCATAGCAAAAAAATGTCTTGCCTTATGGGATGCAGTTGTACAAAAAACATTGGTTTATTATTTTTAAGAATAGCAATAGGTTTACCTTTTATTGTTCATGGCTTAGCTAAACTAAAAGATATTGTTGGAACTACAGGATTCTTCTCATCTCTTGGTTTGTCACCATTTTTTACTTACCTAGTTGGAGGTAGTGAAGTTTTAGCTGGAATTATGATACTACTAGGTATTTGGTCTTTTATCGGAGGATACATTGTGTCAATAATTATGCTTGTGGCTTATTCTTTAATCAAACACAAAATGCCATTTATGGGTGGATACGAACTTGATTTTGTATTTTTCTTTGGAGGTTTGGCTGTAGCCATGCTTGGGTCTGGTAAATATTCTCTTGTTCAAAAGCCTTGTAATACTTGTTTACCCGGAACTTGCGTAGATAAAGGTATGAATACTTGCTATCATACTGATTGCAGTTGTGGCGATTGTGAAAAGTGTAAATAAATAAAAATATTCTATAAAATCCCCTATTTAGGGGATTTTATTATTAATCCTATGTCAAGGTTTATAAACAATATGTCATCAGCAATATCTTCTTGTCTAATATCGTAATTAACTCCAATTATGTATGGTACAGGTGCATCAATAAACTGTTTCATTTTTAAAGGAAGTATAGGAATCAGAACATGAGGCCATCTAAATGGAT
>CALAYS010000195.1 GCA_937895515.1 uncultured bacterium
AAACCATATGGCCTTTTCAACGAGGGGAAATATTAATCTCCAGACCAGCTTAAACGAGTGCTGAGCTGTTATTCAGAAAGTGAATATTTGAAAGAAATAGTTGAAAAACTTTTTCGACTAAACAAATATAAATAGCCCAAATTAGTTATTTTTGAAAGATTGTTTTTCCAATAATGGATTTAAAATACTTGCAAAAACTATGTCCAACAAATTGTTCGAAAATCCCATCTTTGAATTGTTTAATTGAAAAAATTTTTTCGATTAAAAATATAGCATAAATCAGTATTTTTCTTCAAAAATATTATTTGATCCAATAAATTGCATAACAAAGTTCAATTATTTTAACTAAACAAGTTAATGATAACCGAGATCTGCGATATTTTCATTTCCCTTTATTTGAACAATGTTTCCTCCTTCTTCTTCTAATTTTTTCCTAAGCGAAATAAGCACATTAATCCATGAAATTTTTTCTGGACTCAATTTTTGTGAAGAACTCTTGGACAAACTCTTTGACCAATATTTAACGCAAAGCTGAGAATCCGACCTTACTTCAAAATATTCTCCTGAATACAAGGCTATTCTAATGCCTGCTATCATGGCAAGAAGCTCTGCTCCATTATTTTGCTGTAATTTTACATCAGAAAAAGATGAAACAATAATATATCTGTCTTCTTTTGGAAGAGACACTTTTTTAACATTCATATCAGGAAATAGGAAAAAGTATTTGGCAAGAAGATCGTTGCCTTTATCATCGATAACAGATCCCCATCCTTCATATCCGCTGTATTTACCATGACCTCCATCAACATAAATAATGTTTTTTTCTTTTGTATGTGTTTTTGGATCCAAATGTTGCAAACCATATCCTAGCATCCTTGTTTTTGTGGATATTAGAAAAAGAAAATATAAAACAATTTTTGATTCTTCTTCTTTATAACAAAGATAAAGAAAATATGTCTTCCATTTACGATAGAATGAATATGGGTATAATAGATTCCCATATAAAATATCTCCTAATCCCCCCCCTTAATATCTAACAAAGGTGTGAAAGAAAAACTAAAAAATTCAACAGAAAAAAAATTTACAATTTCTCAAAGAAGATGGTCTCTTATTGAAATTTGTCAACGGTTTTCAGAACTACCAAATGTGCCTCACGGCTGTAAAACAGAGAGGAGAAGCTTTACAATATGTAGAATAACGAACAGAAGAAATTTGTATTGCAGCTATCAACCAATCAGTTTATGCTTTTAGAATATGTAAAAGACGTGACACATGATATTCAGATAACCGCAATTAAAAAAGATATGGAATACACTCTTTCCCGCTTAAAGAGAAACTCTTTTTCTCCGTTTGTAAAAGAGTTTCTCATAAAAAAATTGAAAGTATCCAAAAACTTCTTGAGAGGATGAATAATTTTTAAAAAATCAATATATTGATTTTTCGTAAAACAATGCCTTTTATTATGGCCAATTTTAATGGGTTAATAACCAAACTATTTATTTTTTAATTCTTCTATGAGTTTTTTCAGAATATCACCATGACACTTTTCAGGATAACACCAACATCCTAACTTTTTACCATCAAGTTTTAACAACTCGTCTTTTAGACCGGGGTTTTTATGGAGAGATTGTCTTATCAACATCTCATATTTTTCCAGAACATCAGCCATTGTCAAAAGATTTTCTTTCATATAAAATGGATCTTTCTTTGGGAAATCTAATTCCATTGATAAAAACTATACCAGGTCTTCCAATATAAACGTTGTTGGGGTTACTCATCCAATCAGCAAGATGGTTATATTGGGGCCGAAGAGAAGAAACTCTTACATTTACTACTTCGGTCATCTTTAACAATGTTCGATTAAAAATATACAAAAATCATTTTTACTAAGAACACAATATTTAGATCACTAGTATCTTTTTTCTGAACTCCAAAATATGATAACTGCATTGTTTAAAATAACTCCGTTGCAAGCGAATGTAGTGCGTTTATTATTAATAAATTGAAAAATATAAGAGAAAATGTTGTTTTTCAAAAAATGAGTTATACCCAACATTTTATCAACAAGATACCTGTTTTTCCTCAAATGGACATTGAAAGATTTTTTGTTTCTTTTGAAGGAACTAACGCCGGTAACTATATCGGAAAGGATTTTTTGTATCCAAACAATTATAGCCTATTCCGAGCTGATAAAAACCTTTTTACTGACCCATCGATTGAAGATCTTACATACATTTCTGATGTAATTGGAAAAGGCCTTAATTATAATAACGAGCCTAATCCCCCCCCCCTTTCGAAAAGAAAGATGTTGTGCTTAACTATTATCAAAAATATTGCTATTTCTTTTAATCAAAAGAAATTCGAAAGTAAACTCTCTTCATTATAAGCCGATATCTTCGTCTATCAAACAACAATTGCGGCGTAAAAAAACGTACAGTCGATGATAATTTTTAGATTTTTTGAGAATACAGTGTCACTTTGACATTGTCTAAAAAATTCACGAATGGAATATTATGGCATTTTTTCTTTTTTTCATTTCATCTCTGAAGTTCTCAGCTATAGGCCTTCTGAATAATAACTCAGTGGCCATGCGGAGCAGACATGGTTTTTGGAATATTTGGACTTTATATTTGAAAAATATAAAGTCCAAACATGCCATTTGGTTCTATTTTCCATTGCGAAGAATAAAAAACAGTATTTATAACTGGAGAGCTCTCCTCTTCACCCTGACGTTTTGGAAGTCCCTTTCTGTGGAATCATCATCGACGCTGATCTTGTGTTAGACTTGGATTTCTAAGACCACCGCAAAAATCATGGTTACATTACGAGGTAGAACACCTACGGAGCCGTGTCATACATTTATGTGTGAAAAATGTTCACATATCATTGAATTTCAATCAATAAGAAATTATCATCCCCAAGAACAGAATCTAATATTGAGTTTGACTTTAAGTTATATCAATATATTGAAAACGGTTTTGCAAGTATTTGAAGAGAAAGACTTCCCCAAAAATAACAAATTACGCCATGCTGTGTAATTCATTGTTATTTTGTTTGATATCCTAAAATTTTACGATACGCTACAGGATGGTCCCTAAAGACCTAGCACTTACGCACAACCTTCCTATAATAAATGTAGGACGGATGCTCAAATTTTACGAAGGAAGACTTTTTATCTAAACCTCCAACCCACAATTAATGCAGGATTTTTTTGCTCCTGTTTTACAGAGGAAAGACTTTTACCTCCAACCCACTCTTAATGTAGGATTCTTTTTTCTCCTGTTTTACAGAGGAAAGATTTTTACCTCCAACCCACAATTAATGCAGGATTTTTTTGCTCCTGTTTTACAGAGGAAAG
>CALAYS010000196.1 GCA_937895515.1 uncultured bacterium
TTGTCTCTTTCACCTGAAAGATCATGATCAGCTGGAAGCTCTCGACAACAAATTTTGTCTTTCTGATCTCCCTTCGAATTTACGTAAGTACAAACATTTTCCTGTTCATGGTTCTGAAGATACTCATCAATAGAAACCCACGAATGGGTTTTACTTGACGATTGAACTTGAGGGGATTTTTTTGCATTCTTACCCAAGGTTGTTGTTTCTATGAGACCTTTTGATAATTCTGATATAATATCTTTAGAACTTTCTCCCTTTTTGTGCATGCGAATAGTTTCCTCCACTAAATGTGGAATAACTTCCCCACTAAAAAAAGTTAGAAAAAGTTCAGAAATAGACCTATGCGAAGTAGACATCTTCTTTTGCTATTTTTTGCTGAAATAAAAATTTTATTTCAATTGTTATCATGCTGAGCATGAAATGCAATCTTGTGTTTCCTCCTTTGTACCATTGGCCAAAAGATCAGAAACCTTCTTGTTAAAACCAGTGTTGTATGTTGGAAGTGTGTTGCGCAAATAATAGATTGATGTTTTTAATTTTAGATCATAAGCCAAAACTTGAATTGTCATCAAAAGAACAAGGGAAGGATTTACTTTATAAATATTTGTCGATTGTGATTGATCAACGTAAATTCCTCTTTGTCTTGCCATCAAAAGATATTCACTTGGACGAATGTCAAACATTGTTCGATACTTTTTTTCCAAATATTCTAGTCTTGCATGTTTATCTGCCGACAAGTCTGGATAATTAGATTCTACAAACTTTGCCAAACCATCCACTTTGCCAGCGTTTTGATAAACAAAATTTAGAACATCATCTTGATGATATCCTACACTCTTCAAATCGCTGAAAAGATGACGGTTTGCAATTGTATAACTTCCATTTCCAACTTGTCTTGAATAGATATTTGCTTGATGTGCTTCAACTGACTCCGCATTTCTAAGAATTTGAGCAGTCGATGCCGTCGGCATTAGCGCCAAAAGTAGAGAATTTCGAACACCAGTCTCCATCACTTCTTGGCGAAGATTCTGCCATGAATCTTCATTTCGACCAAACAGTTTCGGACAAACGGGAATGTTATCTTCATGAGAATAAAATTTTGTATTAATTCTTCCACGCTTAAGATCATGTTGATATTCAAGTTCCCAAAGGTCAAATTGGAAAAGTCCATTTGACAATGGGCTACCGTCAACCAATTTAAAGCTGTCAGTCGTAGAATCGTATAGATTAAAATGACCAGTTCGATAGCGATTATATTCGCCATGAATTTTTGCCAGTTTGTTAGAAGCAACCAGAGCCGAATAATACATGCATGCAAAAATCATCTTATTTAGAAGAATACTTTCTTTGCTTCCATAAACAAGATCAAGTACTTTGAAAGCGTCATCAAGTCCGGAGACTCCAATACCAAGAGGACGGGTTTCCATATTAAAATTTTTAATTTTCTTCTCGTCAAATGGATAAAAATTATGATCAATTACCTTATTCAGGTTTTCAACAACCGATTCAACAATTTCACCCAAACGAACAAAATCATAACACTCCGAAAGCCTGTTCATAATTGTATCATCATTTTCATCTGATTTCTCATAATTGTAAGCCTTAAGTGAAAACCTGGGAAGATTTATTGAGGCCAAATTACATGAAGAAAATGTTTCTGGATCAGAATATTGGACAATTTCAACACAAAGATTTGAATTGTTAATTGGTCCAATATTTTGCTGATTACTTTTAAAATTGCATCTATCGCCATTCATAACATATGGTTTACCGCTTTTTAGCTGAATATCGCCTATTTTATGAAGAATATCTCTAGCTTTTACAACCTTATAGACAATCTTGTCTTTTCGTGCCGCTGTCAATTCTTCATTAGCAAGACGATACTTTTCTCGTAATTCTTCAGATGGATTCTCTTGATGAGAAATCTGATTCCGAAGATTATTATAAGCATCGCTTGCCTTTTCTTCACGAAAAACGGACATGGGTGCTAGGCGCTCATATTCTAGATAAATTTTCTCAAATTCATCTCCATATTTTCCGTTCAAATCTTTTGCACGATTTGGACAAAATAGAGTCCAATCCTGATCACGCTTACAACGTTCAAAGAAAAGATCATGCATCCATACACAGGTATGGAGATCTACAAGACGAAGATCTTGTGGAATATAATTTGACGAAGCTGTAATAAATTCCTCGATGTCAATATGCCATACATTCAAAAATCCCGTGGCAGCACCACGTCTTTTTCTTGATTGATCAACATATCCAATAGCTTTATCACAAACCCTGGCATAAGGAAGAACTCCAGCAGAGTCACCTGAACCTGCAATATCAGAATGTCGAATTCGATTTAAACCGATTCCGACCCCCCCATTGTAACGGGAAATCATTGCCATATCGCCAACTCCAGTATACATCATTGATTCAAGATTGTCATCAACATTCATTAAAAAACAGGATGCCATTTGTGGTTTGTGTGTCCCAGCATTGAAAATAGTAGGTGATGCATGTGTGTAATAGTTTTCATTCATTTCATTAAATGCTTTTGTCACTCTATCCAAACTTTCATCTGAATAAAGCTGAATAGCTATTCTCAAATTCTTTAGAATGGGTGTTTCTGTTGGACCTTTCATCGAAACAGCTTTCAGTAGATAAGACTTACAAAGAGTATCTGCCGAAAAGTAGTCTTGGTTCTCATAATTATGGCGCTCGGAATTTATTACGATTTTGTTTAGATATTCTGCATTATCAATAAAATAATTTTGGATTTTATCAGCTAGGATGTGCCGGTTAAGAGTAACATACATTTCAATCGATTTAATCGTTCTAACGATCTCATAAATCAGAAGACGTCCCGCAAAACAGGCATCGTCATAATTGGTTATATTTTGAACTATCCTTGAAATACCGATGGAGTTTAAACGTTCGTCTGTAGATTCGATAACCTTTTTACCTGTCTCAAGAGCAACCGCTGAAGGATTCAAGTCAAAAAGAAGATGATCCATTCAAAAAAAGTGAAAAGGTCTTTTTGAAATATACTTTTCTTTTATCTTTTTCTTTTCAGTTTGGAAACAAAGATTATTTCCCCAGCAACTATATTGAATGTTTGTTTTTTTAAAGAAAAATTTTAAGAATGCCATCACAAAAGGAACTTGAAGAAGCAATCATTGCCAATATGGAAGAAGACGATCATCAAACAATTCTTTATTTTAAACAAAAACTGAAAATCGCAGAGGAACATTATTTTATGGCTGCACATGAGTTGAATGAAGCTGCCGATCGGCGAGCCAAAAATTATAAACTTTTATGAGCCAATAAAGATAAACTTTTATCTTTATTTTTTGTCTGTGCTTTTACTTTCTAGAATTTTTTCATCAGTATCAGAATCAGTATCATAAATTGTATCATAAATTCCATAAGTTGGATCTATTGTTTCATGCTGGAAAAGATACAGAGGAGGTAATTTTTCTTCACCAAAGGCATCGACCACTTTTAGTAAATTGCTTTTTCGCAAAAACCATCTTTCAGATCTAAATTCTTTATAAAAATCGATAATTTGACCCAAAGTTATGGTTGCTCTTTGCATTTTTTTGTGTTTTGGCAAAAAATTATATATAAATTGTAGTTCGATTGAAGAAAAAATAACTGAAACAGCTATCGCTTTTTCTAAGCCGATAGAGTTTGCACGAACGACTATTTCAGAATTGCGATCCAACGAATAGTAGTCATTTAAATCTACTTTTTTTCCATAACCAAATTCTTGATCCCCCATAATATTAACATGATATTTAAATATTTCTTCAAGTGGAAAAATAAAACCTATCCCCCCATAATATGAAGAATAGCGAATCGTTCTGAAAAGATCATCTCTCTCTAGTGGAAGAGAAAAACGAGTGTCAAGCTTCAGATGTTCCATATAAATACCAGGAGCTTGCATTGATGCATGAGTTGGGACAGTCAATTTTGGAAAAAGATATTTGCCTGTCTTTTCGTTAAAGGCCTCTGTTTCACATTGCCCATAATTGCATATCTTTTGGGTTGCATAAATGTGATCAAAATAATTTGTCGAATGAATGAAATAAAATGGATATTCTTTAGGAACAATATCAGATAATGTTATTCCAAGATCCTCATTTATTTTTTCAGACAATAAAAGGTTTTTATGGACAACAGTTGTTTCCCATTCTGTGGCTGGACTTTTTGATGTGATAAAACAAATGCGCGAGTAAACGGAGGGTATTTTTTCTCCAAAAGAAATTTCTATAATTTCTCGAAGAGTTTTATCTTTTTCATCATGACAACTGTCATAAAACTTAAACAAAGACAGCCCATCTATATTAAACATAAAAACATCATTTGAATCTTCCTTATATTTAGATGATTCTTGTGTTATTAAAAATGTTTCAGAGAGTTTGCCACTATCTTCATCAATAATAATATTGTCAAATGGTTTTACTTTCGAGGTGTTGCCTTGTATGTTATACAAGTTTCTTCTTTCCAATTTATTTGCGTTTAAGTCATTTATAAAATAAAAGTTATCTTGTGATAATGGTTTAAACGAACTGCACATATAGGCATAAAAAGAAAACTTTGTTGGAATTGTTTTGTCTAAGTCAAGTAATGGAGCTTTTGTGCAATATACCCAATGGCTGTTATCAAGATCCTCCTTTGTTTTAGCATAACAAAGTCTCATGTTTATATTGAC
Organism: uncultured bacterium; assembly: GCA_937895515.1. Classification (GTDB taxonomy): domain Bacteria; phylum Patescibacteriota; class Minisyncoccia; order Phycocordibacterales; family UBA9973; genus 2-01-FULL-33-17. Next base: position 4,709 of record CALAYS010000196.1, read on the forward strand.
CTCTGCTTTTTTTGTGGCAGATTGATCACTAGTTACAGACGCAACATTTTGGTCTTCTTTTATTATTTCATGGCGAACGGAGTTCGCTATTGTTGCCCCCATTTTTATGTCAATCAAAAATAAGGTATAGATTATTTTTATATCGTTTAAATAGATGTATGGAATTTTGTGATGGACTATATTTGAACAAATTGTGTATAAAGTTAATTTTTTTTCTTTTTGTCATTATATTATGATAAATTCGATCAAAACTTTCAAACAAAGAAAAAGTTTTTTTTTCAACAAAATAACTTAGCATTTATTTTTAAAGGAAAAATATACCAAATCATCAAAAAACTATGTCTAGGTGACTATAGCTACTCAGAAGGTCTATATTTAAAGAAAATAGTCGAAAAAGTTTTTCGACTAAAAAGTAAATATAAGCAAAATCTGTTATTTTTGACAAGGTCATTTTGTTCAAAAGTTTTGTTTTAAACGTTCGCTCAAACCGTGCCTGCTCCGCACGGCCACGATGTTGCCGCTGACCTATTACTCAGAAAGCCTATATTTGAGTAAATTAATCGAAAAACTTTTTCGACTAAAAATTAAAATATA
>CALAYS010000197.1 GCA_937895515.1 uncultured bacterium
TGTGCTCTTCCGATCTATCAATCCTAGCTAAAGTATATAGGGATAGATTAATGAAATCGTTGGATGTAGAATATCCTAAATATGGATGGGTAACCAACGTTGGATATGGAACTGCTGATCATATAAAAGCAATAAGAGAAATAGGTATAACTAAACATCACAGAAAGACATTTTGTCAAAATTTTATTTAATATGGAAAACAATACAGAAAAAGAGTTTATAGTGGCTGACGAATTTAGCATAATGGACGAGGAACAAATACAGAAGGCTATTGGTATAGAATATTTCGACCAAGCCGAATGGTGCTTTCAATTTGATGACGATGAGCCAATTTCGATCGCATGGAGTAATAGTGAAAGTGAACCTGGAGAACTAACCTTCATGCTGAAAGCAAATAATGAGAGCAGAATAGTATTCCAGTCAGCAGATGGCACTAAAACACTCAGATTGTTCGCTAGATCTATGAGCAACGAAAAGAGGGAAGAATTAGGCAGAGAAAAAAAAATCGAAGAATAATTTTAAAATTCCAATAAAAAATTATATTTTTTTGGTATATACAACTAAAAAAAGTTAATAATGAAAAGTAATTATTTTTTAACTGTCGATCTGACTTCTAATAAAAAATTTCTAAGTGATCAGATAGATGAGATTAAATCAAATCTGGAACTTAATGAGGATTTCTTAAAATTCTGTACTATATTTGCAGCATCAATTGACGTAAATTTTAATGGATATGTTGAGATCTATATCGAAGATCATCCATTTGATAATGATATATTAAGCGAAGTTGAGGACCTTATTGAAAATCTAGATTCTTTCATCCCGGGTGGATGGGTAAGTGATTCTAAGATTGAATGGGTAAGTGAAATCCCGGATCAGACATATGTTTGGTTTAAGGATGGGAACGCATGGTCAAGCGTTGTTAAAGAACATGATAGGGGATTTATAGGTGAGGAAGAGGAATGGGACGAATCCTCTAGTGATTCATATGATTCCTATAACTCCTATGATGGTTATGATGAAGATTCCTGGTAAGGATATATAATATCAATTGTATTGAAGGTGCCTTTAGTACTTGATGTCCCGGGTTTAACAGCCCTCGAGATGTTTTAACGAGCATCGATGGGATTTTAAAAAATAAATAAGGTAAAAATGAAAAACAAAAAACTCGGAATATTTGGAGCAACTCCAAATAGACCACAAGCATGGGTCGCAGTATCCAACAATCGCCAAAAAATCTATGGCGAAACCCCAGGTAAAGAAAGCGTTTACCTTGAAGATGGGCAGGAGTTTCAGATTGAACTCTACAATCCCACCGACATTTCATACGTAGCTAAGATCTATGTTAATGGACAGATTATCAGTTCTTCTGGTTTAGTTCTTAAACCAGGACAAAGGTATTTTCTTGATAGATTCATAGACGAAAACAAAAAGTTAGTTTTCTCAACTTATGAGGTTGAAAACACTAATGGTGCTAAAGCTGCTATTGTTAAAAATGGTGATCTTAGAGTTGATTTCCACGCTGAATATTTCCAAAACTTTGCATGGACAAATACTGGAAATGTAACTTGGACCCAATATCCGTCAACATTAACAACTAACATCCCACCATTCTTTAGAGACTATGGTAATTATTCAACGCCTGTATCTACGTTTACCACAGCATCAACTGGGAACATTTCATATACAAGCGGTACTAATAATACTTACTTCTGTTCAACTAATAGTATTAATGGCGAGGTAACAATTAAATCCTCCAGTACTAGATCTAAAGGTATAGAAACCGGCAGAATAGAGAAGGGTGGAAAATCAAATCAAAGTTTTGATAATGATAATGGTACATATAATTCATATGCTTCTTGGAGTTCCGAATATAAAATATTACCAAGGTCAATTAAACCTGTGGAGGTTTCTGAAATTCGATCATATTGTACAGGATGTGGTACAAGAATGAAAAAACAAAACTGGAAGTTTTGCCCAACGTGTGGCGAATCTTTAGACTAATCTAATATCGTACAAAGGCACCACGATACAATAAAAATTAATCTGGAAGGATATATAATAAAAAAATAAAAAAGATGGAAAGAATAGCTTCATTTGAACAATTTAAAAATAACGAAAAACCGGAAATCGTAAATAACGAAGATGGTTTATCAGTAACAAACGAGAACAATAATGACGATAGAAAACATTATATGTTTTTTAGAAATCTAGCTTCTGTTAAACATAACATAGAGGAAATGTTAGGAATGGATCCTGATAAGATCGATGAGTTATTGGAGAATGGACATGATTGGGCTGCTGATCATATAGCAACATCTAAGGATGATATACAGGAAGTTACTGAATGGTTAAGAGGTGAATTCGAAACTTCGGATGATGAAGACGAGGGCGAGGAAGAAGAAGTTGATGATGAAGCTGAAGATGACGAGGAGGAAGAAGAGGCTGAAGATGAAACTGAAGAGCTTGAGGACGAGGAAGAAGAAGTTGATGTTGAAGCTGAAGAAGATGAGACCGAAGATGAGGAAACTACTAAGCAACAAATATAAATATACGACAAAAAACTAAAACCAGCTATTAAGCTGGTTTTTTTATGGAACATAATCTTTATTTTTAAATATGATATCTGATTATTTTTTTTAATCGATTTTTTATATTATATTTGCATTTTAAAAGATTAACTATGGAAACAACACATTTGTTATTAAACGTATTAGGCTGGGTATTTTTATTGGGCTCTTGGATAATTTATTTTTTCAATAAGGAGAAAGAAATGAGATTGTATAGAATACAGATTGCAGCTAATATAACAGCATTAATTTGCTTTGGTGCTAATTTAATATTAAGATTTATATAGTGGTAGGTTCAGAAAAAGAAACCATGGATTTTTTCGAGGAAATGAAAAATAGACCAAGACCCAACTTTTTTAGAAGAATTTGGCTGTGGTGGGATCATGACGGTAGGT
>CALAYS010000198.1 GCA_937895515.1 uncultured bacterium
TGAATTTGTTGGAAACGAACCATTTGAAACGAAAAAAATCAAACTAAAGGATAGTGAAAGTCTTGAATTCATTATTAAACTTGGATCAAGAATAATTACTTAATTTGTAATAGCTAGTACTTCATCTGACAATTAAGGTTTTTTTTATGTATGTAATTCTGGGGATATTTGGTTCATAGATTTTGTCAGATTTTTTGCATCTGTAAGATGTTTTGCATCAAAAAACGTTTGCATTGGTGTTTTACCAAAACAATATTTTCCAGAATGCGTTCTCTCAAAATTATATTCTTTTATCCAAATATCCAGGTCCTGTTGTAACACTTCAAGATTTTGATACATTTTTTTTCTGAATGTAATTGCATAAAACTCATTTTGTATTGTCCTATGGAACCGTTCACAAATGCCATTTGTCTGCGGGTGCCGTGCTTTTGTTTTACTGTGTTCAATATCTTCCACATTTAAATACAATTCATATTCATGATATTCTTTTTTACCACAATATTCCGTTCCGTGATCCGTAAGCACTCTGAGTAATTGAACATCCTGTTCCTCAAAGAATGGCAATACAACATCATTGAGCATGTCGGCTGCCGTAATTGCAGTCTTACCGGTATACAATTTTGCGAAGGCTACTTTGGAATAAGTGTCAATAAATGTTTGCTGATAGATTCTACCTACTCCTTTGATATTGCCGACATAATAGGTGTCCTGAGCACCAAGATATCCGGGATGTTCAGTTTCAATTTCGCCGGTTGCTTCCTGTTTTTCCCTCTTGCGTTCCAATGCAATTACCTGGGCTTCAGAGAGAATAATACCATCCTGTGCAACAACTGCTTCAAGGGCTTTTAATCTTTTAGCAAAAGTTTCCAGATCATGTCTTTGCCAAACACATCTGACACCTGCCGGAGAAATAAATATGCCTGATTTCCTTAGTTCATTTGATACGCGCACTTGCCCAAATGCTGGTTGATCTGTAGCCATTTTAACAACGGCTTCCTCGACATGCGGCTCAACCCTGTTTTTAGGGATTGGCTTCTTTCTGCTAATCTCTTGCAATGCCGCCTCTCCGCCAGTGTCATAGAGTTCTTTTATTCTGTAGAAGCTGTCTCTGGAATAGCCCATTAAATTACAGGCTTTGCTTACATTGCCTAATTGTTCGGCACGATTGATTAAACCTAACTTGGTTTTGATTAACTTTGTTTCAGTATTCATCTGATAGTTTTTTGGGTTATTTAATTTGTTTTCCAACTATTAAATTAATCCAAAACTGTCAGATTAAGTATTAACTACTACACTTAATTTGAATAAAATTTATGCCATTTCCGTATTTACAAACATTAAAATAACCTCCTACATTCAAATGATTATTTCGGTAAATATGCACCACCTATTTCGGAGCAAAGTGAGCCACCCCCTTTTAGGTATGGATTTGATGATGTAAAGTTATTTATTTTCCAGTTTATTTTTCTTCCTCAATAATTGGATAATCTATTTGCTTTGAATTAAATATCAAAATTCTCAATTATTTTTACAAAACTTAATCGATTACCGCAATCTAAAGTGGACTATCTCATATTCCAAATTTTTTCCCTTTATAGGAAATTATTGTATATAAATTTTCTTTAAAAGTTTGTGACTCGCTATATTTTGGAGGTATATGATATTTTAAATATTGTGGAATATTGCTAATTAGCTTTGTAGTTAAGATTTCTGGTGCGTTCAAATTCTTAAGCAATATACAAGAAATCACATCTCCCTCCATATTTAAATTTGCTTTAATCGAGATAAATGCACTATCTAATGCATTTATCTCTTCTAATGTCAAAGTATTTACCAATAAGGAGCCCAAAAGGGTGTCATTAATAAGTCTTATTTGATCAGGTTCGACCAATATCAAACTGTCACAGAATTTAGATTTCTGGCCATATATGGAGAAATTTGTAGTCATAATGACAATTATAATAATTATTTTCATGTCAAAGATATTATTCATCATCACTTGTTGGTTTAATAATTACAGGTTCATTTTCTGGAGCTTTATATTCTCCTGTTTTCAACCCATTCCTAACCTTATTTATAATTGAGTAGGCGGCCGATGGGCCATCTTTTGTAACTGGATCGTCATAGTTATTATCAGAATTAGACTCTTCATTTAATTTCTCCCAAAATTGCCTAAACTGCTCAACCGCAGCAACATATTCAACTAATTGTTCATCAGTCAACTGTTCACTCTTTGGATCTAATGACAGCACAAACTCATCTAGTGCTTCCTCGCCAGGCATTGTCGTAATCAACCCATTATTAAAACCATAGTAGTCATTAAAAGTCTCTAAAAAGCGCGGTTCAAATTCAATATTTGACCCTCCAATCTGGTTATACATCTTTTCATAGCCATAAAACTCAAATTGATATGCATGAAAGAATTCTTCCCTAAAACCAGCTCCATTGGATTCAATAAAATCAGTCGAAATAAAGCTGATTTCACCTCCATTGTGTTCATTGTTTACCAAGAAATATCCTGGAGACTCTTGATCAACATTGATATTAAAGGTATACACATTGGATGATGATTCAAGATGACTAAAAATAGCTTGAAAATATATGTTTTCAGATTTCATCGTTTCAATTATGGTTTTAAATTTTTCTGCTTGTTCGGTCGATAAATTACTATAATCAAAAATATTACCATCTATTTCATATAGCCAGATTGGATTGTTAGCCACATATGTATATGGTGAGATATCAGGCCATTTTCCATACTCGGAGTCCAATTTTAACCATTTACCTAGTCTTGCATCATAAATCCTAGCTCCAAAATCCAAGCTTTTGGAATTACCTTTTATTTCGTCGTCCTTCAATTTTCCATTGAACCCAAAACCATACTCATCGGCACTTCCAGCCTGCCAATTTCGTCCCGGCATTACCATCCCAAACGGAGGAAAAAAGCTTTCTATGGTTTGGGTTG
>CALAYS010000199.1 GCA_937895515.1 uncultured bacterium
CTCATTATTATCAAAATTAATTATAAATTTGTCTAAACTTTTGGGTGAAGTCTAATTTCTGGCTTTTCTATTTTATTGAATAACAATTTTCTTTCGAATTGTTTTCGTTTTTGTTTCTAAATTTGCTAGATATATACCTTTAGGCAAATTATTAACACCTACTTTCTCAATTTGACTAGTTGATGAAACACTTTTTTCTAAAACAACTTTTCCATTAATATCAATTAAATAAAATCTGCAACTTTCGTCTGTTAATGTACCCATATTGACATTTAAAAAATCATTTGCAGGATTTGGAAAAAAACTAACTTGAAAATCTTCATTATAACTATTTTCACTTAATGTTGTTGAAGCTACAGCAAAATGCAACATGGCACCGGTAGCAGCTTTAGCCACATTAAACACATAAACTGGATCCATATTAATTAACAAATCTGTTGCAGAATGACCATGTGTTGTTTCATTAGTTTCATAAAACCCTGTAATTACTTCATTATTATCTTCAAATGGCATATAATCAGAAGCATATGCATAAGATAAAAGTGTATTTAAAGGAGAATATAATCCAACACAAGTAATCAATTCATTTGTTTTTGTGGTTGATGCTGCATTATTTGTACTCGGATTTCCTGTATCTCTCTCACAAGTAATCGTATTATTTGTCATTCCTGCAACACCTCCAACTTGATCAATATTAAAAACTAATTTAATATTCAATTTTGGAGTTGTCGAATTTACTACAGAACTTACATAATGTTGACTTCCTATTAATCCATCTTCTTCACCACTAAAATTAATAAACTTTACTGAATACTCAGTTGGTACACTTTGTAATAATCTAGCCACTTCTAAAATAGTTGACACACCACTTCCATTATCATTAGTTCCACTACCATTCAACGAATCATAGTGACCACAAATAATTACATAAGTATTTGGATAAACTGTTCCTACTTTAGTAACTATCAAATTTTTACACGTGTAAGCTCCATTTGTGAATGGATCTTCAACCATTTGACTTGCTGTATAACCGTAACTTAAATATTTGCTTTTTAACCAATTTAAGGTATTGTCAAGTGCTACTGTACCTCTACGTTTAACACCTAAAGCTTCAAACTCTGTTAAATTAGTAGTTATATTTGTTTGTGATGTTTGTGCAACAATATTTGCATACGATTGAATAAAAGTTTGTGAAAAAGAATAATTCACAAACACAAGAAATGCTATAATAAAGCCTTTTGCTAATTTCATATGTTAAATTTTAATAGTTTTGGGACAACTAGATAGACAAATATATAAATTCTTCTTTTAAAAAGGAACTTCTTATTAACTTTGTAACTTTACATTTTTCAACTTTGCTCGCTAAATAAATGAAATTCCAAGTCGTATCCGATTATAAACCAACAGGTGACCAACCTCAAGCTATTGAAAAACTTTCAAAAGGCATTGTTAATGGTGAAAAATACCAAACCTTGTTAGGAGTTACGGGTTCTGGAAAGACTTTTACCATTGCTAATGTGGTGCAAGAAGTACAAAAACCTACATTAGTTTTAGCGCATAACAAAACCTTGGCTGCTCAATTATATTCTGAATTTAAGCAGTTTTTCCCTAATAACTCGGTACAGTACTTTGTTTCGTATTACGACTACTACCAACCCGAAGCTTTTATTCCCGTTACAGGAACTTATATTGAGAAAGATTTGTCTATTAATGACGAGCTAGAAAAACTGCGTTTAAGTACCACTTCTGCTCTACTTTCGGGGAGAAGAGATATTATTGTAATTTCTTCTGTTTCCTGTTTGTATGGTATTGGAAATCCTGTTGAGTTTCAGAAAAATGTGATTAATCTAG
>CALAYS010000200.1 GCA_937895515.1 uncultured bacterium
TTCCGATCTGAGAGGACGAGATAAGAATGGAGCAGAGCAAGGTCATAGTTAAATGTAATAATATCGAGTTAGGCGAGGGCGCAGTAGAAAAATTGGTTAAAGGAAGCACATTTCTAACATATTTTAATTCACATACACACCCAACCGGTGTTGGTCCTTCAGGAACACCAATTGTACCGATGACAGATGCACAACATCTAAGCCAAGTATCAAAAACTAAATAAATAATGGCAGCAGATTGGGGAACATTCATAACTAATGTTAGTGATAAATTAACATCTCAGTCTATTGGATCCTACGAGGAAATGGCAGATTTTCTTAGAAAGGAATATATTTCTGCGACTGTAGGTAAAGCAGCATCACCTTATAACGAAACCCACATAAAAGGTAAGGATGATATCATGTTTAATGGGTTTAAGAAGGGATTTAAAATATTGTATGAGAATGGAGATTTAACATTTGAGGAAAAAAAGACAAGCCCAGAGTATGCTGACCTTGATGTACAACCGCCAGTAATTGACGTGTCAGGAGCTGCGGACCAGGTTGACCTTGACTTTAGAGATTGGGCTGAAGAAAATAAAGAAACAATACCACCTTTCGTTTATTCACAATTCTTTTCACAATATCCAAATTTTCCAGCCGATAAAAAGCAGGCAGTAACAGAGATAGCAAGAAAGATTCTTCATCAATTTGATGGTAGTGGATCATATCTTCAGTGGATGTATTCTTTAAGAACCGGATCTTATTCTGATTGGGGAAATTTAATAATGGACGAAGTTATTAATCTATTAAAGATTGAAACATCAAGACCTCTCCAGCCTGGAGATGTTGTAAGAGGATACGCTAAATATAGAGATAAAACCGAAACGTATAATTATCTGTCGTCTGATGCTTTCAATAAGACTAGTGGAGATATCAATATCGATAATACCGATGAGAAAAGTGACACCTACAAGGGAAGATTATCGAGAAGCGATAATGATGGATATTGGAAGGGTGATATTATAGACGGAAGGGTATTATCAGTCACGTCTTCTCCTGCTGGGGTTCAGAAAATAATGGTATCTTATTTTAATAAAAGTACAATAGAAACTTCATTAAGGAATTAATGCCAAGTACTGTTAATAGAAAGATATCAATAAAAGAAATATCCGATAATTTACCTTCTGTTAATATAACATATCAACTTCTTCAGGATCAGCATCTAAGTAACCCAAATAAAATACCTGATTATTTAACTGCTAATTTTATAACACATTTCACATATTCTAAATATGATGGTGGATATCTTAGAGCTATGTTAAAGGAGCAAAATTATT
>CALAYS010000201.1 GCA_937895515.1 uncultured bacterium
CCTGCATGGGGATTACCCTTTGCATTTTTTAAGCTAAATTTATCCTCTGGATTTTTAGTTACTACAAAAGCTTGATCTGAATTAACAGATAATCCAACTCTTCTCATAAATTCACGATTTACTAGAAATGGTGTACTCTTATCTGTTCTATCGTCAGGTGAAATCTTTACATTCGGTATCAAAACACCATTAAATTCAACATCAAGTTCTATAATAGGTCTTTTATGTTTTTTAGCTCCAATTTCAGCCTCAGAATGACCAACTATTGGATTTACAAACTTCTTACCACCTAGAGACCAATGAACCTTACCTCCTTTTTCCTCAACCTTATCTGCATGTAATGTACATGATTTAGATCCGTTACCAGTGTCAAATTTTGATATAATTTCACCAATTTTAGGTATATTTAATGTTTCTAAATATCCAATTTCCATATTGGAATAGCTCCAGCTATTTTTGTCCAATATATAATCGATAACATCATCAACAATAGGTTTTCCTATCGCTTTTGATATCCCTTCGGTTCCTGGTGACGAATTAACTTCCAATATATAGGGCTTTTTAGTTTTTGCATCTATCATTATATCAACCCCACACCAGTGACATCCAACAGCATTAGCTGCTTTTATTGCTATATCAGAAAGCTCCTTAGTTATCTTAAATTTATTTACAGTTCCACCTAATGAGTAGTTAGTTCTAAAATCTTTTTTAACAGCTCCTCTTTTCATAGTTCCAAGTATAAATGAATTATTCTTTCCAGCTTCTCTTGGATCTGGATTGAATTTTTTGATAATTACCTGGATTCTAAGATCATAATTGGAATCAATTTTTTCTTGAATTAGTATTTCATTTGATGCATCAAGTTTTCTTATCGTTTGATAAACTGATTTGAGTGATGCATATGAATCTATTATGGAAACTCCAATTCCCTGTGTCCCAGAAAGAAGTTTCATTATAACAGGAAATTTACCACCTACAGCTTCCAATGCTTTATCCAAAGAATTTTCATCAGGTACTAAAGCAGATTTGGGAACAGGAAGATCGTTAGCTTCCATTATTTGAGATGTTATAAATTTGTTCTCGCATGCTTCCATAGAAGCTATAGTATTAACAGTAAAATATCTAGCGGCTTCCAAATTTAAAAGAATCTGTCTAGTGTGTGAATTTTCTAGTACACCTCTTCTCGGTATTATAACAGTGGAATTTGGATCTATTAATATTTTTTCCTTTCCAGTTTTAAGTAAATGACCATTATATACTTTCTCAAGAACAACATCATTTACATCCACTATATGACATTTAATGCCTCTCTTTTTACATTCCTTTGTGAATGATTCTGAAGTTTTGCTTCCAGTAACGTTACCAGTAAGAACCACAACCTTTGTTGTTTCAGTTTTAGCTTCATTAAGGAAGGAAGAAAAGTCCAGCACATTATTTGATATCATCATTCTCGATTATTTTATTATGTATATATCCCAACGATAATACAATTATATAAGATCGGATGCGCTACATTCTATATATTTTTTGAGAAGAATCATATTCATTATATTCCAAAGATCGTCATATATTACCATATGATCCTCCAGGATGAAAAAATCCATCAGCTCCCTGATTCTATCAATCTTCTCATCCTCCGACATTGTTCTATCTCTAAGGTATTCTACCCTATTATTAATTATATAGTCGGCCTCTTCTATCAAAAGAATAGCATAATCAGCAAAATCGTCAGAATCGAGGTTATCAAAAAATGAACTCATATTAAAATAAAGCGTTAACCATAAATAGATTTGGACTTATCTGATTGTATCCCATTACCTCAATGAACCTATTTATGGGGTCAAGAATAGTTTTTGTGAATTGCTCATCATAGTCCAATGGCGGAGCAAATTCATACGGAAAAGTTCCCTGTGGATAAGCAAAGATATTACTATCATTAATATTTTTGGTTTTAACAAAATATAGATTTACCTTGTCTCCAGCCCTGATTAGCGAGTATTTTGTTTTATATGTTGAATTATTCAGAAGATAGTTATGATAACCCGATGCTCTAACGTGTATCGGACATGCCTTAGCAACTTCAAATGCGGTAGTATCATTTAATATCTTATCATAATTATTAATATTTATTGATGCTGATATGTTCTGTGGTTCCTGTAATTTGAATTCTTTCTTTATAGATTTTAATTCCTTCACAAATTCCCTTATGTCGAAGGATCTACCCTTAGTAAAGATAAGCTTCGTTAAATATACCAATTTTTCTCTAACGAAAGGAGGGGTTCCACCCTTTATCATTTCAACCCCAGTAAATTTAAGTTGAGATAAAGGCTCCATATGTAATCCAGAATCATAAACAAGATTTGCTACATATTTTTTCTTACCTAGAAATATAGCATTTATAGCAAGTGTTTCTAACTCGAAATCCTGATAGTTGTCGGTTCCCCATTTTTTTGAATAGATATCGAAGCATTTTCTAAGATAATCATTCAGCCTATATTCATTTATTTTTATAATGAGATCCTTGGCGTCACCTGCATAATCACAAGAGTCAAC
>CALAYS010000202.1 GCA_937895515.1 uncultured bacterium
TCACTAACCTTCTTCATCCCAATCCTAATATTAACCAAATCAGGATTAATGATATATAAAATAGTATAACTACACAAAAGAAGTATAATACCCCCAATAGCTCCAGTCATTCTACTAACACTTTCACCTTTCTCCCATATACTATCAGTCCCTAAATACTGTATACCACCTACTATTACCATTAAAACAGCAATAGCTCCAGCTAAAGCAATAACTATTTTAATTAATAAATTAAAGAAATTAGATAATCCTCCACTATCTTGATCTTGAACCTCAGCAATGTTCCCTATCGGGTTTATTAGTTTATATGATGAAGCTGAGAAGTCTTGTTTAACTTGAGCATTGGGTAGACTATCAGCCTTTAAATACAAAGGACTAATTAAAAAAATAAATACAGTTGTAATTGTTGTTATAATAAAAAATGATTTTTTAAAAAAATTCATATTAATTTAAAAAATTAGTTCAAGATTGGCTTCGGCTTTTTGATAAATTGTTTTTATATTCTTAACTATTACAGATAAATCAACTTTACCTTTTTCATCTGGAGAATTAAATGAAAGTAAATAAGGATTTTGTTGGTTTGATACAGGGTTACCGCTAAGATTCCAAGATATTAAATTTTTACCAACAGTATTAAAACCAAAAGGTACCATAAAAATAGATACTGTTTTTTCATAACCCAGTACTGTATCTTTAATTGTATTTCCTAAATTAAGTCCATTTAGTGGGCTATATTCATAAAACAAAATCCTGCCATTTGTAAAAGGAATATCAATTGTTCGGCTAGCTCTTTTGTCTTTTGATACAATTGCAACATCGATTGATTCAGTTTTGTCTAATTCCGTGTTAGTAAAATCAATATAAGGTTTAGCGCTCCCCCCAGCATTAGTAATACTACTACCATTACGCTTCCAGGTATAACTAACAGGGTTACTGCTGTTGTTAGGGCTAATTATAGCTACTCGAATTGAATTTTGTCTTATTGGAATTTTTTTACCTAAATAAAAAGGCGGAGTTTTAGAATTGATTGCTTCCCATGTAATATCAAAACTTGCCGGGGCAATTATTATTTGCTTTTCTATTTTTTGTCCGTCAGTTAATATTATAGAAGCAGTAATTACATCACTTTTTGTTTCATCTAGCCCAGCATTTATAATAAACTGAGTCTCTCCATAGCCTTCTTTAATATCACTATTATGAGTCCAGGTTATATTAGCTAAATCTAAATTAGTCTCATAACTAGTAAGTGTTGCTATTATTTTTTCACCTGGCTCGGGGTCTGGGGGGTTGATACTAAGAGTTATCGCTGGTTCAATAGTAAAAGATTGGGCAAAAACGCCTGATACGCAAAATATCAAAAATAGGCTTATAGTAAAGAAAGATAGCCAAAATCGCATATGTTTATTATAGCATATGCGATTTTTTTATTTAATATGTAAATGTTATTCCCCTTTTTCTTTTTTTTGTTGGATAGCTAAAACTTGAGCTGGATCAGAAGTAATTATTTGCTCTTCTGTATAAGATGAAACTATTTTAATTGCTACATGTTTTAATCCAGCAAAGAAGATCCCCTCTCCAATGTTGGCTTCAAGCAGTGTGTATTTTTCTGAATCAGTTAAATTAAATGCATCACGCAATACATCAATAGTTGTTGGAGATTGTTTTAATAATAGTTGCATTGATGAGTTTGTTAATATTGGTCTTCCATATGGTGACTTTAAAAAGTCTTCCACGTCTTGAGTAATTGTTGCAAGACCTAGATAATATTTACGTCCACGCTTTGCAATACTATAAAGGAAGCTGGCAGTATCTTCGTTTTTCATCATCCACCAAGCCTCGTCCACTACCATAAGACGCTTTCTTAAATTTTTACGAACTTCGTTCCAGATAAAATGAGTAACAATATACATTGCCACTGGTTTTAATTCGTCTTCCATATCACGGATTGAAAACACAACGAATTTACGGTTGATATCTACATTACTTGGTTTATTTAAAAATCCAGACCATGAACCAGTAGTATATTTTTCCAGTTTCTTTAAAATTGATTCTGCTCCATCCATACCAGCTAATACAACCGCCATATCAGACAGTAGTGGAGGCTCAATATTGTTAAAGTCAGAATCAGCCGTGATATCTTTTAGTGCATAAGTCTCGGTAATAGCACGGTCGATTATTGAATCTTCTTCAGCTGTTAGCCCCCCGAGCATTACACGGAATAATCCAACCAAGTTAATAGTATTTTGACGAAGAATATCACCTTCGGTTTCGTCCTTTGTTGGAATTGGTAATTCAAAAGGATTAATATGGTGGTCTGATGAAAGTGAAATATTAAAATATCGTCCACCTACCGCATCAGATAGATATTCATATTCCCTTTCTGGGTCAATGACTATTACATCAGTATCAAACATGAGTGATCTCAAAATTTCAAGCTTGGTAGCAAAAGATTTACCAGAACCAGATTTAGCAAAAGTTACAGAATTATAGTTTTCCAATGAAAATCGGTCAAAAATAATAAGACTATTATTGTGTTGATTAATTCCATAAAGAATTCCTTTGTTACCTGTTAAATCAAATGATACAAAAGGAAAAGTACTGGAAAGTGGTTCGGTGTTCATTTTTTGTACAACACGCAGGTCATCTACACCCATAGGAATGCTAGATAGAAAAGCCACATCTTGTTGAAATGTTGCTGGTTTTAAAAATACCATTTGTGAATCAAGTTGACCTTTGATTTCATTCTCAGCTTTGAATAATTCGGTTTCATTTTCAGCATAAATACTAATATATAAACCAACTTCAAACATTCTCTCTTGTGCTTGTTGAAGACCATCACGCAAATCTTCCAAATCCCGATAAGCAGCTTCAAGCATTGGGTCACGAACCATACCTTTACTTTCCCGTGTTGCAATTTGGCTTTGGACTTCGGCAACCTTTTTTTGGAATTGTTGCAATATTTTACCAGTATCTATTGGGTTAATGTTAAGAGCAATATTAAATACTCGGTCTAGATTAATAATTGGTGTTAACCAGTTGTCAGTTAAAATACTTGGATATCCAACAACATAAAAAGACCGTACGATCATGTCCCCTAAATTAAGCGCCGTTGGCAGTATCTGAAGAGCTGATGGCGCAATAATGTCTTGCAATTCAAGCTTTGCTGAATTATAAATATCTTCTGGTTTTACAGACAAAGACCGAAGATTCATTATTTCATCTTTTTTGTTCGCTGTTTTTGTGTTGAATAATCCAAAGAATGCCATATTATTTTGTTTCGTTATCTGATTGTTTAGGGATATACTGAGCCATATCCCCAGGGTTAAATGTCTTATAATACATTTCTACTAATCCGTTTGTGTCTAATGGTTCAGATCTTACCCCGCATCTACCAAGTCCCTGCATAACTATTCCTAGACGTTGTTCAAGCTGGTTTCTTTTTTCATTCCAACTAGATTCTTCTTCGGTTTCTTTTTTCTTAAGTCCACCAACTCCTCCAAAAATATTTTGGAAAAAACCACCAGTTTCTAAAACTGCTTCACTATAAGGCACGACAACATAAAAATGTTTAGACATGATGTTAACCGTTTCTGTTAATTCACGGATAAATTCTATGTATTCTTTGGTTTGGAATTTAAGTAATGGTTCTTCAATTTGATCTAATCTATTTTCCAAAGTTATTAAATATGGACGGATATCAAATTTTCGAGATTCAACAATTATTTGTGTTGAAAAATCAAGAGAATTAAGCATTGATTGGAATTGAGAAATGATAGCTTTTTGTTCGTCACTTGAACGCAATGTAAAGTTAATTGCACTACAAATTAATACTGCACGTAAAGACCCATCTTTAAGAGACACGACACCATCGCGGATTTCTTCTATAGGAACAAATGATTGGCTTTTAGGTTTGTTTGATAACATATATTATTTATCTTCAATTTTCTCTTTATTCATTTCTACTGAAGAGCCAGATTGAATTGGTAATTCCCTATCCATTATATCTAAACTCCAAGACAAAGACTCGATTTTATTATGGTCATAGTTTCTTCTTTCGGCTACTTTTTCAACTTCTTCCACAACTTTCTTTTCGCTATTTCTTTCGGCTACTGTTGGTCTTTGCCAAACATACATTCTATTTTTAGTATAATGTTTTAAAAATGCTTGGAGCATAACTATTGCTGGGCGACTATTGGGTTTCCAAAATGCTAAGCTTATTCCAAGACCTGCAAAAAGAGCAATGAAAACAAATCCCCATGTCCAACCTAAATAAGTATATGCAACATAAGCAAGACCACCTCCACCTCCAAGGAAAATAAATTGCTTAAAAGTTAATGGTCCAATAACCTTGTCTTCAATGTCCAAAAATCTCGGCATTTGAAATTGCATAGTATTATTATAGCACAAGTATATTTAATTTTTGTATTATTCTGGAATTTCCCGGTATTGGTCTTGGTCCCAGTTGTTACCTATTTTAGGTAAACTAGTATCAATAGTCTTTCTAACAGCCATAGTTGGTGTATTATTTAGATTTTCATTTTTAATTTTATCATCCCAAGTGCTGGATTCTTTTATTGCTTCTTTGTTTAACTTTTCTACTTGTTCATTTGTTAAAATTTTACCAGGACGAATTTCGGGTATTTCTATTTTAGGAATATCTATTGGGTTATTTTTTAGCTCTTCTATTTTATTAGGAGGTAAAGGTATCATTGCAACTTCTATTGCTTCAGCTAATTCTTCGGCTTCTTTATCATCATCGGCCCAGTTTTGGTTAATGATGTCTATTACGGGTTTGGTTATGATAACTTCTTCAATTTGTTTAGCTAACATGCCTAGAACATCTTTGTTTATTTCTGGCATATCAACACAAAGCTGTTCTAGTAAATCCTTGGGCTCCATTATTTGCAGTAGATAAAATGCAATGTTTCTAGCCACTAGGTCGTAATAATCTTTATGGATATTATTACGAGCCATTAAATTTAAGATTTCATCTTTTAGTGAAGGATTTTCCAGTATTGATTTAAGCTCGTTATTAAGACTACCAAAACGCTCCACTAATACATTGTAGCTTTCGGTATCTTTATATAGTTCGTCAATAAAAGTTGAATTCATATGTTATTTATTTTAATGATGTGCTGGGTCGCTATGCCCTGCATCGTGGCCATGGTCATTACTTGGTGGTTTAGCTCCTCCACCTGCTGGTGGCTTGTAATTACTTTTATGTTGCTCTGGGTGAAAATGGTCGTTTATCATATGGGTTATTTCATGCATATGACCCGGTTTACCAGCTGATCCTGCATAATTAGTTTTACTAACTTTTTCATAATTTTCTCCAAATTCTTTTTGTAGTTGGGCTATTGCTTTTGTTTCGTCCCCATTAAAATCTTCTGTGTATTTTTGTAAATAAGTTTTAAGCTCAATAGCATCCCCTGTACTTTTCCTTTTATGTCTTAATGTTGCTTCGAGCATTCTGTTATTTTTTACTCGACTTATTGCTTTGTCTACTCCTGCAATTCCACCACTACGAACTTTTACCATTTGTGGTTTTGGTTTTCCAGTTGTTGGGTCGATTACTACATTACCAGCACTATCTTTTTCGTATGAAATATGTCCGTGACTATCTTTTTTAACTACTTCAATTTCAACACCAAATTTAATATCATTTTTCTTTTTTGAAAGCTCTGCCTCTTTTTCTTTTGCAGTTTTTATATCACCTTTTATTTTTGTTACAGCTTGTCCATTAGGGCTAGACTCTTTCAAATCTCTTAAATTAGTATCTTTTTGTGTTTCAAGTTTTCTTTTTTCAGCAATTGCGTCAGTTTTTTTAGTCATTGCGTCTGTTCTTGTTGCCATTTGGGTTCTAATTTCATTTTGGATTCTTGTTTTTTCTGCTGGATCTGTAGTTGATGTTAGTTGAGCATTTAGTCTTGCGATCTCTACATTGGAATTTCTGACTATATCATCATTGTCTTTAACTTTTTCATCTTCTTCTTTGATTTTACCATCATAATAGGCAGTCATTGATTTTTCTTGTGACTCCAAAGCCTCGGTATTTTCTTTTAGTTGTTGAGATAATTCCTTTAATAAAGAACGATTTATTTCGTCATCTTTTTCAATATCTTTTAATTCTGCTTCTTTATTTTCTTTTTCGTGATTTAGGTTTTCTTCTAGCTTTTTGTCATGTCCCAATAATTCAGCGCGGTCAATTTCCTTTTTCTTAGCTCTGTCTTTCATAGCCATGTAACCCCCTGCTGTTGCTGCAGTACTCATTCCTGGGATTTTACCAATCAAAGGATTATCAAGATTAATTCCAGTTTGCTTTGTTATGGTTGAGCCTATAGCACTTTGTCTAACATCAAAGCTTGCTTTAGCTGTTTTATCCAATGTCTTTAGTCTTTGTCGATTAATCCAGTTATCTTTACCATTATTTCTAATATTTTCAGCACTTTTTGCTGCCCATTTACCAATAGTACTGCGTCCTAGTGTTGCTGCCCCTCCTGTGACTAACCCAGCTGCCCCACCAATAGCAAATGACCCAGCTTTACCAACATATTTCATGAATTGTTCGCTGGCCATATTAGATAAACCAGATGACATTTTTTTTGTAGCACCTTCAATAATCATTAAAAATCCCATTATCAAAGCAAAAGGAATTATTAAACTCATCCACCATTCTAGCCCATTAACATCACCGGATAATGCTGCTTTGAAAGGATTGTCACTAATAAATAATGTCATTACAAGAACTAAGAATAAAAATACTGGAGCCTTGAAACAATCTGTGAGTAAACCACTTAACCATTGATCAAACCCCACCATTTGTATTTTACTTCTAGTTTCTTTATCTAGAGAGAATGAAAATACAGCTAAAGGTGAAAGAATAATTGCAAAAACAAGACCCAAAATTCTAAATATAAACTGCATTGCTATTCTTAGGAACATAAACATAGCAATGATGTTAAAGATAACTCCAATTAATAGGATTAGGAAGATTGAACCTTTTTCTTTTTCTTTATCAAGACCACTTGTCTCCATTGCGTCCACAATTAACTTTTGAGGGTTGTACCCAGATGCTGCTGTTGCAGAAAGCCCAAGTGGTTCCCCGCTACTAGCGTCTTTTTTATTAAATGCATTGTAATATAACTGCCTAGCTGTAATGTTTGAAACATCGATTACAATTGTAGCCAGTGGGTATGAAAAATTAATTACTGTTGCAATAATTAATGTGTTTACTATTAGTTGTTTTGTTCCATGACCAATGCCCAGAATAACTTTAAATGCCAAATATATTAGCATAAAAATAAAGAACAAATTACACAAATCACGAATAAATCTCCAGCCATCAACTATATATTGGGCTTTATAGGCATCTGGTGAGATACTGTAAATTAAAACTTTATCTAGCATGTATCCAGCAAAAGCCAAAAGAGCTGATGTAGGTACAAAGATTAAATAGTAAAAACCTTTAACCATACATCCTTGGAACCAAGTAGCAGCGTCAGTACCACTACACTCTGGTAGCCAATCTATTTCAGCTTCTAATTGATCTCCACTTTTTACCAAAAATCCATCTCTAGAATCTTGGGTAATATCATTAATATCTTTATCAACTGTTCTACTCACTTGTACTGAATAACCATCATTAGCTAAATCAAATACTCCTTGTCCTGCATCAGCACCATATAGTTTAAAGAAATATGTTTTTCCATAATCAAGATCTCCAACTGGAATTTCAAAAACCATTCCACTGGCTTTTTGTGCGATTATTGGTGATGGTTTCATTTTTTCACCAAACATATATTCATTTAAGTTTATTTCATGATATCCATCACCATTCACTTCAACTCCTGCGGGGTGGTCACAAACTTTGTAATCAATAGTGTCACCTTTTTCTCCCCAAATTAAATAAAAACCGTTACCTTCACATGCTGGTCTGTAATCAACCCCACCCTTGTTTTTATCATCGTCTAAATATGCAGCCCAATCCCCTGGGTTATCACCAGAATCAGCTATACCGTTATTGCTAGGATTTGAAGTATCATTCTTATCAGAAAAAGGTACAAATTTTTTTACGTTTGCGTCTGATAATAAAATTGAAATTTTTGTTTGGACATAAATTTTACCATCCTTTTTAGATAAATCTCCCGGTTCAACGCTAAAATCTTTTAAACAAAAATCAGCGACGCAAGACCCCTTTAATGTGGAATCAGTGTTATTGGTATCATTAAATGGATAGAATGAATGAGCTTTTCCTGTGATAGGTAAACTAAAATTAAAACCAGCTGATGCATTAAAACCAGCATAGTTTCTTTTAAAATTTAAAGTATAGTCTTTACCCCCATTTGATGTGTCAGGCTTATTAACAGCATCGTCTACTGATGTTGAACAAAAATTTTCATAGATAGTGTAATCTTTTCCTTCATGTAGATATGTAACTTTTTTAGGGTTAGATCCTTGACCATCGTGTATTATACTTGTGGTAGAGGTTTGGGAAGAACTCATGGTAGAGCTTTTTTTTGATTCACCGATAAGCTCACTATTTCCACAAGTATAAGCTGAAACAAGTTTAGTTGGTGTTAATACACCCCAAGATATATCAAAATTATTTCCTTTATTGTATTGAGCTGAAGTAAAAAGAATTCCTTTTGATTTTTCTTTTTTCATCATTGAATCCTCTACAGCTTCGCCTGTTGTTGTGTATTCAAGATATTTCCATCTTTTACCATTTACGTCTTCAACTTGATAAGTAAATTCATAATGACCATAAGCATCGCTTCCTAAACTAGTATTATCATAAACACAATCTGTTTTTAAGTTTGTACTAGATATGTCTATGGTGTAATCTGTTTTTAAGTATAAATTATTTGTTGTATAAGTTGAATCAAAACCAACTAACCCTTTGTTTACTGGTTTTAATGTTGATAGTGCTTTGTTTTGGATAATGCTGATATCCCCACCAGGACATGTACTTGTTGTTGTTACTGCTACAAAGTCTATAGAGAGATTATTGATTTTATAATCAGGGCTAGTATAAGAACTAACACCCAAAGATACTCCATCATTAAGTGCTGTTACTACAAAAAAAGCATTACTATGGTCTTTTATTACTTCTGTTCGATCGTTCCAATTATCTGCAGTTGTGCTGCTTGTTCTTTGGTAAGTTGCAGCTCGGGCAGTGTTTTTATTTAAAGTAATTCCTGTTTTGGAAAAATTCATCATCCAAGGTGAAAACAGCTGGAAGATAACCAGAAAGATAAAGCTATATCCAAAGACTTTTTGCTTCATATTATATCTAATATTGTAGCATAATTAATCTCTAAAAAAAGCATATTTTACTTTGTTAAAAACTTATATACAAACTGTTTCTTTTTTAATCCAAACTTTGCAAACAATTCGCCCATTATTAGCTGTAATTAGGATTTTTGAGTGAACTAAATTTAGCGTATTTAATGTTTCTTGATGAGGGTGACCATAACGGTTATTAAGTCCAGCTGAAATTATGGAATATTTGGGGCGAGCGAGCTTAGCGAGAGAGCCCCCGGTTGAAGTATGTGACCCATGGTGCCCAACCTTTAAAATATCAATGTTTTTCAAATATGAACCATATTTGAAAATTATTTGGTCTTCAACTTCTTTTGGAGCATCCCCGGTTAAAAGTATTTTATGGCCACTATATTCTAATAATCCCACCATCGAGCCAGCGTTTACTTCCCAATTACTAACATTACCTTCAGGCCAGAGTATTTTATAAGTAATATTGCTTTTTTTATCAATCATAATAACATCCCCTGTTTTTTGCCTATTTATTGGGATTTTATCTTCTTTGGCTATTTTTTCTATGGCTTTATATGAATCCAAACTATCGTGTTTAGTCCCTGGAGACAGGATATTTTTAACTTTATATTTTTCCATTACAAAAGGAAAACCCCCAATATGGTCTAAATCAGGGTTGGAAACCTCTATAAAATCAAGACTATTTTTATTAATGGGCATAACATCTCCCAGTTCGTGCATTATGGTACGGTCTCGGCCGGCATCAATTAGCATATTTTTGTTATTTGGGG
Organism: uncultured bacterium; assembly: GCA_937895515.1. Classification (GTDB taxonomy): domain Bacteria; phylum Patescibacteriota; class Minisyncoccia; order Phycocordibacterales; family UBA9973; genus 2-01-FULL-33-17. The sequence goes on from CALAYS010000202.1 coordinate 10,065, forward strand.
TTTGTATATAAATCGCGTCTCCTTGGCCAATGTCTAGCATTACTATTTCCAAAGGCTTTTCTTTGGCCTTAATTAAAAATATTCCAATAATTAATAGTAAAACTAAAAATGATATGAATAGAAGAAGTTTTTTACCTTTAAACATATATATAGTATACTGTGTCCATATAAGAAATAAAAATCATCTTTATGGAAACCTATACTGCAAAAACATTTAACATTCCCGAGCTTGTTGGAATATCTAAAAAAAATATGGAGGAACATCTCAAGCTTTATACTGGTTATGTAAATCATACAAATCTTGTGCTTTCAAAAATTAAAGAATTATCTATTGATGCTGAAAACAATATGGGCTTAATTAGTGGTTTGCAACGCAGATTTGGTTTTGAATACAATGGTATGCGTAATCATGAAGTCTATTTTAACTCATTTGTTGGTGGAGCAAGTTCTTTAGCTGAAGATAGTAAATTAAAAAATGCTATCAATACAGAATGGGGGTCATTTGATAATTGGTTAACTTTATTTAAAGCTATTGCTACGACTCGTGGTGTAGGCTGGGCAATGCTTTATTATGACAGAAAAGAAAATAAGCTTATTAATGCTTGGGTTGATGAACAACATTTAGGCCAACTTCAAGATTGTACATTAGTATTAGCATTAGATGTTTGGGAACATTCATATGTTGCGGATTATCAACCAAGTGGCAAAAAACAATACATCGAAGATTTTTTTAAAAACCTAAACTGGCAAACTATCGAAGAAAATTTTACTGCGGCAAGGTAATTTCTTTCTTGCTTACTCTAAACGCATAATAAAAAATAATTCCATATACCAGTAATATCCCCACCAGTGGGATATTTTCTTTATAAATTGCGCTAAATGGTAATTCTCCAAACGTATTTATAATAAATAAAATAAATCCCGATAATAAATGTGTAATATAAACAAAAGGCAATGCTAAAATATTTGAAAATTGTCCAATCAAACCCACAATAAAACTAAATAGCATTAGTGGTGGCAGTAGTGGTACAACTAATAAATTTGCAAAAATTCCAATAAATGAAATTATTCCCATATTGTATGCTATATATGGCAGTGTCATAACACTGGCTGAAATTGTACTAGCTAAAACATCGGCAATTTTAGGGTGAAGATGCTTTTTAATAAAATATGATGCAATTGGTGTTTGAAAAACTATAAGCCCATATGTTGCCAAGACTGATAAATGTAGCCCCATGTCATATCTAAACGACATTGGGTTTATAGTTATAATAATACTAAAGGCTAAAATTAAAGCCCAAATTGCATTGTAATTTTTACCACGGTATCTAGCGTACAGTAGTATAAAAGCCATTATCATTGCACGATTAGCGCTACTACCGCCACCGGCAAGGATTACAAAAAGTAAAATACTAGTACTGCCTAATATTGTTCTAGTTACTAAAGAAAACCCTTTTGTTATTTGAATTATAATTTCACTAACAATTGTAATGTTATATCCCGAAAGAGCAATAATATGTGATGTACTAGTTTTGGCTAAATTGTTTCTGGTTTTGTCTGTTATTCCAGACTTCTCCCCCAGCAGTACTCCTTTGGATAATACCGAACTATTTTCATTTAGATTTTTATCTAATGTTTTACTAAATTTTGATCTTATTTTAAATAAAATATTTTTTATAAAATTATTTTCAGACCCGGGAATAATTTTTATTTCTGGGTCACGCATTATTCCATAGATATTATCTAGTGCTAAATAATTATCATAATCAAAACTTTTACCACTGTCAGTTATAAAGTCTTTTGGATTTTCAATACTTCCAATTAAATTTAATTTACTGCCATATGAAATATCCTTTATATAAGGATTGGTAACAATTAAGATTCTAGAATTATCTGTAACTTTTTGATTATTAAATTCTGTAATTCTAACCCTGTATCTATTTGAGCTAATTCTCTCTTCGGGGTAATCATCAACATAGCCAGATATTGTTACATTATCTGGCGGGAATATGATATTTATTTTTTCAGTAAAAAAGCAAATATAAACTGCGCGAAATATTAAAGTTAATATTATGATTATGCGCAGGATCTTCCACATATTTTTATAATGACATTTCTCTTAATTTTTCAAATTCGTTAATTGGGCCATTGTATAAATCCCAATCTGTTTCCCCAGCCATGGCTTTGGCAATTTGGTCAACAATTTCATTTCCAGCAATACCGCTATGTCCATCGACGCGTTCTAGTTTTATTTTGTGTTTGGTTTTGGCTTTTTCAAACTCAGTATCAATTTGTACCCATAGTTCTTTGTTTAGTACAGATTTTTTATTAGCTGTGTGCCAAGAATTTTTTTTCCAATTATGAATCCAGCTAGTTATACCATTTCTTACATAGTCAGAATCTAAATAAATAATTATGTCGTTTTGTTCTTTTAATCTATTTAAATAAATTAAAACATTAAGTAATGCGGATAATTCCATTTGGTTATTTGTTGTGTGTCCGCCGTGGCTACCACCTTCGATAACTGTTTTTTCTTTTTTATTTAAAACCAAATACGCCCAACCACCTTTGCCAGGGTTCCCTAGTGCACTACCATCTGTATATATAACCATTGTGTGAGACATAATCTTATTATATATTTTTTCTATAAAATCGTCGATTTAGAAGCGATGACATCTTTTAATTTAATTCTCACACTACCTTGCCATAATTTTGTATCTAATGTTCCTATTATATGAGCTGTGTCACCTATTTGAGGATTGCCTACATCAAATCCATTTTTATAAAAAGCATAAGTGCTAGCAGTAAGACCGTTTTTGTCTCTAAAAGTTATTTCAATATGAGCGTTACCTGTACCAAAATTCCTAATATCCATTATTTCAACATTTGTAAAACCAAAAATTGGTTCTGTATTCCCCGGACCAAAGGGTCCAATTTTACTAATAGCATTATGTAACCCTGGCTTTAAAAGAGATATTGGCAGTATTGTATCGATCATTATATTTTTTTCAGGAGATTCTGGCTCATCTTTTTGCATTTTTATAAAAGCATTATTCATTTCATTGTGCAGGTCATGGATTTTGTCTTCTTTAACACCAAATCCTCCGGCTTCGAAATGCCCACCGTATTCACTTAAAATATCAGGCGATACATGTGACATCAAAGAATGAACACTAATTGTGCTATTGCCCCGGCATGATCCTTTGTATTTTTGTTCATCATTTCCTTCGGTTCGTCCCCAAACAAAAACTGGTTTGTCGTATGTTTCAACAATCTTTGACGCCACAAGCCCCAATAACCCTACACGCCATGATGGGTGACCAATGGTTATAACATTGTCTTTATCTCTTTCGGTACGGGCTATTTCTCTTTTGGCTTCTTTAACCATCATTGCTACTAATTTACGGCGTTCGTTTGAAAGTGCTACTAATTTGTCAGCTAATTCTTTTGCTTTAGTTTGGTTTTGTTCCATTAAAAGATTATAAGCATCGTATGGGTTACCCATGCGTGATGCTACGTTTAATTTAGGAGCTAGCATGAAAGCTACATCTCCTTGGTCTAAATCTTTAAGATACACTCGTGAGGCTATTGCTAGTGCCATAAAACCAACACGAGGTTTGTTTCGGATTATATCCAAACCTTCTTTGACTAATAATTTATTTTCCGGAGTAAGTTCAACCATGTCAGAGAGTGTAGCAAACCCAACATAGTCAATTAAAGAATAAGAAAAATTATTTGGAATATTGTATGTATCTTTATAAACATTTTCAAAGGCTCGAACTAGTGTATATATAACCCCTGCTCCGCATAATTCTTTATTCGGGTAATTACTATTTAAAACCTTGGGGTGAATTATTGCATAAGCATTGGGTAATAATTCAGGCATTGTGTGGTGGTCCGTAACTATAACATCAATACCTTTTTCATTTGCATAGTTTACAGAATCTACCGCTGTAATTCCAAGATCAATCGTAATTATTAAACTACTGCCAGATTGTTTTATTTTTTCTACATGGTCTATCCCTAGTCCGTAGCCTTCTTGGTTTCTATCCGGCAAAGAAACACTATAGTTTTTATAATTAATTATATTAAATAAATTTGATAGTACACATGCCCCAGGGATACCGTCACAGTCATAGTCCGCATGGATGGTAATGTGTTCATTGTTTTGTATTGCATGGTGAATTCTTTCAATGGACTTAGTCATATCAGGTATACTAAAAGGGTCACCATAAATATCTCTTAGGTTTCCGTGTAGGTAAATATTAGCTTTTTGTAGGCTATCAATTCCTCGAGCAATTAAAATATCTGCAATTAAAGTTCCATATTTTTGGTCTAATTCTGGAATTCGCTCACCATTATTCTTTCTTAAACTGTATTTGTTTAGTGACATAGTAATTAGTATAGCATAAGTCAAAATTCAAAAGCCAAAGGTTAAAATTTAAGGTAAAAAGTATTAAAAGTAACCCTAATTAATGTTTCGCGCTCTCTATTTTTGAATTTTTACTTTCAATTTTGCATTTTGAGTTTTGCCTTTTGCATTTTTTAGCGCATTAAATTGTGCTAAAATATACCTATGGATAACTGTATTTTTTGTAAAATCATAGCTGGCGAAATCCCAGCATATAAAGTCTACGAGGATGATCAAGTTTTGGCTTTTTTAGATATTCACCCTGTGTCTACTGGACATACTTTATTAATTCCTAAAAATCATTATGAATGGATGCAAGATGTACCAGATGATGTTTTGGCTTACTCATTTTTAAAAACTAAAAATTTAATGAAATCTCTTAAAGAGAATCTTAATTGCGATTATATTCAAATATCTGTTGTTGGCAAAGATGTTCCACATTTCCATATTCATCTTATGCCAAGAATGTTAACCGATGGTTTAACTAGTTTCCCTACTCTTACTCTTGAAAAAACAGACTTTGAAAAAGTCCTAGAAAAAATAAAAATTTAAAATAAAAAACCTTGCAGGAACGAATCCACGCAAGGTCTATAAAAACAATAGCTCAGCCAAATTTATAAAATTTCCGGACGATATGTGTGCCCAAAGAATGGCACAGCATCTCTTTGTATACCTTTTTCGAAAACATTTACACCATGTTCGCTGGCAGTTAATTTACCACCAGTTAAGAGAGGGGCTTTTCTTCCAAAAAAAACCCAAACCTTACCCTCATGATACTCAAGCTTTATTTTTTTACCTTGTTGATCAATCAAGTATAACCCTGAATGGCTTTGGTATCCTTGTAAAGTAATAAAACTTTGGTCAAAATGTCTGCCGGCAACCGTGAATCTTTCTTTTGCTTCATCGTATGCTACGAATCTAGCAACCTGAAAAGCTTGAGACATTGGGTTAATGTACAAATCGTATAGTCCAAATTCTGGCATTAAAGAATCAATGGCTTTTACAATTTCAGATGATTTTTTTTGAAACTCTCTATGAACTTTTTTTGAATTATTTAAAAGAATGAGTAAATCATTGTTCCAAACTCCTTCTCCAAATTTTTTATGGAATTCATTTTCTATGTTTTCATAATGATGGAAACACCATTTGTCATCTTTCCCTTGGTTTTTACTTCTGTAAAAAAGTCCTCTGTCATGTTCTTCTGCCTCAGGATCGGTGCAATAAGTTAGTCCATGATTTTTTGCTGTTATTTGCTTCATTGGCTCCATACACCGAATGAAGTCTTCTTTTGTAAGGTTTATGTTAAATTCTGCATAACCTTTTTCAATTAAATCTTTAATAGATTTTTCAAAATCTTCTTTCTGTTTATTTAAATTTTTTGTTTGCATAATTAAGTGATTAATTTACCCAATTAAACAGTTTTGAGTAGTAAAAGTCAAGGCGCCACATGTGGCGCCTTGGGGGTCTGTTTTCGTATGTAGTTTTGGGCTTTTAGTATTATTTTAGTGCGTCTATTCCAGCAAGTTTTCCATCAGCGAGATAATCCAGTGTTGCCCCGCCACCAGTTGAAACAAAAGTAAACTTATTGCGCATTTTCATTTCATCAATTATTTCATCGGTATCTCCCCCGCCAATTATAACTTCGGCTTTTGTTTTGGCTAACAATTTTAATAAATCTTTTGTACCATCATCGGTTTTACCAAGTGGTCCATTCCAAACTATTAATTTTGCTTTTTCGATTAATGGTTTGATTCTGGTTAAACTCTCTGTACCAACATCAACAATTACATCCATCTTTTCAACTTCTTCGATCGCTATATTTTCTAACTTCTTTTTTCGCATTACTACCACATCCATTGGTAACAGTAATTTTGGATTTTTAACTAATTGTTTTAGGCCTTTGACATTATCTTCGCTAAGCGATTTACCAATTGGGTAGCCACGCTCTTTTAATAATGTATTTGCTAATGCTCCACCAACAAAAACCGCGTCAGCATTAGTTAAATATTTTTTTAGTAATGGTAATTTTGTATCAAATTTTGCTCCACCTAAAATAAACAAAAATGGATGTTTAGGTTTTAAAACCTTGTCTAACATTTTAACTTCTTTTTCCATTTGTAGTCCCGCAAAGCTGGGTAGTAATTTGGGTACACCTACAATACTGGCATGTTTTCTATGTGAAACTGAAAACGCATCATTAACATATGCAAATCCAAGTGATGCTAAAAATACACTAAATTTTTTATCATTTTCTTTTTCTCCTTCGAATCTTCGGATATTTTCTAAAAGCAGTATTTCCCCGTTACATAGTTTGTCGGCACTCTCGCGGATAATCTCTGGGTTAGTGCTAGTTTCAAAATAGCCTTTGTATTTTTTTGTATGTAAATATTTTGCAATTGGGGCTAAAGTTTGTTTACCATCATCCCCCATATGGGCCAGTATTATTATGTTTGCGCCTTTTTTAATAAGTAAATCAATAGTTGGAAAAGTCGAATCAATCCTATAAGTATCCAGTATTGCCCCAGTTTTTTTATCTATCGGAACATTAAAATCTGCACGCAGTATTATATTTTTTCCTTTTATACCAGTTAATTTTGTGATACTTTTCATAAATCTATTATCTTTTTATTTGATTAATAATTTTCTTCATTTCGTTTATATCTAAACTCGCTCGGCCCAAAAGCATTCCATCAATATTGTGTACTGACATAATTTCTTTAGCATTTATTTCATTAACTGACCCCCCATATATAATTGGTATTTCAGCCCCAGTATTTTTACCAAACAAATCTACTAATTTTTTACGAATTGTAATTGTCATTTCATAAATTTCATTTTGGTTTGCGCTACGCACAGCGCCAGTACCTATTGCCCAAACTGGTTCATAAGCTACAATAATATTTTTTATTTCAGATTTTTTAACTTTTTGCAGTGCGGTTCCAATTTGTTCTTCAACAAATTTAATATGTGCTGCATCATCGTGTCTAGAATTTTCTCCCACACATAAAACAATATTCATGTTTTTGGATAATGCATTTTCAATTTGCTTTGCAATGTCTGTATTAGTTTCGCCTTTGGCGCGTCTTTCACTGTGACCAATAATTGTATTTTTTATACCAATTGAATTTAATTGTAAATTACTAACTTCACCAGTATGAGCCCCATTTGTCTCACTAGATATTGCTTGCGCGTAAAGATCAAGGCTTTTACCCAACTCTTTTTGTATTGGATAAAGGAACGGGTATGGCAGTGCAATGCCTATTTTTATCCATTTAAAACTTTTTTTAATCTTTATGTATTCTTTGGACAAACTAACAGCCTCTTTTAGTGTTGCTGGGTTTTGCTTCAAGTTACCAATTATAAGAACTTGTTTTGATTTCATAGGATTATTATATCACATCCAAAAACACAAAAACCCCTTGCGGGGTTTGTGTAGGCATTTGTTTGCATTAATAACCGTTAAGGCATATACTCACAAAACTAGTATAGCAAACTCGGAGACATTTGTCAAGTTTTTCCACAGTTTTATTGGTTTATAGCCTTAAAAACCTCTTCCAAACTAGTTTTTCCCTTTACTGACATTAATATTCCATCCTCTAAAAGGCTTAAATTACCTTGTTTTTGAGAGATTTGGTCAATATTCTCAAGATTATCCTTTAAAATTAGCTCTTTTATGGGTTCATTTATATATAATGTCTCTGAAATCAGAACTTTACCACTATATCCTTCATTTTTATTCGGTCTATAAAAAGGTACTTCTCGCCATGTGTCACGGTCCTCTATTATGTTTTCAGTCTTTAAAAATTTGAGCATTCTGTCTAAATCGATGTATTTTGATAACTCTATTAGTTCGGTATCGTTCATAAAATACTTTTCTTTTTCATTGCCTAGCCCCCCTACTAATTTTTGGTTGATGATTATCTTTAAATTGCTAGCAATCAAATGCAGTGGTAAATCCATTTGTTTAAAGCCCTTGATGGTATCTTTTATTGATATAAATTCTGTAGTTGATAAAATTAATTGCCCATTCCCCCCAGCATTAAATAGCATGTTGGCTATATCTTTGTCATATATTTTAGTTGTCATTAAAATATCTGGATCCTGTTTTAAAATAAAACGTAAACCATTATTCCAATCTAGTCCAAAATCTGGATTTACTTGAGATTGGTTTACAAAATTTATCTGCATTTCTATTGGGTCTTCTAGTGTTGCAATGTTAACATTGGAATTATTTTCCATATCAATCATTGTGTATAGTGTTGTGGTCCTGTCACTTTGCTTGGGGCCATTAACAATTATGACGCCTTCTTTTTTGTTTAAGACTTTATGAATTTGTTCTAATGCTTGTCCATGGAAACCTAAATTTTCTAAATTTAATCCTTTTTTATTTTCTTTAATAAAATGAATTATAATTTTTTCACCCCAATAAACCGGGATTATACTAGTTTTAACTTTTATTTTTAAGTCATCATTTATTTCAAAAAATCCTTCTCCACTAACCATTTTTTGATTAACATCAATTCCTGATAAAAATTTTATTCTAGCACTAACCCCATTTATTAATTTATGAGGCAGATTGATTATGTTGTAGATTTTTCCATTATTTCTAAATCGTACATTTAATCCATGCTGATTAGGCTCTAAATAAAGATTATGTGATCCTTCCATTAATGCATATGAAATTATTAAATTACAAATATTTACAATTGGCGTATCAATTGATAATTCATTAATTGGCATTATTTCTTTTATGTTTTCAATTTCTTTTTCTATATTATGAACAAACTCTTGTTTTAGGGTATTTTTATAAATCTCTAGTTTAGAATTTAATGATTTATTTGTTGTTAACCTGGGTAGTATTTTAAAATTAACTTTATCTTTTATAGAATCCAAACTATCAGTATCAAGCATGGCTACCTCGACACCATTATTTGTTTTGTTATAAGCCAAAACATTATATTCTTGGCAAATAATCGCTGGAATTAAAGACATTGTTTCAAAATCAATATCAATATTATCCAAATTTAAATAATTAAGCCCAATTATATGAGCATTTGCCTTTTGAAGATCCTCTTCGTTTATTTTACCTAAAGATATAAAAGTATTACCCAAGCCATCATTAGTGTTTAATGATTGTTTTTCCGCCAAAATAATATCATTTTGGGTTATTAGCTTTAAATCCAAAAAATACTTTTTTAATGCAACGCTTGGAATGTACATATATTGTTTATTATAACATAAGGCTTAAAATATTTTAGCTTTTTCTTTTGCATCTCACACACTGCTGGGGTATAATTAAGCTATATGATAAACAAAAGTAAATTTCTAGTTTTAATCCTTGGTGGATTACTAATTAGTGGAGCTTTGGCTGTTTCTGCTTTTACAGAACCAACTGCCCTGCCAGGAGGTACAACATCTTATCCTCCACTTCACTTGGGTAAAGGAATACAGGTTCGTTTAGGTAAACTAGGTATTGGTGATGGAACAAACCAAGCAGATTCTAACGGCACAAATGCTAATAGTTTATATCTTTTGGCTTCTGGTGCTGGTGAAAATGTAACTGTCCGTCAAAATGCAACATTGGTTGGAAATGTTTGGGTTCAAAAAGACTTTGTTGTTGGTGGGGCTATACGCGTTCCAGGTGTCCAAGCCTGTTTTTCAGGTAATGGAGGTTATGGCGGTTGTGGTAGTTCTAATTTTAGTCAACTTAATGATTATAACCAGAATAAAGGAATTTTTACTGTTTACGGTCAAAATTCAAATACTAATTTAGGTATGGGTAATACTTGTACTGTTACAAATAGTTCTTGTCCATCAGGAAGTATACTTTCTAAATTTAATTCATCTACAGGGGTAAGTACTTGTCGAAAAATAAACCCGTCTTCTAGTCCTAAAGATCTTGGTGGTTGTTAATATTAATATAATATTTATATGGAAGAAAATAATACAAAAATAAATAATGATATATCTATGGATACTATAAATAAATCTCCAATGCATGATATATACCAAAATCATCCTAAAAAATTTAAGGCTGTTATGGTTTGTGCCATTTTATTACTGGCTGTTTTAATTACACTTTATTTTTTAAATAAAAAACAAGTTGTAAAAGATATCCCTGTTACAAAAGAACAAGCTCAAAAGTTAATAGATGATGTAGACCAAAAAACTAAAGACCAAGGTCTACCACCTACTAAAAAGCAACTCGACATTATGAATTATAATTCACAAGAATAGTATGAAAAAATATATTGCTTATGCAACTCTTATTGTAATTGGTTTAACATTTGGTATTGGTTTAACTTATGTAAATGCTGTTTATGTTAACAAATCAACAAGTGCCCCAACTAATAATACTCCAGCTCCGATATTAAATGGGAATTTTTCCGGAGATAGTCCTTTTTTAAAGCCAGGTAAAATAGGTGTTGGTACAGGTGGAACAGTTGCCGATGTTAGTCAATTTGCCAAAAATAGTTTTGTTGTTGGAGGTCAAACAACTTTTAGTCAAGGTTTTGGTGTTAGTAAAGATCTTGAGGTTCGTGGTGAATTATCAAATAGCTCAAGTCTTAATGCATTTTCTTTTGGTGACCCAACAGATTCTAGTTTGTGGCAATTTGATACCAATTCTGACCCTAGAGTTTTTCAAGTTCTAGGATACGCTAGAGCTCCTTATATTGTTGTTGGTTCAAAAACAGCTAATCCTACAAATTATAATTTATATATAGAGCCTTCTAATTTAACTTCATCTAGTTTTGGTTTAGGTGGTTCAGAATATTGTACTTTAACAGCAGATGATTTAAAAAATAAAGGTTGTCCTATTAATTTTAAATACAGTTCAACTGTTTATACTCCAACATATTTAGGTCGAGTTATTCCAGGTAGTGGATCAGAAGTTGTTGGTCAATGTAGATTAATGACCCCTTTTTCAGGCGGTGTTAGTAATCGCGGAAATTGTTACCCATAAAATATTAAATATTTAAATTTAAAAACCTCTTTTAAAAGAGGTTTTTGTTTTATGTAAATTTATTTAAATAAAAAAAAGCTTCATCGTTTTACCGATAAAGCCGTTAAAGAGTTATTGCTTATTTACTCTTTTTGAATTTTGACAACTTGGTAGCCGTCAATAATTAAAAAGTATAAGCCAGGAGTTAAGGTTGAAATATCAACCGATCCTGTAGTTTTTTTCAAAAGAACAATTTCTCCAACTTTGTTGATGATTGAAACATCTGTATCTTTTTCAAGATTTGAGATGTTTAAAATATCAACTGTTGGGTTTGGATAAATGGTCAGTCTTGATAACTGTATTTTTTTAAATCCAGTTGTAGTATCTTCGCCAGGCATTGCTACCTTTTGAACGGTACCAACCATCCCATCGCCAACACCATACAATTTTCCATTTAGAGGTAACACATACCATGCATTAAAGTTCATTGCTGAACCATATCTTTTGTACAAAGTATGTGTGTAGTCGTCTGAGTATTGGATATTCTCATACGAGCTTTTAGGTATACTTATAAGACTATCATTTCGGAAGATGTAATCTTCCCCTGCTTTAGTCCTTAGAGTATATTCTCCGAGAATAGCATTGTATCTTAGGGTTTTTGGGTTAATATCCGAAACAATCTTGCTCCAACTATCTTTGCCGTTATATTTATTAATCTCCCCATCAACATCTGCATAGAGCTGATTATTGATAGTTTTAACAAAAGTAGCATTAATTGTTGATGTGTTATAACGAATGTCTTGGATTTCTCCAGTCTCTATGTTTAAAGTAGAGATTATTCCAAAACTATATCCACCAAATACAATAAGATCTCCATACTGAGTTACAGAACTGTACTCTGTTGAATACAGTATGGTTTTACGTATAGAATTATCTGAACGTAAAATTGTTATCCCATATCTTGACTGAGAAATCACTAACTCGTTCAGGTATTCTGTAACCGCAGTAATTGACTGCGAAGGGTTCTGGTAGATCATTTCAGCCGAAATTGAATCTTGGCTTACAATAACTTTGTATATCTTTGTTTTATCGTAAGATATAACAAAGAAAACATTACCACCAGCATGTTCGCTCTGCATCACTGCATATCCTAAGTCTTGTATAGATTGGTCTACTAAAATAAATTTACCGGTTCTGGTATTTACACCAAAAATAGCAAAATTTATAGGTGTACCATTTATGTCATAGACTTTTTTCGGATTGGTCCGTGAATCTTTGAAGACAATAACATCTCCAACAGTTGCTATTGGTTCTCCAATAAAATTAGAGTACTGTAGCGTTGGTAATGGTACTAATCTATATTGTGAATCTGGCGCCACAATTTCGCCTTTTTGTCCTTTTGATGTAAAGGAGCACATAAAGAGTAAAACTAATATAGTTAAACCCTTAATCCTATTTAACTTTTTCATGGTTTTCCTGTTTTTTATTTAGTATCATTATACCACCTTTTTTAATATAAATCCAGCTTTTGCACAGTATGTGGATAAGTAATATATATGATATAATATGGGTATATGAAACATAAAATATTCATTCTTTCTCTATTTGTTTTGGTCACAGTTGGTTCATTTGTAATGGCTGACTATGTTGACCCTACTAGTTCTGCTCCTAATAGTAATACTGGTTATCCAGTTAAAACTGGTCCTGATACCAGTGTAAGAACTTTTGAAAAAATTGGTACAGGTGGTGATTGTGGAACATATGATTGTTGGGGGTTGGGAAACTATTTTGGTATTGGTCTTTATACTGACAAATTAGTTGCCATGGGTGCTACTCAAGTTGATGGAAATATAAAAATTCTCAATCGTAGCGGAAGTGTTTTTGATGGTTATCTTTACCCAGCTCAAAATCTTAAAGACCCTAATACTCAAGCCAGTTTTAATTCTAAACCAATGGAAGCAATAATTCCTGGGATGCTTTCTTCTCAAATAATAATATCAAATCAAGAATCAAGTAAGCCAGCAGGATATACTTTACAACTTGAACCTTCTACCGGCTTTAGTCCTACTACTAACATTGGATTGGGTAATAGTTGTAATCTACACCCTGCTAATCTTGATTCGGGATGTTTAAGTGATGCTTTTATAAGTATGTATAAGAATCCAAGTTTTTCTGGAACTTTATCTTCTTCAAATAATACAAATAGTCAGGTTGTAGCTACTTGTACACAGTTTAAGCCATCAACTAGTCCAACAAATACTGGTGATTGTTATAATGATAATAATTTTGTTTTGTTTGAAAAAACAGTTAATACCAGTCCTTGTGTTAGTAAAATAACAGTTAATAGTGTTTTTACTGGAGGTATTGCTAAAAATCCTAAAATTGGTGTTGCTTGGGTGTCTGGTCCTGTTACTCCTAATCGTGCTGTTTCACCAACTGCCGGTACAACATTACAATATTCATCAACCGCTTTAAATTGCAGTAATCGATCCGACTTTTTTGGTGATGGTGGTGTCTGGAAGTTCTATGTAACTGATGACTATGGTCAATATTACGAACATCAAATATAAAATATATAAATAAAACCTCGGCTGTATAACCGAGGTTTTATTTATATTACATTTTCTCTACTGTTTCTATTCCTAAAATGTGCAAAGCTTCGGTCATTGTTTTTTCTACCGCGTATAGGATTGCTAGTTTTTCTGGAACAGTGTCACTGTCATCAAGTATTTTTTCTACTGCGTACCATGAATTAAATGTAGATGCTAATTCCAATAAATAATGGGCTACTGGATGGGTGGACAAATGTTCCCTGCAGTTCCCTAGCATTATTTTATAGCTATGAATTTTTCGCAAAACATCTTTAGCAATATTGCCAGTTATATTTTCTTGATCTGTTTTTATTCCGCGATTTTCACCTTCTCTTAAAATTGATTTGATTCTAGCTACAGTATATAAAATATATACCCCACTGTCCCCCGTAATGTTTATGGATTCATTTATATCAAATGCCATATTCATATTTTTTTCACATTTAAGGATGCTAAATTTTGTCGCGGCTAATGCTATTTTTTCAACTAAATTTTTATCATCTATAATCTGCAACCTGTCACCTATTACATTTGAAATTTTTTCTTTAACAGTATCAATTAAATCATCAATTAGTAATACTGTCCCATCGCGTGATGCCATTTTTTTAAAATTACCATCACCGTCTTTTAATCCCATGTATCCGTAAGAAATATGGATAAAGTCTGATAATTTACCAATGCCTAGTTGTTCACATACTGCAAACATTTGTTTCATTGCTAAACTTTGCTCAGGGCCTATAACCCATACTAGTTTGTCCGCATTGTAGTATTTCTTTTTTAAATCAGTTAAGGCTATATCTTGAGTAATATATAATGCTGTGCCATCGTTTTTTAATAAAATAGTTTCTGGAATATTGTAATGCTCTTCAATTTGGGTTAATACTGCGCCATCATCTAGCTTTTTAAATATCCCTTTTTGTAAACCAAGCTCTACATATTCTTTGCCGGCTTGGTAATGTTCATGTTCATGCCAAACTTTATCCCATTTGTTACCTAGGCGAGATAATGTCATGTCCATTCCAGCATGTGAATAGTCCAGTATTTGTTGCCATAGTTTCCAAGTATCTATGTCTTTATTTTCCCAATCTACTACCATTTGGCGAACAATGTTTTCAACTTCGCCGGTAGTGTCATTCTTAATTAAATCACTACATCCTACATAACAATCTGACACAAAAACATCTGGTCGAATTCCTTTTTCAGTTGGTGTGTACCACTCTCCTGGATTATTTATCCATTCTTGAAGTGAATTTTCTCCATTTTGTTTTTTCATTAATACCAAAAACCCATACATGGCTTTGGCTATTGCTATTCCACGGTTATTGTCCACTGCATCACGAGTAACTTGCCCCCCACAAACTTCTATTAAGTTTGATAAACTCATGCCTACTAAATTGTTACGCAAGTGCCCCAAATGCATTGCTTTGTTTGGGTTTGGGCTAGTGTGTTCTATTACCCAATGAATTCCAGTATCAGTATTTAATTTAAAATTATCTTCTGAATGGGAAATTATATTTTCTAATAAAATTTTATTAGCATTGTTAGACAAATATATATTTATTAAACCTGGTCCAGCAATTTCGGATTTTTCTATTATTCCATTATTGTTTTCATTTAGATAATTACAAATATTTTGTGCAATATCTTTAGGTGATTCAGCTTTGCTCACCATCTTCGAATTTTCTTTCTTTATTTTTGCTAAACGCAATGCAACATTTGTTGTAAAATTACCATGTTGATTATGTACAGGTAAAGACAAATCTACTGGTATATTTTCATATCCATTTTCTTTAAGATAATCCTCTATTAGCTTTTGAATATGATCAAAAGGCAAATTATTTTCAATCATATTAATCATTTATTATTGTTCTTTAAATTTCGGTGAATAGTTACAGTATGTTGTACATGTGCTAGACCCCGTAGATCCTGTACTAGACCCCGTAGTTGTACCTGTGCTAGTACCAGTTGAAGTTGATGGTCCACTAGGTGTCGAAGGGGTACTTGGAGTTGATGGAGTCGAAGGTGTACTAGGTGTCGAAGGGGTACTTGGAGTTGAAGGGCTACTTGTTCCAGTACCTGTTGGTGGTGGGGTGCAACGGAATTTACCTACATAGTTTGGACAATTTGGGTCACAAGAATTATTACATACTGGTGTACAAGAAACTGCAATATTAAATGCAACACTTTGATCTGGAATCGCGGGGTTACTTGGGTAATTTTTTTCCTTACAATTAGACATAGTATAAGTATAACTTCCTACACCAAGATAACTTGGTGAAAATGTTGAATAACTATCAAAATTACTTAATGCTCCTTGCCAAGAGCTATCAATCCAGTTTTTCTGACAAGTATTAGCCTCGAGAGCTGATCCTTTATAATAAACATTAAATGATGTTTCATTTGTTTGGATACAACTTTTATCCATTCGTAATTCTAATTTTCCAGAATCAGCACTACAAACATGGTTTAATTTTTTAGATGCAGTAAAAGGAGTACCATCAACCCTTTGACACTGTAGTTGGAAAATTGGGTCGGTATCAGTTATTTCTGCAGTTGCAACAATATGATTTGATCCATCTTGAGTTATTGTTGTTGAACTACCCCAACTAGGATTAGTGGTTGAACCGCTTATCATTGCTTTACAAGAATTTGCTTTTGCACTTAATGCACTATATGTAATTATCACACCACTATTATTACAAGGAATATCTGTTGTACTATTTGTAGAATAATCTTTAACACTTATAGTAAGTGTAGGGTTTGGGATATTTACTGTAGTTTTTTGAATCGTTGATCTTCCTATTCTTGGTTTTGGGTCTGGGTATGTATTATCTTTACATTCAAACTGCCATTGGTCATTTGCTGTTAAACCATTACTAACCCTCACTGTTCCTGTATCAGTAAATGTTGCTGTTCCATCACTACTAACAGTTACATTTGCAACAACTTGCGCATTTTTATTGTAAATTACAGCTCCGCCACTACAACCAAAAGGTATATTTGTAGCTGTCCAAGTCACATCTACTGATCCATTATAAGTCACACTTGATGGGGCTGAAAGTGTAACAACCGGTGTATAGGCATTAAGCTCAACTATTACATTATCATTTCCACTTTCTGTACCATTTTCACACATTAAACTAAATGTTGTGGCTTTGGTAATATAACCTAATGTCCAACTTCCAGTCAAACTAGTACTTGTTAATGCAGGACTATTTGTGTTAGCAGTACTACTACTAGCCCAACGAGTGTCTCCTTGGTTATTAGATGCAACTAATCTTGTTCCACAAGAAGTAATCCCTGCGCCGGTAATTGTCCAAGTAAGAGTAACTTGAGTGTTTTGGTCTATTTTTTTATAATCATCTGTACCGTTTACTTTTAAGGTAACAATTGGTTTTGCGTTGTCATTAATACAGTCTTTACCTGATGCTACTGCACATTTTATTGGGACATTTCTTGGGTCCATTTTAATCCAACCAGCACCTTGGCCATAAGATGCGCTTGATGTATCAGTGTCACCTCCTCCCCAAGCATAACCTGTGAACCCATTAGTTGATGTTGAGTAAGTAACACCAAAAGCAGAACCTTTGAAGCCGATCCAGCCATCGTAGCCACCTAATTCATTTGAGCTTTTTAAACCAGAAGATGGGTCACAATTATTGTTGTATACAAAACAAAAACGAGCATAACCAACCAGTTCATACCCGCCGTTACTATTTTTAATCATATGAGCGTTACAGTCTGACCCACCTTTTGGGTTAGCTGCGCAAGGTGCTGTGCTTGGAAAAGCATCAGAACCAGAACCACTAAATCCTCCAAATTTTATATAACCGTAATTCTCACTATATGCATAACCATGTAGTTCCCAGTTGTCGCGATCAAATTCCACATAATATTGAGGACCTGATCCAGCAGTATTTGACCCAGTTGAGGTATTATTAAAATTTATCCAACCAATTCCCCCAGGACCAATAGTTGAGTAAACTTGATCCGCACCCCAAGCATAACCTGAGAGCATTACACATTCATGACTTGTATCAGTACCTACATTTGGTGTTGCAACACAGGTCGTCATTGCTCCAACGGATTTTATTCCAACAAGATAAAATAAGATAAAAACAAATAAAAATAAGAATTTTTTCATAAACCTATTATATCAATTTATGCGCACTTTTTGCAATACAGATTTTGTTATGGTATATTCATTTTATATTACAAGTTAATAAATAGAATACAAATTAATATGTTGGACTTAAAAACAATGAGAACCGCATTGGAAGCCCTTGGAGAAGAGCGGAAAATCTCTAAAGAAAAGGTCATTGATGCTATAGAGCAGGCTTTTGCTGCCGCTTATAAAAAAGATTACGGCAAAAAAGGTCAAATTGTTCGTGCTAAAATGGACGTAGAAACCGGTAAGTTAGACTTTTATCAGGTTAAAATTGTCGTTGATGAAACCGTTGTTCGGATCGTTAACCAAGAAACAGAAGACGAGGATTATGACGAAAACGATACTCGTGTTCGTTATAATGATGAACATCATATCTTTTTAGCTGATGCTCAAATGATCAAATCTGGAGCTCAATTAGAAGATGAAGTAATCTTCCCTTTGGAAGAGCACACAGATTTTAGTCGAATTGCTGCCCAAACTGCCAAGCAAGTTATAATGCAAAAAATCCGCGAAGCAGAACAAGAAGTAATTTTGGCTGAATTTGGAGCAAAAGAAGGTGATATCGTTACAGGAACTGTTGATAAAATAGAACGCGGAATGGTTTCTATAGCTATTGGCCGAGCTTTTGCAATAATGACCCCAGAAGAACAAATTCCTGGTGAATATCACCGACGTGGGGAGAGAATCAAGGCTTATTTATATAAAGTTGAACAAGGTCCACGAGGAATTTCTATCCGAGTGTCTCGAACTCATCCTAAACTAATCGAGGCTTTGTTTGCTATGGAATGTCCTGAAATCGCAAATGGTACTGTAGAAATAAGAGCAATTGCCCGCGAAGCCGGACAAAGAACAAAAATTGCTGTAGTTTCACACGATACTAGTATTGATCCAGTTGGAGCATGTGTTGGACAAAAAGGTGTCCGTGTAACAGCTGTTATGAGTGAGCTACATGGAGAGAAGATTGATATTATCCCTTGGGATGAAGATCCAGCTATATTTGTAGCTAACTCTTTAGCTCCAGCTCGAGTTTTTGATATTTTGATTGACGATGAAACTCATACTGCCGAAGTTGATGTTCCAGAAGACCAATTGTCATTAGCTATTGGACGCGGAGGGCAAAATGTAAGACTTGGAGCCAAGCTTACTGGTTGGAAAATCGATATTCGTGGTAACGAAGCCCAATATACAAGTACTGAAGAAATAATGGAAGAAACTTTTGAAGACCTTAGTGAAGATGCTCAAAATATTGAGCCAAGTAATGAAGAACTAAATGCTCTTGAGATTGAAAATGAAGTTGCGCCAACAGTAGATGAAGAAAATTTATCTGCTGAAGAGATAGTCGATGATTTAAAAGTTAATGCGTTAGAAGACGAAGAATAATATGAATTTATGGCACGATGTAACAATTGGTAAAAATGTTCCACAAGAATTTAATTGTATTGTGGAAATTTCAAAAGGTTCAAATAATAAATATGAAATCGATAAAGAAACAGGTTTAATTGCGCTTGATCGAGCAAATTATAATGCTGCACCTTATCCTTTTGATTATGCGTTTGTCCCACAAACATTATGGGAAGATGGTGACGCTTTGGACGTAATTATTCTTTCAACATATCCATTGGCTGTAGGTGTTATGGTTGCGGTTCGTCCTGTTGCAATTATGGATATGAATGATTCTGGGGAAAGTGATGCAAAAATCTTAGCTGTTCCAGTAAATGACCGTCGTTTTGATGATATAAATGATTTAGCTGACTTGAATAAGCATATGTTAAAAGAATATTCTCATTTTTTTGAAACATATAAAATTCTTAAATCAGATGATCCAAATAAATATCCTGTAATAATTTCTGGGTATCGTGGTCGTGCTGAAGCAATTGATGCAATTGTAAAATCACAAGAACTTTATAAAGAAAAATTTAGTAAGTAATAATATTCTACAAAAACTTTCTTTTCAAAAGTCCTGCGCCAAAGGATCCTCGGACATTTTTCAAAGAAAGTTTTTGTTTATATAATAATTATGTCAGCAAAATATACAAAAAAAGAATTAGAAAATTCTCGTGTTGAGATTAGTGGAACAATTCCTTATGAAGATTTGGTAATCCATGAAGAAATTGCACTTGCAAGACTTGCAAAAGAAATAGAAATTGATGGGTTCCGTAAAGGCCAAGTTCCCCCAGCTACTGCTCGTCAATATTTACAAGACATGGCAATACTTGAAGCCATGGCAGAAGAAGCCTTGATGAAAGAATACGGTGACATTATTACAACTCATGCACCGGATGCTATTGGTCGCCCAGATATCAACATCACTAAAATTGCTCGGGATAACCCAATGGAATTTAAAATGACAGTTACTGTAATGCCTAAAATCAAACTTTCAGATTATAAAAAAATTGCAAAAACTGAAAATAAAAACAAACAGATAGTAACAGTTACTGATGAAGAAGTTGAAAAGTCTTTGTCTGAACTTCAAAAAATGCGTGCTGGTGGTGGCAAAACCCATACTCACCCCGATGGTAGTGTCCATGATGAAAATCATAACGATGTCTCTGCCGAAGCTGTAGCCGATGAAGCTTTAACACTTCCTGAACTAAATGATGAATTTGCACAAAGTTTTGGTGATAGTTTTAAAACTCTTGAAGATTTAAAAAACAAAATCCGTGAAAACATGCAAAAGGAAAAAGAAATGATTGAAAGTGATAAAGTTCGAATGGCAATTGGTGAGCGAATAATTGAAGAAATGGAAACTAGTATTCCAGATTTACTAATAGATGGTGAGATTGAAAGAATGGCATACCGCATGGAGTCCGACTTGGCAAATTCTGGAATGAATTTAGATGAATACGCAAAGATGATTGGTAAAAGTATGGATGATATTAAATCTGAATGGCGTCCAAGTGCTGAAAAGCGTGTGAAACTACAACTAGCATTGGATGAAATTGCAAAATTAGAAAATGTTACACCAGATGCAGAGCAAGTTGAAAAAGAAGTTGAACAATTAAAACAAATGTATAAAGATATTGATCCCCTTCGTGCAAAACTATATGTTGAATCTCAATTAAAAAATGAAAAAACTTTTGAATTCCTAGATGCACAGTAAAAACAAAACCCCTTAAATGGGGTTTTGTTTTGTGCTATACTGGCTTTATAAAACTAATTTACATTATATATGAGTTATTTAATCCCCACAGTTATTGAAAAATCACCCCAAGGTGAACGCGCATATGACATTTATTCACGTCTTTTAAATGAACGAATAATCTTTCTTGCTGGTTCTATTAATGATGAAGTTGCCAATGTTGTTATTGCTCAACTACTACATCTTGCTCATCAAGACCCTAAAAAGGATATTTCACTTTACATTAATTCCCCTGGCGGGTCAGTTTCTGCTGGTCTTGCGATAATGGACACCATGAACTTTATTAAACCCGATGTATCTACTATTTGTGTTGGTTTAGCAGCGTCTATGGGCTCAATGTTGTTGTCTGCTGGTGCCAAGGGTAAAAGGTTTGCACTACCCAATAGTGAAATCATGATTCACCAAGTCTTAGGTGGTGCCGAAGGCCAAGCCAGCGATATTGAAATTGCTGCAAAGCGTATCATAAAAGTAAAAGAGAATTTAATTAAAATTCTTGCTAAAAATACCGGTAAATCAGCTACTCAAATTGAAAAAGACATGGACCGCGACAACTGGATGGGTGCAAGTGAAGCTAAAGCTTATGGAATAATCGACGAAGTCTTAACAAAGAATAAATAGATCTAGTTCATCTAAAATCAAAATATCTAAAAATCCCACAGGAGATGCCTGTGGGATTTTTAGATATATAAGTATATTAATCTTATTGACATCCCTATTTTATAGGAATATAGTTAAGATTAAACAACTTAAACTATGAACAATTTAACAATCAAAGCCGAAGATTTAAAAAAATCAGAATTGGTTCTAACCTACAATATTCTTGTGGGTCGTGAAGTTAAACAAAAAAGGAAAAGTACTATTTTTTTTGCAGTTCTTTCATTCTTTTTAGTTTTTCTTTTAGTTTATGAATTAGGGGTTCATAAACCTGAAATTATTTTAAAGTTCACTTTATTTTTATTATTTTTATCCTTTATCGGGATAATTTATAGGAGTCTACAGATTCTGATAATAGAAGATCGGAGTTTTGATAAGATAGAAATTTTTGGTGCTCTTAAAAAAATTGAAGAAGAACAAAATGTTTTTGAGAAAAAACTAAATAGCTTTAATTCATTAATTAAACAAAAAAATACAGAAGACAAATATTATGTAGAGAATCCAGAGTATCTCTTCTTAGAAGAAGATCCCGGAGCTTTTATTAATGTTTGGTTCCCGACTTCTACAGAATTAGAGAATAAGACTTCTATAATAAAAAAAATAAGAAAAATTCAAAATCATTTAATCTATACAATCCCCTTTGAGAAAATAGGTTTACAGATTTTTTTAAAGAGTAAAGGTATTGAAAACAATCTGGTTACCGGATAATTATCCAGTAGTCTATCATGTTAAGGAAGGTGTTTTTTACATCTTCCTTTTTTTATTGAAAAACTCGCAATATTTTATATATTTTGCTAGTATAGGTTCATACCTTATTGTCTGATTATTATTCTTTAATTATTAATTTTATGGGAACACTAGGAATCATTCTCCTTGTGCTTCTCGGTCTTGGAGTCGGGGTTATTGCCGGGTATTTTATCCGCCAAGTCATATCTCTAGGTAAAAAAGGATCCATCGAGCTTGAGTTAAAGCAGATGATGATTGCTGCCAAGGAAGAAGCGCAAAAAATTATAGATGCCGGTAAAAAGGATGCCGACAAACTGCGTGATGAGGTCAAAAATGATGACCGCATAATGCGCGAAGGGATTAAAAAAGAAGAGGAACGCATTCATGCCAAAGAAGCTTTGGTTGACAAGCGCCAAGTTGATATCGACAAAAGTGCTGATGAATTAAAGTCAAAACTTGAAGAAGTTAACACTTTAAAATCAAAATTAGATGAAGCAAAGACCGAACAAGACAAAAAGCTTGAAATGGTTGCATCTCTAACCATGCTCGAGGCTCGTGAACAAATAATGAAGCGTGCCGAAGCCGAATATGAAGAAGACCTATTAGTTCGTTTACAAAAGTTTGACCGTGATGCTCAAGACAAATTAGCCTTAAGAGCTAAAGAAATCCTAGCTACATCTATCCAGCGTCTGGCTAGCTCAACCGCTAGTGAAATGATGACAACTAATGTGGCTATACCCAATGATGACATCAAAGGTAAAATCATTGGTAAAGAGGGACGAAATATTCGGGCTTTTGAACAAGCAGCCGGAGTTGAACTAATAGTAGACGATGCCCCAGGGGTAATTGTGGTTTCATCTTTTGACCCAGTTCGTCGCCAAATAGCTCGAATTGCATTGGAGAATCTAGTTCTTGATGGCCGGATTCAACCAGCTAAAATAGAAGAAGAGATAGAAAAAGCTAAAAAAGACATCAATAATATAATCAAACAAAAGGGTGAACAAGCTGTAATGGAACTAGGTATTGTTACTCTTGACCCTCGAATTATTGCTATTGTTGGACGACTTTATTTCCGTACTAGTTATGGGCAAAATGTCTTGCAACACAGTGTGGAAATGGCTCATGTTGCAGGTATGATTGCTGCTGAGATTGGAGCGGACGTTGCAATTGCCAAAGCTGGTGCGTTGGTTCATGACATTGGTAAAGCATTGGATCATGAAGTTCAAGGAACACATATCGACATTGGTATTCGAATACTAGAAAAATTTGGTGCAGACAAGCGTATAATTACCGCTATGAAGTCTCACCATGACGACTGTCCACATGAAACAGTAGAAGCTGTAATTGTTCAAACTGCGGACATTATATCTGGTTCTCGCCCTGGAGCACGTCGTGATACAGTAGAGAATTACTTGAAGCGTCTTGCAGACTTGGAAGCTCTCGCTATGTCATTTGGAGGAGTAGAAAAGGTTTGGGCACTGTCCGCTGGTCGCGAAGTCCGAGTCTTTGTAAAACCAAGTGAAGTCACCGACCTTGGAGCACGTGAAATGGCACGGGACATTGCAAAGAAAATCGAATCCGACCTGACTTACCCTGGTGAAATCCGAGTAGTCTTAATAAGAGAAAATAGACTAATCGAAGTCGCCCGGTAGTAAATCTTAAAATATATAGATAAATTGAATAATAAAAATCCCACAGGTTAGACCTGTGGGATTTTTATTATATGCTATGCTGGTTCTCTTTTTAAAACAACTAAATGCAAATGAAAATATCCAGGCGTGGTTTGCCCACGAGGTAGACTTTCCCATATTGAATCATAGTTTTGTTTTAAATAGTTTTCTCTTATCTCTATATATTCTGATTTTTCATCATCATTTAATAAATTCCAATCAAAAGCAACTTCTCTTTTAGGTAATATCATATGATTAACATCTGTTACTGCATCATAAGGAAATTCATTTTCAGTAATTACCCAATGTTTAAATTCTTTTACTAAGAATTTTTGCCAATTTGTAAAAGGGTTTTCTGTTATTCCTTTTTCTTTGCGATCCTTCATTGTTTCTATATAGTGCGTCATCATTTTATCCGTTCGCAAGAATGTCCTGGTTATGTTTTTGCTCATCATATATGCTTGTGATTATAGCATAAAATAAAAACAGGGTTGCAGAAAATTTTCTACAACCCCTTATTAAATTATTAGTTTTTAAACCTATTTATACTATCTCCTTGAACGGTAGGTATCCTAAATAAATTTTATCTGGATTTACGGCAACATTGTCATTAATAACAAGTTTATAATCCTGTTTCATCGTTTCAGATAAAAGATCGATTACTTCTGATACATCATCAACATCAATACCATATTTATCATCAACATGAGATGGAGCACCATCAAATCCTGTACTTTTAAAAAACCATGTATCTTTAGCAATTTCAGTTGCCTCTGTTACGGTTTTAGCAACCACTAACATTTTATAATGGAATTCTTCGAATTGATCTTTTTTGTATCCACCCAAATTAATAAAAAATAATTTATTGGACTTTTGTGATTCACGCATATCTAAATCAAAATCTCTTTGGCAGGTAGTAACTTTATTATTATCAACGGCAGTAACTTCTCTCCATGCATCAATGTGGATTTTACCTTCAGCTTCCGGCCAGAATTTATTAATTTCAGGGATTAAATCTTTTAAAGATTCTCCTATCCCGAAAAATATGTCGTGTTGTTCTGTGTGTCGTCCTTTAGGCTTACAGCCCAAGAGAACCATGAATAATTTTTTTCTCATTTTTAGATTTTTTATTAGTCTTTAATTTAATACAATAGTGTTATTAAGTCAATACCATTTTTACTTGCGTGTTATAAAACCCTTGCGGTATAATGTATACAAGTTGCTCTTTCCCTTGTCGCAGGCGGTCGACTTTTTAATAGTTCAATGTAATACAATTTATGAACAAGCAAGCACTTGCTGATTTCGTTAATGCACGCATTGGTGGTACAAAAGTAGCTTCAGAAGAGCTAGTAAATGCTATCATCGAAGAAATTGTTAGCACTCTTAAAAAGGGTGATGAAGTTTCTATTGCAGGGTTAGGTATCTTTTCTGTAAAAGATCGCCCAGCTCGTATGGCACGAAATCCAAAGACTGGTGAAAGCGTTAAAGTCGCTAAAACACGCGTTCCAAAGTTTCGAGCTGCAAAAGCTCTAAAGGACGCTGTTGCAAAATAGTCTTTTATTTTAAAAAGTATTTTGGACCTCTATCCCAAAATATTTAAAACAAAAACCTCTACCACACCATGGCAGGGGTTTTTGTTTACTATTCTCTTTTTAAAAATAAAAAACATCCGGGGTTAAATCGGATGTTGGGTTGCCAACGGCATCGGTTACTGTTGTTCACCTATCCTGTTGGGCTTTTTTGTTGATTGTATTCGTATACCATTAGTATGGCTGATGCAAAGAATATAAATCCAAAGCATCCAAATACTACTTTAAAAGTTTCATAAGCCTCGGGCGTTACTCCTCCTAAAAAATAGCTAACCAATAATAATATACAAACCAATGCTGAAGCTGCTACTAGTTTCCACATAGTTTTCGTGTAAAGAGCAATTTGTTTTTACAGTGATATTTGTTATATGTATCTTATTTAATATTATTTTTAATAAAAGATCCGAAAAATTAAATAAAATACAATTATTAAGCAAATAAAAAAGAATGTAAGGCCAATTCTTCTTGGGCTAGTTAAATATTTTCCAAGCGCAAATATTCCAAAAGCAGTAAATAATAATACATAGGAATAAGTAGCGTTTAAAGGTTCACTAGTGGAATTTTTGTATCTATAATAGAATGACCCAATAATAAGTGCTAACCAGCAAATCATTGAAATTGTTATTACAGTTCTCTGTATTTTTGGATTGATTATAATAGTTTTATTTTTCATTTTCTTAAGAACTAATAGTTGTTTTTGTTTTTACGGTTGTACTTTGTTTTATCTTTATGGAAATGTGTTCCACTTTTTGCATTTTTAAAAATGTTTCTGGAAGTTTGTTTACCTTCTTTAACATGATCAATTTTGAATGTTATTTTTATCTTTTTCATAATTAATAATGGGAAGGATGCCTCTAATGCCTATAAGAGACATCTTTCCCACTATCAATCAATTGTTTCATATTTTAAAACCACAAATAATTACTTGTGATCTTAAAAATTGAGAGGACTTTTTTAAGAGTCCTCATAATTTTATCTGAAAGGATTTTCAGGATTTTCTAAACCTCTACCAATAGCTTCTAATAAGCCATCAATATCGTTCATTAAAAATCTCTCCTCGTTACCCTCAACAGGATATACTTCCCAGTAAGGTTCGCCAACACAGCTAAGATGATCATAGCAATCAAGATAAATGCTCAAAAGAACATTTTCTTTTTTTACTTTAAACCAAATAACTGCTCCATGTAATGGGGGTACAATTCTCACTTCCCAATCGGAAGGAAAATTAATGAAAGGGATTTTGTCCCACCATTTTGTGTGCTCCATTAAATAACTGGCTTCTTCAGATAATTTTTTTCGGTCGTCTACTAGATTTTTCATGATTTTTAGGTTTTTTATTTCTGTTTAAAATCTAAAATCAAATTGTTTTGTAAATTGTTTTGTTAAACCATTTCCAAATCATTACTCTATCTAAACAAAGACCAATATTTTTTAATTAATTGAACATGCTAATTTTTAAAGTCCCTACTTTTATTACTTATGTGGACTTGATTAATCACAATATAGCATTAAGTTAATTGAATGTCAATAGATATGACAAGTATTTTGAATAGATAGTTTCCATTTTAGCTTAAATATATTGATTTTTATAGATTTTTTATATATTTGTCAAAAATATTTGTCATTTTAAATACATTATGATATTATTTATTTATGATACAAATCCCCCAAGAAATTAAAGATACTTTTAAAGAAATTGGTCTGGGTATAGCCGAACAACAGGTGTATATGCTTCTTTTGCAAAAAGGTATGCTAAGTATTCAAGAAATTTCTAATCAACTTAAATTCCCTCGTTCATCGGTTCATCTTGCATGTGAAGAATTATTAAAAATGGGGGTTGTAAAAGTTTCTGTAAATGGTAAACGCCGTAGTTTTTATGTAGAAAACCCAAAAAGTATTGAAAACTTTATCGAATTCAAAGAAAATGATTTAAAATCTAAAAAATTGTCTCTTAATTCTATTTTACCTAGGTTAACTGCAATGTATGCAATATCTCAAGACAATGAGCCCATAGATATAAATGAATTACAAGGTGAAGAGGGTTTTATTAAGGTATTCTATTCTTCTTTAGATCAACCCAAAGGCAGCGAAGTTCTTCGTTTTGGCGGTGATCCTACTTTTTTTACGGTGGGCCGGGATCAATTAAAGAAGTATAGAGAAGAACGTATAAAGAAAAATATATTTACTCGTCTTTTACAACCCGAGTCCCCCGAATCTGATTTTGAAATAAAAGACGCTCGTTTTAAAATGCGAGAAGTTCGTGTATTAGATAAAGAATTATACAATCCTAAAATAAATGCATCTGTATGGGGTGATAATGTAGCTATAACAGTTTGGGACAAGGGATTACATTCCATTATTATACGAAATAAAGCCATTGCTGGGTTTATGAAGCAATTATTTGAAATAGCTTGGGATAAGGCTAAAAAAGAATAGTGAAATAGTTTACTTGATATCTTCCACTATATAAAAATCCCCATTATTGGGGATTTTTATAACGCTTTGTGCGGGATAAGAGAATCGAACTCTTGTATACTGCTTGGAAGGCAGTCATTCTACCACTAAATTAATCCCGCTTGTTTGTATATGTATCTTAGCACATTTTAAAAAATAAAAAAGGGCCAGCGAAATTCGCTGACCAATTGGTTGTTTTTGTATTTTTTGGTTTTACCATATTTCATGGACTATCCCATAATCTTTGGCTTCATAGGCTCTTAGAATTCGCCCTTTGCCATTATTTTCATTCATAAGCCTTAACGCTTTTTCAAGAGTAAGGTATGTCCTACTGCAGAAGTATTTAATAAGAAAAATCTCTGTTTCAGACAAATTAGGACTGATTTTTTTTGTAACTGGGTCAAAATGTCTATGAAGAAGGAATTTTGTCCTATGATGGGCAATTCTTTTTTCCCCTACTAAAAATAAGTATAAGCCCGAACTTTGAGCATCATCTAACCCTATTGTTCTTTTGCATTTAGCTATTTCGTGATTCTGAATACATTCAACAATATTTTTTGTAGGGATGTCATATCCCCCTTTTACATTTATTTGAAGTTCGTATTCTCGAACTCTTCCTAATCTTTTTATAAAATCTTGATGCGTATGGGTATCAATAAACCCTTCTATTTTGAATGTCGTTATCATTTTTATTGACTTTTGTGTTTGATTGGAGTATAATGTAACATATATTATTAATCATGTCAAATATTATGTTAGAAGGACAAATAGTTCCAAAAATAGAAGAAAAAGTAAAACCCGAATCTCCGATTGATGAATCTAATCAAGGAATGATGGCTGCAGGTTCTGAAGGAGAAAGACGGGTTCGTACTGGTCCAGATGGTAACCCTACTGGTGAATTAACTGATTCTGAATATAAACAATATTTAGAAAATTATAATAACTAAATATTTATACAAAAATCCCTCGATTAATCTCGAGGGATTTTTGTATTTCTTTGTCGGGGTGCAGAGAATCGAACTCTGATCTCACGGTCCCAAACCGCGTATACTACCACTGTACTACACCCCGAATTTTAACTAACTACTGAATAACTAATACCTGTATTTCCCAAACCGCGTATATTCCTGATTTCTTAAATGTTTAGGCATTTCTTGAAATCGCAATCCTTTAGGGCTACCACTGTACTACACCCCGAATTGTTTAAGCTTAACATAAACACTAAGTCTTTTCAATACTAAAATAGCTTAGCTTTAATCATACACGCATTACAGTAGCCTACATGTTTAATGGATTAAAAAACTAAGTAATCAAGTATTGTAGTTAAATAATCACAAAAGCATATATTAAAATTAAGAAACCGTTTTATTTATCTTTTGAAAGTTCATATTTAATTTTACTAAATTTATTTAATTAATTATATTTATGTACCGAATTTATTTCTATCGGACATACAAAAGTCTATAAGACACTATAAAGGACAATCGTATCAGTTTGTGTCTTTTATAAAAACCATGTCTAATATATGTCCAATAGGGTGTTAAAAAGCCCTTATTTTATAATAAAAGTGGGGATAAGACTGGGGATTAGGGGCATAAGTCCCCTGTTTTCTAATAATTTTCTATAAGACAGTCTCAATTTCTAATAGACATTAATGTCCTTTATAGAAAAATAAGCTTATTTTATAAGGATTTTATAACGGACATTATAATATAATAGATTTTACCTTTGAAAAGACCTTTAAAAGTCAATAAAGTGTTTCACGTGAAACACTTTGGGTATGTTTCATATGAAACAGGACTTATTTATCAAGACAATGAAACTTTTTTCAAAAGTCCTGCGCCAAAGTATCCTCGTAGGTTTTTCAAAAGTATTTCATTGTCTTTTTGTTTCACATGAAACTTTATATTACTATATCCTTTATATGTTTTACGGTTCCAATACGATCCTTTTCGTTAATTTTTACTGTAATTAAATCAAATTGCCATTTTGGTTCATCAAATCTTCTAGTATTTGTTACACGTGGAACATTTAAGAGATATACTTGAATAACACGTGAGAGTCTTCGAAGTTTCATAGGATGTAAATTTTGTATAGGGTCGTAAGTTTCACTCTCTGACTCCAAGGCTTTGGTGGGCAAGTGTGTAACACTAACTTTAGTTTCATGTGAAACTATACTCTTAACCTCTATAAAATGAATAACACTATTTTTTTTAGCTATTAAGTCTATTTCACCATATTTCTTTGTGTAGTTTTCTTCTAAAATAGAATAACCATGTTTCACGAGAAACCTTTTAGCTAATTCTTCGCCTAGTTTACCAATTTTTTGCTTATCGGAAGTAAAAACCTTGGGCATATGTAAAATTATACTATAAAATATAAAACAAAAATACCTCTTACTCAGCCCTGCGCCAAAGGATCCTCGGGCAGTTAATAATAGGTATTTTAATTTTATAATACGTTTCATGTGAAACGTTTCACCCTCCGACACTAAAGTTTTGGCGGGTAAGCGTGGCATGTTTCATGTGTAACATAAAAAACCCACATAAGTGGGTTATCGGGTTAAGATTATTTTTTATATCAATGTTTTTATACTTATGATTAATAATACTAATTGAAGTATAAAAAACCATGGATCTTTCTCTTTTTGGATTAACTGAAGTAATCCTAAACATGAATGAGCTATTATAAATAAAACCCAAGCATATATGTTTTTCTCTAAAAGAAGCACTGTTGCTCCAAAAAAACAAATAATTGAAAGATTTTCCAGTAGGGATTCTGTTGGTTTTAGTTTTTTATATAAGCTATACAAGAATCTTATTAAACAAATCAATACTATAGTTATAGTAATTTCTTTTGTTGGGAGGTGTTTTTCTATTATGATTTTTATCATCCCTACCTTGTTTTCAAGCCAAACATAGAATAAGTATAAAAAAATAAAAATAGTTAGAATCTCCAACAATCCAAGAATGTATCTTTTGTCGAATTTTATGTATTTTATTGCAGTTAGGATTGAACCCATAACCGTAAACAAAAAACCGTATTCATTGTTTTTACCAACCATGTATTTACCAATAGAGAATGACAAAAGTATAAAAAAAGAAAGGAAATTCCTTTGTTTTTGTTTTAGATTATTTGTTTCAAACAATGATGTGTAGATCATTGTTGGGATTAGAGATATGGCTAAGAACAGCCATTTGAAGAATATTTTCATCGTTTTGAATTTATGTAATTAAACCATTTAAAATTTTATAAGTCAAATTTTAAATAAAACAAAAAATCCCTGCCTACCGGACAGGCAGGCCTCAATTAAGAGAGATTTTTTGTAAATTTATTTGTGCGGGATAGGAGAATCGAACTCCTGTCTCATCCTTGGCAAGGACGTGTTCTACCACTAAACCAATCCCGCAACAAATATAGGTTAGCATATTTTTATTTATAAATAAAGGGCACCTAATACCAAGTCTTTCCTTTATGTCAAAAAAATGGTATTATGTAAAAGTTCCTATAAAAAATAAATATTAGCACTTGTGGTGAAATGGATATCACAGCGGTCTTCGGAACCGTTATTCTGGGTTCGAATCCTGGCAGGTGCACAAACGTCAAGAAAATCTTATAAGATTTTTAGTTTGTGCAAGGCGGAACGATGTTTTTGTTTGAATGAAATGAAAGGCAAAAACCGTGAGCAGGGGTCGCGAGATTTTTCCGTCAAGAAAAATACTTGTGACCACAAACTTATTTTAAATAAAATGCAAAACTTAATATCAGAAAATAAAATACCGCAGTTTGTGAAACATGTTTCGCAAACTTTAGATGATGCAAATTTTGAAACTTATCTTGTTGGTGGGTGTGTTCGTGATATGTTAATAGGCAATGAGCCCAAGGATTTTGATTTAGCAACACGAGCTGTGCCCGATGAAATAATAAATCTTTTCCCTAAAACAGTTTATGAAAATAATTTTGGTACAGTATTCGTAATCGATGAAGAGAGCGGGGAAAATGTTGAAGTAACTCCTTTTCGCATGGAAGGGAAATATACTGACAAGCGTCATCCGGATAATGTAACTTTTGCAGATAATATCAATGATGATCTATCACGCCGAGATTTTACTATTAATGCAATGGCTTACCGCATAAAAAATGGTGAGCTTGTTGACCTGTATAATGGACAAATAGATTTACAAAATAAAATCATTCGTACAGTAGGGGATGCTGATACAAGATTTAACGAAGACCCCCTGCGGTTAATGCGCGCAATTAGGTTTGCTACGCAACTTGGTTTTGCAATAGAGGCTGAAACCATGAATAGCATTATTAAAAATGCTAACCTTATTAAACATATTTCAAATGAAAGAATTCGTGATGAGTTTGTAAAAATAATTAATTCCGCATCTCCAGCAATGGGTGTGGAGATGCTTCGCCGATTTGGACTTTTGGAATATATAATTCCAGAACTTTTAGAAGGGGTAGGGTGTTTGCAAGGTGGTGCGCATAAATACGATGTGTATAATCATTTACTGCAAGCCTTGCAACATGCTGCAGATAAAGATTTTCCATTTCATATAAGGCTTTCTGCGTTGTTCCATGACATAGGAAAACCAAGAACAAAAAGAGAACCAGTTGGCAAAGGCTCCACAAATACTCTTTCTTCCTCATCACTACCAACCGACCTACCCTCCCGTTCTTTGTCAGAAAGAGTATTTGTTGCGCCTAAAAATAAACCAACATTTTATGGTCATGAAGTTGTGGGTGCAAAGATGGCAAAAAAAATAATGGAAAGACTCAAGTTTTCACGAAATGAAATTGATTTAGTTTATAAAATGGTACGTTACCATATGTTTTTCTCTGATACAGAAGTCATAACTTTGTCACCTGTACGCAGAATGATACAAAATGTTGGTGTGGACCATATTTGGGAATTGATGCAAATTCGTGAATGTGACCGTGTAGGTATGGATAAAACCGAAGCCCCATACAGGCTACGTAAATACCATGCAATGATTGAACAGGCTTTGCGTGACCCAATTTCTGTTAAACAACTTAAAATAAATGGAGAAGATTTAATGAATACATGTAAAATCAAACCCGGCCCAAGAATGGGCTGGATGCTAAATGCACTGCTTGAAGAAGTCTTAGAAGACCCACAAAAAAATACACAAGAATATTTATTTAGTAGAGTAGGGGATTTAGATAAACTAGATGATAAAGAATTAAAAATTCTAGGCGAGCAAGCTAAAGATAAAAAAGAAGAATTGGAAAATGAAGAGGTTATAAAACTTCATAAGAAACACGGAGTTAAGAAATAAAAAAAGCGGAAGTTTTAATTCCTCCGCTAGTGCACCTTTTACAAGGCGTATATATATAAACAATCTAGGCCGCATCTTTTAAGATTATCTCTTTCGTTAGAGATATATCAAGTTTTATTTTGGATGCTTCTTCTGGTTCTTTTCTTGCTAATTCTTCTAACCATTTATCCATTATCCTAAACAGGCAACTAATATTTTGGGTAATATGGATTGGGTAATTACCTACTTGAAAAGCAATATAGAACCCATCTATTTTAGCAATTAGCAGCGCCCCTTCTTTTTTATTAGCATAAGTTATAGCGTATAATAAAATTTTGTCTGGGTTTCCTTTGTATAAGCATTCATCGATCCTTTCACTATTTTTTTTAATTGCCAACCCAATGTTGTCAATTTGTTTTTTAGTTAAGGTTATACAATGTTTGTTTTGTAAGTTATCCGTGTAATAAAGATTTTGATGTTGCTCGTGATCGTGTGGGTCATAAGAAAACATCAATGATGCAAACTTTTTATTCTTGTTAAGAATTATTCTTGTAAGATAATCCCAAAAAAAATCTAATTTGCTTGTCTTTTTAGTTCTAATTTTGTTCTCCATTTTTACTAAGTTTAAGAGGTTTAAAATAGTTTTAGTTAAATAAACTGTACATTTTTAGAATAGGGTTGTCAAGTATAAAATATGCGCCAGTTTTTATCTAAAAACTGGCGCATATTGCGGTATATTTTTGATTTAATTTTTCAAAACTAGTTCCACTGGGCAATGGTCGGACCCCATGGTACCTGTATGGTGGGTAATATTTTTTACATCTTTAAAATACTTTTTATCCATAAAGAAATAATCTATCCGCCAGCCAACGTTACGCTCTCTACTGGCTGTCTTTTGGTCCCAGTATGTATATTCACCGCGGGCATCAGGATGCGCCGTTCGGTAAACATCAATAAAATCATTCTTGATTACTTTGTCTATCCAAGCCCGCTCGATTGGTAGGAACCCAGTATTTTGTTCGTTTGCTTTAGGCCGAGCTAAATCATGTTCGGTATGAGCAGTGTTTACATCACCACAAAAGATAATACGCTGGCCTTTTTTTCTTAGTGCAATTATCTTTTTTAAAAATGCATCATAGAATTTAAGTTTGTATTCTAGCCGGTGTGGACCTTGGCCACCATTAGGGAAGTAAGATGTAATAATTGTAGTTTTACCAAAACTAGCTATTATTGTTCGGCCTTCGTCATCAAATTCTTTAATCCCAAGGCCTTCAACTTTATCTGGAATAATTTTACTATACATAGCAACACCGCTATAGCCTTTACGAAGTTTAGACGATGAATAGACTTTGTAATAATCTACAAACATATCGTTTAGTTCTTTGGGGACTTGGTCTTCCTCGGCTTTGGTTTCTTGAAAACAAATAACATCGGGTTCATGGTCAACTAGCCAATGCAGGTCACCTCTTTTCCAAATTGCGCGGATACCATTAATATTCCAAGATATAATTTTTAACATAATGCTAGTTTAACATATTATGTTATAATGGTGTTATATGGATACTAATACAAACGATAATGGTTACACACTACATTTAGAAGTTTTTGTAATGTTATTAGCAATGAGCCTTCTTGGGTTTGGAATGTATAATATTGCTTTTGGGCAAGTTAACCCAACAGATAAAGTTACCGGCATTGGCGGTACTGTTAATGTTAACGGAACAGGTAAAAAGAAAAATCCTGATGTTCCTGGTGCTTATGGAGTTGATTTATATCCAAACCTTCAAGTAAATTCAGTAACTGCAACTACTACAACATCTACTAGTCCTTGGGTAAATTATATTCCTAATCCTTGGGTTCCAGTTGCAACTACTGGCACAAACAATGGTACTAATACTGGTGGAACAAATTCTAATAATGGTGGTTATTATGGCAGTGGCGGTATATATGACCCTAATGTAGTTAAAACTCAAGGTGGCTATAATAATGCAACTAATGGAAGTTATTATGGTAGCAATGGTTTCATTGATCAAACAGGAGTACAAACTCGAGGTGGATATATTCTTAATAAAGAAGGCGGAGTTTATGGTCAAGGTGGTAATTATGAAAATGGAGCTTTTCAAACTCAAGGAAACTATATTTACAATAAAGAAGGTGGGTCATATGGCCAAGGCGGTGTATATGAAGGTGGCGCTTTTCAAACCCAAGGTTATGTTGCTGGTGGTAAAGGTCAAGCAATTTACGGTAGTAATGGAATTAATGATAATTTAGCAACACCAACTGTTGGTGTAAAAATTCCAGCTTCAACTATTTCTGCTCCAACATCAACTAATAGTATTAATTTTAAAAATTGTTCAGCCTTTACTAAATATCATTCTTTTGGTGATCGCGGGGGAGATGTAGGTGCAATTCAAATGTTCCTTAAAGAAAAAGGTTATTACAGTGGTAAAGTTGACGGGGTCTATGGCATAACTACATTTAAAGCAGTACAAGATTTTCAAAAAGATTATTCTGATCAAATATTGAACCCTTGGGAAATTAAAAATCAAAAGGCAACAGGGGTTTGGTATAAATCAACTCGCAAAAAGGCTAATCAATTAATGGGTTGTCCTGAACCAGCCGTGTATCTAGAAAGAGTAAATAAAATATTGGAGTATTAGACCTCTCCCCCTGCCCCCTCTCCTTATAAATGAGAGGGGAAGAACAAAAACAATTGAATACCAAAAGTCCACCTAAAGGTGGACTTTTTATTTGTTTTATTGTATTTTAAAGATAAATTAAACTATTTAAATTATGAAAAGATTTTTTGTATCCTTGTTTTTAGGGTTAATATTTGGGACAACATTCTCTTTGTCTGTAAAAGACAGTTGGGCTTTTGATAGCTCAGATTTAATTATAAGAATTTCAGCTTGGGCATTGTGTATTTTTAGTTTTGGTGTAGGTTTCTTCCTTTTTTATATTTTTTGGCCAGATAATCAAAGAAAACAAATTAACAGCGGGTAAGACCCCGCTTTTTTATTGGGTTTATTTTTTACTATGGAATTTTTTATGGATGTCTTTTAGGTGCGCGTCGGTGACATGGGTATAGATTTGAGTAGTAGCAATGTTAGCATGGCCCAGCATCATTTGGACGCTGCGAATATCCGCCCCGTTTGATAATAAATCAGTTGCAAAACTATGACGCAGTACATGTGGAGTAACATGTTTCATTATTCCGGATTTGGTGGCGTACATTTTAATCATGCGTTGAATACTGCGCGGAGTTAAATCATCCCCGCTATTTCCTTTTTTATTTTTACTACCATTAGACCTTACTGGTGCAAAAAGTCCTCCGCCTAAATCTTTTCTTTTTGCTAAATAATTTTTAATTGCAGTTTTGGCATCATCGGATATAAATACAACACGGACCTTTTCACCTTTACCGCGGATGGATATTTCATCACGGTCCAGATTAATGTCGCGGGGGAGAGAGCATAATTCCGAAATACGCAGTCCAGTAGAAAATAGCATTTCCAATATTGCTCGGTCGCGAAGAGATTTTTCGTCGTCTTCCTTGGGTGCATTTAGGATTCTTTTTAATTCATCGCCAGTTAAAAAATCAATTTGTCTTTCACGAAGCTTAGCCAGCTCGATTTTATCCGGAGCTAAAGACACTATTCCGCGTTTACCTAAATATTTTAAAAATTGTCTTATAGCTATAAGGTAATAGTTTTGCGTATTACGCTTCATTGTATTGTCAGCATTATTTACAGACCTTGGCCCCATGCCTTTGGTGCTACCTGGCAAGCGGTTAAGATAAAGCCGAAATTCACGAATCTTATCTTCAGTGATATCTTTTACACTTTTGATACTAGCCCAAGCAAAAAACTTGGAAATATAACGGTTATAGTTATCAACCGTCTTTAAACTTGAACCTTTTTCAATTTCAAGGTGTTCTAAGAATTGCCTTAGTGCTTGATTGGCTTCCATATATATAGTATACCTTTTTAATTTAATGTCGCAAAATAACCCTCCCTTGCAAAAAATCTGTTTTTGCAGTATATTACTTATATATGTTAACACCAAAGAAGAAACAAGCTGTGATTAAAAAGGTCCAGCTCCATGATACAGATACTGGATCATCTCATGTTCAAGTAGCAGTACTTGCTGAGAGAATTGAAATGTTATCTGATCATTTAAAGAAACATCCAAAAGATAACCATTCACGTCGTGGTCTTATTAAATTAGTTTCCAAGCGTCGTACTCATGAAAAATATGCTGCGACACAAAAAACAAAAGATGGTACTAAAAAAGTAACTGCTGCAAAAGTAGCTCCAAAGAAAGTAATTTCAAAAGGAACTGCTAAAAAAATTGCAAAGAAAATTGCAAAAAAGCCAATGGCTAAAAAAATAAAAGTAGAAGGTGAAGTTAAAACAACTAAAAAAGCAGCTCCAAAGAAAAAATAGTAAAAGAAAAA
>CALAYS010000203.1 GCA_937895515.1 uncultured bacterium
GTTACTTACCGATGGAGGTAAAATGCAAAAAGTTAATTTCTGTCATGTAGTAAGAAAAATGCTAATAATTGGGGTTAAAGCCGTGAGATTCTCCTTCCTCAATATATTTACCATAAATTTTAGTAACCATAGTAGTATCTTTATGACCAAGATATTTTGCTATTTTATGAATATTTTCATTGTTTGTAATTAACATACTAGCAAATGTATGTCGCGTTTGATAAAAATTTCGATATTCTATGTCTGTACTCTTAAGTAGTGAAATCCACTGCTTTCTAACTGCGTCAGTTTTTGGCCAATATTTTCCGGTGTTTGGATTGTGAAAGA
The DNA here is from genome assembly GCA_937895515.1 of uncultured bacterium. Lineage (GTDB taxonomy): Bacteria > Patescibacteriota > Minisyncoccia > Phycocordibacterales > UBA9973 > 2-01-FULL-33-17. Next base: position 328 of record CALAYS010000203.1, read on the forward strand.
CAAATCCATCATCAGTAATGTATTTTTTTTGTTCTTCAAGTGATTCTAAAGCTTTTTCTAGCAAATATATAGTTCTAGTAGATTCCTTTGTTTTAGTAGATTGTAGATTTCCATCTTGCATCGTATGTTTAACATGTATTTTTTTATTCTGCAAGTCAACATTCTCCCATTTTAATGCAAGCATTTCACCTGTACGAAGTCCAGAGTAAAACCCAAATTTAATAAGGTTTTTAAATTCACCTGAAGCAGATTCTAGTATACGATTTTTTTCATCTTCGTTAAATGGCTTTATTTTATAACTAGTTTCTTTTCTTTTAGTGCTTAACAGTCTTCTCATATCAATTTGCTCAAATGGGTTAACATCAATAATACCATCATGGCTTGCATCAATTAATGTATTACGTAATGGTGTTATAGCGGTCCTAATTGCTTTTGCAGTTAGATTGCTATGTTCTACCCATGATATCAGTAACTTTTTATTAAAGTTGGTAACTTCATACTTACCAAATGTTGGAATAAGTAAATTGTCAATGAATCGAACATAGTCTTTTTTAGTGCTAACGGCAAAGTTGTTATTATTTAATACTTTTTCTTTTTGCTCTAATAATAAATGCATTAATAGATATGATTTTGATTTAGCATCAAAAACTTTAACTTTATTTGAGTTAGGAAAATATGCTTCATATTTAAAAGTACCTCTTCTGATATCAGAAAGAACGTCATCTCTAATTTCTTTAGCTCGTTTTATACCTTTTTTATCATTCTCTAAGTATAGACACTCATTACATTTAACTTTTTTATACATAAAAGTCAATCTTAAATAATTGCCGTGCAATTCAATATTTTTATCTATCTTCATTTAGTTAATCCCTCCTTATTCAACCATATTAAAACTTCCCAAACATTAACCCAGATACTTTTACAAAAACTTTTAGTTACCACACCATCAAGCCATTTGCCTGATTTGCGGAAGTACCTTACATTTTTCTCATCAAATGGCATATGATTGCAAAAGTCGGTTATTGGTAACCATCCTTCTAGTGCTTCTAGATTATAGTTTCCTAATGTTTTTATTTTCATAGAACTCCTTTCAGATAAATTTGCGTTTGAGATATAAGAAATATATAATATATACTGTAAATATATAAAATATCTATAACAATGCGATATTTTATATGTATTATATATTATTTGTCAAATAATATATAAAAAATATATAAATTATGGGTTTAATATAATGAAAAAATATAAAACTGAAGATGATATAGATAAAGAAATGGATGACATCGAGGTTGTTCAAATTAGAAGAAAATCTTCATTAAGAAAAATTATTGATATTTATTGCGACGGAAATATTAATAAGTTTAGCGAGTTAACTGGTAAACATCCAACGTATGTTTATGGAATGCTTCGTTCTATTGATGAAAAAAACCAAATTAAAATTTCTACAAAAATGGCTAGACATATTGAGCAAATATTTGGTTTATCTAGATTAGAAATGGATGTAAATAATTCAACAGAAACATTAAATCAGCATAAGATATTCACTAAAGAAATTAGTCAACACGTTGATTTAGAGTTGAAAAATACTGTAAGCCAATTAATTCCTTATATGTATACTAAATCTCAATACTTGATGGATTCACCATTTGATGGCTTAGATGCAAATAAAGAGCTTTACATTGATTTTAAAGCTCAACGCTCCTTAATTGACGGTGAGATTTTCCATACAAAAATTACAGATGATTCTATGAGTCCCAGATTAAGAAAAGGTGGATATGCTATTTTTCAATACTATGATCCAAGTTTGTATCCGACAAAAGAGCGTAAGTTTATTATGGATACTCTTGAAGATGGCTATATTTTTTTAATTAAATATAAAAATATCGCAAAATTCTATCGTGTCATATACCGTATTTATGCTGATGAAATTGAATTGAGATATGACAATAAATCATGTGAAGATGAGTTTAATGGAATTGTATATTCTGAAGATGAATTCTGTGAATCTGGAATGAGTATAATTGGTAAGGTTGTTGGATATATTGAAATGGATTCTGATTTCAGATAATTATATTAGTTTATATGTAGAAATTTAGACTTCATCTGACACACACGATTTAGCTGACAGTTTTTATAGAGTTTATGGTAATACTCCCATTTTTAGAGCAATTTAAAAGTATAGATTATTTACGGCTT
>CALAYS010000204.1 GCA_937895515.1 uncultured bacterium
ATACGAGATAACGTGATGTGACTGGAGTTCAGACGTGTGCTCTTCCGATCTGAATGTAATTAGAAACAGTGTACCAGAGCAAAGAGTTCTTAATGAAATCCTTGGAGGTTCTGCTTCAGCTCCTTCTAGACCAGCTCCACAAGCTTCTAGACCAGCACCAAGTCAACCAGCTGCTCAAACAAGTAATGCTTCTAGCGATCTTTATGATGAAGTTAGCAATACTAAAGTTAGTGGATATGATAATAGTGCTCCAAGTGCACCAATTACGCCTAGCGCAACAAATTCATTAGAGGATCTTTATAGCGACCTATAATAATTAAAAATAAAGGGACATCTCCTTAGAAGAGTTGTCCCTTTTTATTTTATAAAGATGCAACTAGAAAAAATTGAAAAAACAGTAAGAGAGATATTAGTAAAGGAATTTGCTAGGGATCCCAATAAACAGATAGTTTATAAAGCGGGTAATCGTTTGAATTTCTCGTGCCCTTATTGTGGAGATTCGAATGACGCTAGGAAAAAAAGGGGTAACTTCTATATGGATACCCTTGCATATAAATGTTATAATGGCGGATGCGGTATCTATAAGGATTCAATCTCGTTCTTTAAAGATTTCTCAGTTTATGGGAAGTTCAACGGCGACGAAAGAGAGGAATTAAGATCCGTAATAGATACAAATAAAACAAAGAGAAGATCTGCTATCGGTAAAATAGATATAAGCTATTTCTTCGATAATGACATAAGCGATCTTCTTATACCTAGATCTGATTTTATGCAGAAGCTCAGATTACAAGAGGTTTTTGGATCTTCTATACATAGATATGTAACAAGAAGACATCAAAAACCAGATATGAAGTTTGCATGGGATCCGAGAAAAGAAAGACTTTTTTTATTTAATCTAACTCCTGACGAGAAAATAATAGGTCTTCAGGTTAGAAATATGCAATCGATAAAGGGTAGTTCTAAGTATCTGACATATAAGCTTAGTGGGATATATGAAAAGTTACTTAACGTTAAGGATCAGGAATTTCTTGAAAGAGCCAGGGATGTAGATCCGATATCAAATGTTTTTGGTATAGGTAATCTCGATTTCTCTAACGA
>CALAYS010000205.1 GCA_937895515.1 uncultured bacterium
CCAAGGATTTTACTGAGGAATGGTTTATCGGCGATCTAGTAGGTGGTGAACATTATGGAAATAAAACGTGGCTAGCTAATGGAGTTGGATTTGATAGATTTGAATTGTCGAAGGCTTATGTTCCTTTGGATAGCACTTTACCGTATACCTATCATTATGGTGCATTCTTTGGCGGATTGAAGGGCAAGGTTGTTGATTTTTGTAAAACTCTTAGAGAATGGCAGATAGAGGATAAAAAAATACCATATGAACCTGGTGTTAATGATGAGAGCTACATAAATGCTTATTTTCATTTTAATCCTCCAACATATACAGTTTCATCTGAGAATTTCCAATTTGATATAAGCCATAAGGGAGGAATAGGTGAAACGAGAAACACAGATCTTGATATATCTAGGCTTAAATCGGAGATGCTTGGTTATAGAGACTTCACTTTCGATATAATGGACAATGTAATAATACCGATCAACCGATGATAAATTATCCAATAGTATTAACAAATATGAATAGACTTTCCACGTGTAAAAAAATGGTGGAGGATCTTTTTAAGCTTAATGGAAATAGCAGAATTAGTATAATAGATAATGCTTCGACATATCCGCCATTGCTCGATTGGTATCGTGAGATTGAAAGTGATGTTAATATTATAAGGAATCAAGTAAATGAAGGTCCATGGGCATTTTTCTATGGTGGAACTTTTTCTAGTATAGATGATGAAATATATGTATATTCTGATGCTGATCTTGAGCTGAATCCAAATATGCCATATAATTGGCAGGAGATAATGCTAGATTATATTAAAAAATATGACAGGAAAGCTTCTTTGGCTCTTAGAATAGACGATATACCAGATTCGTATGAATTTAAGGGAAATATACAGGATCATCAGAGTGTATGCTGGTATGACAGTGGTGAAGAGAATGTTTACAGAGCTATAACCGATATGACATTCAGTATGGATATAAAATCAAAGGGTCATAGATATGATAGTGTTAGATTGGGTGGAGATTTTATGTGTAGACATATACCATGGTACAT
>CALAYS010000206.1 GCA_937895515.1 uncultured bacterium
TTGTGGCCAACGTAGCTTGGTTATTTTTTTTTAAGCTAATTTTTGTCGTAAATTTCAACGACCGCTTAGCTTTTCCGGTGCTTAATCGGCCGTCTGTTGACAACATTAATTTCAAAAAAAACTGCTACCACCAAAGAGTCAGAAGTATAGATCATTTAGTCTGACGAAGAGACGCTGTCTGAGTCACTATCGTTATTTTCCAACAAAGGACAGCTATCACCACATTCCTGCATGTCGTCAAGTTTTTCTTTAAACCATTCTATAATTTTTTCCGATAAAAAGGCCTTGCATTCCACGAGAGAATATCCGCCTTTCATATTATCTTTTATCATAGTCGTCATCATTTTAATGGGTGTCGAAAGATAAACGGGACGAGCATTTGAATTGGCGGGGGAGAAGCCGTCTTGGCCAAGTGTTGTTTTTTGAAAAAGTTCAATATAGCCAATGGAAAAAAGCTGATCAAGAGGATTTTGAAGACCGTTAGTCAAATAATAGAGATAGTCTATCTTTTCTATCGGGTAAACATCTTCGGGCCTATTTTCTTCCTTGAAACCAAGAGAATCTTTATACATCTCAATAAGACGAAGTTTACGTCCAAGAGGGACATCCTTATCAGCCTCAACAACAACATATTCAAGTCGATCACCCGCTTGTACAGGATGACCCATTCTAGAGAGTTCGTCTTGAAAAATTTTCATAAAATAGCTTTTGCTTTTGTATTCTTGACCAAGACCTCTGATAATGGTTAAATTACCTTCGGGAGGAAGTTTTCCTGACAAGATTTCTAAAACAGCATTGACAATAATGTTAAATGTATATTCAATAGGTTTTTTTCTCAGAATAGAACGAAGCACCTCGGTATATTTTTTTCGAAGATAAGGAAAGTTATCTCGGCGAGCAATGACAATGCCTCTTTTTAGAATTTTTTCTTCACCATCTCTATCACGAACAAAAGAACCATCTTTATCAATAAGAAAAGCTGCGTACTTCTTTTTTGCAATTCCCAAAAATCGGACAGCTTTCTCAAATTCCATCTTTAGAGGAGGAGGGAAGAGACCAGGCACAGATGGTGTTATTGTTCCATCAGAAAGTTTTCTTTCCGGAGTTCCAGAGATTTCATCGGCAAGACGGTTTCCCCAATAGTGACATTCTTGTGCATTTTTGATTGCAGGAATTGTAACCATTGAAGAATCGGTATCGTTGTAAACAATAGTAGCTTGATATTTTTCAGAAAGATAGTTATTAACATCAGTTATCAACTGACGTCCTTTTGCGGTAATTGAAATAGCTCCTTCCAACAGAGGAAGTTTTCCTCCTTCTTGAACTCCAAGAAAACCATACATAGAATTGGCTGAAACTTTCAACCCCAGTTGACGTTTATCTAGCACTGTTAATGTTAGTTCGATTTGGCGTCGCTCGTCCATGGTTAATTCGTTTTCTAGTTTCTTTTCCAGAAGATCTATTTCTTTTCGAACATTTTTTCTTTCATTAACTAGATCTTCAACCAAACGAGGAAGAATTCCCTTGAATATATGTTCCTTTACAAAACGATATGACACTTTGTCATCAATATTGATAGTATGACACTCATCCTCTGTGAAGTCATCATAGTAAATTGGTGGTATCAGCGTTGTATAACAAATATTATAAGCTCTCATAATACTGGGATATAGAGAAGCAAAATCAAGACAGATAACATTATCGTGTAATCCTTTTATTGGATCACCAACAAAACCCCCTTCAAAGTTTAAAGAAGAACCATCATCGCTTCGATCGTCGAGAACTATTTTACTTCGTGCCGTTAAATCATAGATCTGAGAAACGCAACGGATCTGTTGTCCGCGAGTAAAAAGTTCCATTATTTCAACTCCAACGATACTGGACATCTCAACCAGACCGACCCATACATTCATTTTTTCATAAAGATCAAGAACAAGATCCGCATCTTGAATACAATATTTCGTCACAGATGTCATTTTCTCAATATCTTTTGATTCGAAGGCTTCAAACATTTCTATTGGAGAAACATCGTGTTTACCTGCACCCAGAAGAGATTGAGAAACAAAGTCTAAAGTATATTTATCAAATTTATAATCGCGCCTAATCAGAGGCAAGAGATCAATGGAAATACGTCCCGGCATTTGTAAATAAGAGATAATATTTTTCCCATATCCAGATGAGGACCAGGAATTAATATACATATTTGGTAAATATCCAAGCAAACGAGAACATGGTTCCCATGATGCTTGGTACATTTCATGGCGAGCATCAAGATATGGATAATCGTATCCAAAAATATTATATCCCATGATAATTTCTGGATCTAATTCATCAATTAACTGTAGAAAAAAAGTAATAAGTTCTTCTTCATTTTCAGCAAAAATAATTTTTGCTCCTTCAATGGGATGACACTTTTCTGTAGTGATTATATATTTATCTCTGCTTTCTTTTTCTCCTGTTATTTGGAATAGACATGATATCATATAAACAACGTGATCAGGATTTGTCTTGTCTGGAAGAGAATGATGATTGTCTGTATAAGTTTCTATATCAAAAGAAAAAACACGTGGGTTTGTTGTCCACCCCATTGATTTTTCAGGCGATATCGGAACTATAGACTTGTAATCCTCAAGAATAAATTCTCGAATAGGTCTGCCGAGAGATCCTGCTTTAGCCATTCTTTCGGGATGATCTTTTCCAATTTCTATACCACTAAAAGAAAACCATTGAGCATATCTAGTTTTACGCATGGTAAAAACTTTGCGGCGGATAGAAATATCTTTCTCAAAAACTCGAAAATTAACTCTACCAAGATTGGGATAGTCTTGTTGTTTTAGTAATCGGGAGGCACAAATGTTCATGTCTCGACGACTGCGAAAAAACAATGCTGCCATTGAAGTTTTTTTCTCCCCACGATAATAATATAGTTTTTGTCGTTCCATATAATCGATATATATAGGAGAACATTTTCCATGAACACGTTTTAAATCTTCGTACAGAAGATCCATTTCTTTATCACTCCATTTTTGGCAAGCGGCAGTTGAAGGCAATTCTATATAAAAATAAATCGGTGTCTGTTTTATTACAATGTGGATAGGAATAGATTCTCTATCCAAACACCATAGATGCAGGCCATCAGCCTCACCTTGTGACTCTGTCGGATCAACATAAATGGAATCGTAGGCGTGACAGACGATGGTTGTTGTCATCTTTTTATAAGATCTGTTCAAAGATCCTTTTCGTTTTTCAAATGGTGGTTTTCTTACAATGGGCCCAATTAAAATTTCCTTCTTTCTCGCTGGAGCCAATATCCTACTGACACCATGCCTTCTCTTGGCAAAGAATACAAAACTACCACCGCAGAACTGGGACTTTCACATTATAATTTAAGATCTCGTGGTTATGACTCTGCATGGGGAATTGGAAGATCTACACCTTCAAGTATGGCGACCATTGACGATATCGCCATTCCCAACGGAGAGCTTGTAACGTCTGATCATAAAAATGCTCCGTTATTTTATGACGAAAAAATTGTGTATCAAGAAAAACAATTCAATTTTCGATTTCTTGTTCTTGCCGAGATGAGTTATTAAAAAGGATAAATTATCCTTTTCTTCGTAAATATATTGTTCCAAAGAAGACTTGTTGTAGATACTATTCTTCAATGTAATTAATATAAAAAGTGTTACTTTTCCTAACTTAAACAATTCCAATAATATAAAGTTTTATATTATTTTTTAGCCATATATGTTGCTATTATCCAAAATGGAGTTTATCGAATCCACAAATAGACGCTTCGTAAAGAAAGAAAACAAAATCATTAAGATCATATATAAGCATCTCAGTGTCAATATTTTTTTCCATGGCCTCTATTTCCAATATTCCATTTTTAACCATAGAAATTACTTCACTCAAATCATAGATGTAAGAAAAAGATGAGGGGAAAACTAGAAGAGGATGAAGACTTTCAGGCATCAAATGAGAAAAACGACGAAAGCATCGTGCGGTAATACGGAATGTTTCTCCGTAAAAAATATTGGCTTTTCTTTGTTCATTATTGAATGAACTAAAACAATGTGCATCAATTCCCATTTTTCTTGTTAAGAAACTCATTTTTCATTACAACACATTCATTTCGAATGTATAAATTCTAATAATGGTACAAAACAAAAGTAACAATCGGGTGCATCTAAGTATGAGCTTTGTTGGATTGGTTACTGTTATATACAAAAATAAAGCTTAAGTTTTCCCAGTTAGCCAAGATCAGTTATTTTCAGTAATAGGTCAGCAGCAACATTGTGGTCGTGCAGAACAGACAAGGTTTTCACAAGTATTTAAAACAACGATTTTGGACAAAATAACCTTGTCAAAAATAATGGATTTTGGTTATATTTTAATTTTCGGTAGAAAAAAATTTCGACTATTTTCTTCAAATATCGGCTTTCTGAATAATTGGCTTCAAGAATATTGAAAGGTTAATGTTTGGATATCTTTTTAACCAACCTTTGGACGAAGTTGACTTTAAAAAAGTTACATCCTTAACCCTAAAATCAGACTTTTACCGATCTCTTGAAAATGTGGACTTTAAAAATATAAAAGATTTAATCCAGCTCCACCTTTGCATGGTTATGAACATCTTTTCTGTTTTGATAGTTCTAACTTTGACAAAACAGAAAAGATTAGAGGAAATTTGCCACATAATTATATTTTTAATGGCAATTTTTATGAGGGAAATACAGTGAATGAGCACTGCATTTTTCTAAATATTGTAAAATTTTAAACTCTATATGAGAATAATACCTGAACAAGAATATTTTTTCTTTAAATATGATAAAGCAATATTGTTCGATAATGTTGTGTTTCAATTGAAACGTAAACAAGCAAAAACCGTTTTATAAAAAATGGGTTCCGAACAATCTCTGTTCCATTCAGACAATAAGTGCGGAACTGGATTTCATGCAGATGCTGGAGGAGTTGGTGTTCATAAAAATGGATATTTCGCACGTACCACAGGAGCAGAAGCTAGTGTAGGCTATCAAATGAAAAACGGATTAGAATTTTCAGGATGGCATGGAGGAGGAGCAACTGGTGTTTCTCTAGGAGGAACTTATCGTTTTGATTCTTAACTTTTAAGAATCATTTTATAATTTATAGTCTGGTTCATTTATTTGAAGGAATAAATTTCCTTCACTATCAGAAATAAATGAAGGAGTTTCATTTGTGCCAGAACACACAACAGTGCGTCTTTTCGCAGGCGCTATGCTTCTATTAAATTCATATGTGTTTGGAGGAACCGGTATATCGGAATCATCCTCAAAAAGTTTGTTTTTTCTTTTATCTTGAAGTCTATCGCCACCACCTCCATTCCCTCCGTTATGGTTCGACCATAGAAAAAAGACGAAAAGCAAAACCGCAACTACAAGAACAACTATGAGACATAAAAAAGAATTCGACATCAAAGATGACCCTTTTTACGCCTGAAGAAATATATCATCGTTTTATCGCTCTTTTCTGTTTTTCAGCCGTAATGATATTTATATACACAATGTACTTTACTTTTCATCAATTTTTCCAATACCCTGATTTACCCGATGAAGAAAAATATTATATACAAAATGAATCTTCTCAGATGAATAAAAACAGCTCTTAAAACAGATCATGGGAATTCTTAAGTTTCACGGTCAGCTAATTAAACATTTGGGTATCGAATATCACAATGCTCCGACCGGTAGTGTTCCAACAAGAGTATCAGGTATGATGATCGATTTAAACGATCTTCTCCATTTTTTTGCTCAAATGGTTTTTCAATATGGAGATTTTGAAAACATTAAGCCCATACCAGCTTCCAAATCTAATGCTGATCTGGAAAAGGAAATGATCAAACGTCTTTTGGGACGTTTGGATTTTTATCTTGAAGAGATTTCTCCAGAAGATTATTTTATTGCAGCCGTTGATGGACCCGCTCCATTGGCTAAAATTCAACAACAACGTAAAAGGAGATATGAGGGTGGCGGGAAAATGACAACGGATCGTTTCGATTCAGCGTATTTATCCCCAGGAACGGAATTAATGGAGAAAATTCATCTTGCTCTCGAAAGGTGGTTTCAGCAACGTTATAAAGAAAAACGTCTTCCACCATTCGCATGCTATTCATCTTTCCATCAACCAGGAGAAGGAGAACATAAGATGATAGAAATTTTACTTAGAAACGAGAGGAAAATTGCTGAAGTTTCAGGCGCACGTGAAGCTGGACTTCACCTTATAGCGGGGCAAGACTCCGATTTATTAATGCTCGGAAGCATGATGCCGCAACGCTATGTAATTCATTATAGAGAAGACCGTAAAGAAGAAGCCAAGACAGGCGAACCCACTGCAACACTACTTTTGGTAGATCTCTTCAGGTCTTATGTATATAAAAGTTTTTTGAGAGATCGTTGTATTTTGGATTACGTTTTGGCATATTTTGTATTTGGAAATGACTTTATTCCTAAAAATCCAGCATTAACAGATGCTGTTGTCACAATGAATGATTTGTCAAAAGCTTATATCCAAAATGGAAAAAGACTAGTAGATAACAAAACAGGTAAAATAAATCGATCAAGTTTTATTAGCTTTTTGCAATATCTTGCTCCAGTAGAAATAGACAATTTAAAAGTAAGAGCAACAGAATATGATCCTAAAAAGGATGGACCGTTTCCACTGTTGGTCAAAAATATTCCCCCAACAAAGAAATCTGGTGAGGGAAGACAAAAGGTATTGGATGTAGATGGATTTAAAAAGGATTGGTATAAACGTTGTTTTGATTGTTATCAACTTCTGAATGAACATAATCCTAATCAGCCGAAGTATATTTCTGTAGAAGAGATGAAACAAGATATGATGGAAAATTATTTTGAAATGCTTCAGTGGAATCTGGATTATTATATGAGGAATAAGAACATTTCTTGGAACTTTCAATACAGATTTTTCTTTCCACCTTTTTTGTCAGACCTTGCTCTTCTTCCCAGTGAAGGTGAAATTCCCAGACGTCACGACGAAACTAGAAAAGACGTTTCTATCTTGCGACAACTGTTAATGATCATTCATCCTAAAAGGATAGAAGATTTTGTTCCAAAACAGTATGCTCTTCTACTGGACGAAAAGCCGTTAAAAAATTTTTCCCCAGCACAACCAATGTTTTTTGAGGATGGGCATCCCGCCCGCAGCCGCCATCAATATGTTTCACTTCTTCCATTAGTTGATAATGAATCATACGATAAAGAAATTTTTAAACTATATCATTCGGAACCTCCAGCCCGTTTGAGAGTAAAGGATATCTTACCAGTGATATATGTTTCTTCAGTCGAAGGGAAAAAAAATGAAGAAATGCCAAAAATTATATCGACTGCAAAATACGAATGGACAGATGAAATTGTTAATTGATGGTATTGTTTGAACTATATTCTTTGCCGAAAAATTTTTTCGACAGTTTTTATTAAATAAATTACTTCGATCAACTGTTTTGTTAACATTTAAGCTACTGAAACGATTAGTCTTTTGTCACGGGAGTAAAAATAATTTTTTTTGCATTGTAGTCAAAGAAAAAACAAACAGCTTTTCTAACATTTAAAAATGGACTCTCCGCAACAAAATTGTGAAGTGTTGTTGCTCCATTTAGTGGATGAAAAAAATTATTATTTGGGGCATGCCAAGAATAATTCAATAAAAAGATTTGATTTTTTAACCAATCCCTAAAAAAATGTCTAAATGTAAAACCATCATAAATAAAAGTCCTCCCCATTTACATTGTGGTGAACAAACAAAAGGAGGAAAATTTTGCGATTTTTATAAATGTTTGTCGCGAACTTGTCTTAATCGGAGGGATTGGAATAGTGATTTTTGTTTTGATTACAAATAGGTCCGACAAGGTTTTTTAAATATTTAAAATCCTATTTTTGAAGTAAACGTTTTATCAAAAATAACCAATTTAGGATATATTTTTATTTTTGGTCGAAAAATTTTTCCAACTATTTCTTTTAAATATATGCCTCTTGAATAATAGGTCTTTACACGAATTGAGTTTGCCGCCTTTCGAAAAGTTAAGAAAACAACTCGAATCTTGCAATGGAAGTAATTTCAATCGGTGGAATGATCTACTACAGGCAGAGCGACGGTAGCTACCGTAATGATTACGGAAACACTTACGCCGAGCAGAGTGGCAATTAGGGCCATACACATTGGGACGCAATGTGTCGCAATTAATCATACTACTAGATAAAAATATCATCCGGACTTTGAATATATCTCATCTTTGTTTTTTAATATTTTCTCAAAAAGACGTTCTGACTGGTATTTAATCCGAAAAAATGAACTTAATGGTGATTCTCACTGTGTTTCCAACAGCAAACCATCGTACTTGATAAGAAAGAATCAACAACTATTTATCACAGTCTATATAACTTCATCCATAT
>CALAYS010000207.1 GCA_937895515.1 uncultured bacterium
GTGAAGTTAAAACAACTAAAAAAGCAGCTCCAAAGAAAAAATAGTAAAAGAAAAATCTCTCGTAATGAGAGATTTTTCTTTTACTATTAAGCAGGCTTCACCGGAACAAGTTTTTACTCAGCCCTGCGCCAAAGGATCCTCGGACGGCTCGTCAAAATTTATTCTGGTTTCGTTAGGGTGTTTTATTTTTTCTTAATGTTTCTTCCTGCTGGTCTTTTGTGATTCATGTTTGGGCCACCTAGTAAATATTTTTTAGAATCTATTCCCATGTCGGTAAATGCATCTAATGATTCTATAAGTTTTGATGATGTTGATTGCATAAAATTCATTCCTTCTACTTGAACTTTATTTTTTAAATATTCCACTAGCGGAACAAAATCTCCATCGCCAGATACTATAACTATTACATCAACTTTTTCAGCAAGCCTAACTGCATCAATTGCTATACCTACATCCCAGTCGGCTTTTTTAGAGCCATCAATAAATACTTGTAAATCTTTTGTTTTGGTTTCAATACCTACTCGAACCAGTGCATCGAAGAATTGTTTTTCATCACCAGCTTCGGTTGAAATAACATATGCAATTGCGCGGACTAATTGACGCTCACCAACTGCTTCTTTTAAAATCGCCCCAAAGTTAACTTTGTGTTTATATAAATGCCGTGCACTATGATACAAATTTTGTGCATCAATTAACACTGCAACCCTTTGAGCTTTGTGTGATATAACTGCCATATAAAACTATTGTAACATAAATATTAAATCAAAATAACAATACTTGCCAATACTATGTATTTATGGTATTGTTTTGTTAATTAAAAAAGAAACAAATGAGCAATAAAATTAAACAAAAAACAGTTATGGAGATAGACAATTATGTTGTCTTATCTATGTTAAGAAAAATGGGTATTGATATTTCAATAGAAGAACTCTATCAAAGATCTTCTTTAAAAATAAAAGAAGAAGTTGAAAAAGCTCTTCGAATTGATGAGCCAGAAAGATTTTACGGCTTGGAGAGTATATCAATTTCTTTAGATAAAAGAGCGTTTAACAATGGTAATATAGAATATTGCACGGTAGAGTTTTATTATAAAGATCTAAAAATTGATTATTTTGAAGATTTTTTAATTAAACTTCGGACCCCGATATCGGTTGTTTTTGCTGGTATTTCACCAAGAATTGTTAATCGTTTAATATCCTGGATGAAGGGTAAAGATACCAGTATTCATGAATTTATAGAATCAATTGGTTCTGTAGAAAAATTACCTATGATTAGAGGTATTGGTGATAAAGTGGCAATTCCTGAAGTAAAAAAAAGATTAGCCGAATGGGGCTATACAAAATAAAATAATTTTTAGCTATAAATGGAAGGTGATAATTTGCATCAACTTCCATTTTTTTATTGCATTTACCCATTGCATCTTTTATGCTACAGTACTCATATATTAGTAGCGCGGTCTTTTGATAGGTAGTAGTGAAATTGGGAATAATGTCTCATTTTTTCAATACTAAAATCAGAAGATCGCATAAATTAAAAATAATATGAATGAGAGAAATTATACACTTAACATTGGTGGGCGGGAATTCGTAGCCAAGTTTAGTGATTTAGCTATGCAAGCTGGTGGGTCAGTTATGCTATCTTGCGACGACACTGTCGTACTAGCAACCGCATGTATTAGTAAAAGCGATAAAGGTAACCCAGGATTTTTTAACTTAACAGTGGAATATGTCGAGCGGTATTATGCAGCTGGAAGAATCTTGGGCGGACAATGGAACAAGCGTGAAGGTCGTCCGTCGGATCAAGCTGTACTAGCTAGTCGAGTTATTGACCGAACTATTCGTCCGTTATTTGCGCACCATATTAAAAATGCAGTTCAAGTAATTGTTACAGTTTTAGCTGTTGGTAAAATGGATCCAAAAATTCTTGGAGTAAATGCTGCTAGTTTAGCATTGGGTGTTTCACCAATTCCTTTTGGCGGACCAGTTGGTGCAGTTTCAATAACAGTGCCAAAAGGTGAGACTGAACTAAAAATAAATAATTATCTCCCAACAGTTAGTGAGGCAACAAATGATCTTGACTTAGTTGTATGTGGTAAAGATGGCAAGGTGTGTATGATCGAGGCCCTAGCATTTGAGTACACTAACGACCGTCTTGGAACTGCACTGGACATAGCAGTAGATGAAATTACAAAATTGGAAACTTGGCAAAAAGAAATCATAACAAAAGAAGGAAAAGAAAAATTAGTTTTTATTAAACCAGAAATCCCAGCTGAACTTTTAGGATTGTTTGATCAAAAAGTTTTGCCAATTCTAAAAGGTGAACTATTTGGAAACAAAAGTAAAACTGTAATTGCTGAAGCTGAAAGTATCTTAGATGGAATAGTTACTGAAAAATATCCTGATGACAATAATGCGCGTAATGCAATATGGGATCATATGCATACAACGCTAGACGAATTGTTTCACGATGGCGCTACCAAGGAAAACAAGCGCGCGGATTTGCGGGCATTTAATGAAGTACGTCCACTCTTTGCCAAAGCCGGTGGTGTATCACCTGTGTTACACGGTAGCGGAATATTTTATCGTGGAGAGACTCATGTGTTATCCGTCCTTACTCTTGATGGTCCAAATACCAGACAAGAAGTTGAAGGTATTGAGGCCAGTGGTAAAAAGCGTTTCATACATCACTATAATTTTCCTCCATATTCTGTTGGTGAAACAGGCCGACTTGGTGGAATGAATCGCCGTGAAATGGGTCATGGGTTCTTAGCCGAGAAAGCATTAGTACCTGTTATTCCAGATTATGCTACATTTCCTTATACTATTCGTGTGGTATCTGAATCAACATCTAGTAATGGTTCCACATCACAAGCCAGTATCTGCGGCGCAACAATTGCAATGATGGATGGCGGTGTTCCAATAAAATCTCCAGTTGCTGGAATTGCAATGGGACTAATGGAAGACCCTAAAGATGAAAACAACTACAAAATCTTAACTGACATCCAAGGTCCAGAAGACCATTATGGTGATATGGATTTCAAAGTCGCAGGAACAAATAATGGTGTTACTGCAATACAACTAGATATTAAACTTTCCGGTGTATCAGTTAAAGTTTTAAAAGAAGCATTAGTAGATGCTGAGAAAGCTCGCAAACATATTTTAGAAACTATAACAAAAGAAATTCCGCAACCTCGTGCAAATCTTGCACCATCGGCTCCACGAATTGAAATTACAAAAGTTGCAGTGGATCAAATTGGTATGGTTATTGGTCCAGGGGGTAAGATGGTTAATTCTATCCGTGATGCAACTGGGGCAGATATCAGTATTGAAGATGATGGAACAATAATTATTTCGGGGCATGGTGATGGACCAGCGCGCGCTAAAAAAATGATTGAAGATTTAACACATGTTTACAAAGTTGGTGATATTATCTCCGAAGTTGAAGTAACAAGGATTGCTGATTTTGGAGCATTTGTAAAAATATCAGACAATGCCGAAGCGTTAGTTCACATTTCTGAAATTGCACCATTTAGAGTTGAAAAGGTAGACAGCTTGTTAAAAGTTGGAATGAAATTCCCAGTACAAGTTATAAAAGTAGAAGAAGGAAAAATTGGTGTATCAATCAAGGCACTTAATCCTGATATGTTTCCAAAACCAGTAGTTGCTCCAAAAGTTTAATTTTAAAAAAGCCACACAACAAAAATTTCTCCTCGGTCCGCAGCCTGTGGATCCTCGGACGGCTCGTCGAAACTTCCCGGTTTTTTATTTTGTTTGAATATCGTACGTGAGTTTTTTATAGTATAATAGTTACATGCCAGAAGAAGCTCCTAAAGAAGCTGTACCCGAAACAAAACCTCAAGAAGTGGTTGAGGTTATTTCGGCGATAATTCATTCTTTTAAAAAAGATACTCGAGAAATTTCAGGAGAGATTGTCGATAATGATGCTGTTCCTGAAGAAGAAGCAATAATGTTAGCTGAAATCCAAACAACTACTATTCAAAAAAAACAAACAAGTTTTTTCCGAGCAATGTCTATTTTTGTAATAGTGACAGCAATTTTAATTTTTGTGTTACCAAAATTTTTTAAAAATAATTCTACAAATTCAAATCCAAAACAAGTTGTAGAAAACAAAAAAATAATTAATTCAGATGTTAAGTATATTTTAGAAATTCCAAAGTCCACAGAGCTTGATGATTTTCGTAAAAAAGTTTTTAAATCAGATTCAGTAATTTCAGAATTTGTTTTACAAAGTTCTGGAACAAATTTAGATTTCAAATCAATTAGTCCATTGGTTAATGAAAGGTTTATAAAAAAATTCGAAACCATAACAAGTGGTGAATATTCTTATGGAATTTATACTGTCGATAAAATTAGTTATCCGTATTTTATTTTAAATGTTAAAAATCGTGACACTGCTGAATCTTTAATGTTAGAACAAGAAAGAACTTTGTATAATGATTTTGGAATAGCTCTGCAGTTACCAAACAATATAGAAAACGAAACAAGACATTTTGAAGATTTTGTAAGCGTTCGAAACCCACTGCGCGAACTTAAAGACAAAGATAAAAAAACAATTTTAGTTTATGGTTTTGCAACTGATGACATATTAGTCATTGTCCCAAACAAGGATGTATTTAATGCTATAAAACAGCGAATAATTACAGGTTACTAGAATTATTTAGTTTATGATATAATTTACTTATATGATAAATATACAAATTTACAAAACTCTTTTAGAGACAGAAAAGGATGAACTATTATCCGAACTAGGAGCTATGGGGATTAAAGACCCTGTTACCGGAGACTATACTGTAATGCCAGAGAATAATGAAATCGAAGCTGACGAATCAGACATTGCAACCCGTGATGAAGAATTTGAAGAAGATTCATCATTATCCACTACTCTTAGTTCTCAATTAGAAGATGTTGAAAATGCATTAAAGAAAATTGAGAACGGTACATACGGACAATGCGAAGTTTGTAATGCATCAATACAAGAAGACCGTCTTATGGCTAATCCATCAGCAAAAACTTGTATAGATCACATGAATAGCTAAATTAAAATATTATGAGTTTTGCCAAAGTATTATCTGCCCAAACGAGCTTGCTCGCTGGGCAGATTATTGCTGTAGAAGCTGATATCTCACGAGGGCTTAATAGTTTTTCAATTGTTGGATTGGGTGACAAAGCCGTAGATGAAGCCAAAGACCGTGTTGGTAGCGCACTTAAAAATTCGGGATTTTCTTCCCCAAAACATCAGAACCAAAAAACCGTTGTTTCACTCTCACCAGCAAATATTAAAAAAGAAGGTGCATATTTTGATGTGGCCATTGCTTTGGCTTATTTATTAGCTTCAGGAGAACTTGTTGTTGATGAAACACTGCGGGTTTATGTTGGTGAATTAGCATTAGATGGAACCGTGAAACCTGTACCTGGGATACTACCAATTATTGAATCTTGCGTTAACAATGGCATTACCGAAATTTATGTACCAATGGACAATGTTTCCGAAGCCGGACTTGTGCCTGGAATTATTATTTATGGATACAATAATTTAACCGAGTTAACCAGACATTTAGATAAAACAATGGCCAAATCGGGCAATGGTTCTCATCCTAAATTATCAGTAGTACCTGAGACTGTAATTGAATATGAAAAACCTAAAAATGAAAATGATTTTTCTTTGGTTCGAGGACAAGAATCTGCAAAACGTGGAATGCTAATTGCAGCGGCTGGCGGACACAATATTGCAATGTATGGTCCACCAGGGACCGGTAAGACAATGCTTGCTAGGGCTTTTACTGCACTACTGCCAGATTTACCTCGAGAGACAGTTTTAGAAGTCACGGGGATTCATTCATCGGTTATTTCTAATAATATCCGTTTGATTACTCGGCCACCATTTCGGTCTCCGCATCATACGGCTAGTTATGTTTCTATCATTGGTGGTGGTGCAAATGTAAAACCAGGTGAAGTAACTTTGGCCCATCGCGGAGTTTTGTTTTTAGATGAATTCCCAGAATTTGATAAAAAAGTTATTGAATCTTTGCGCCAACCATTGGAAGATAGAATCGTCACAGTTACTCGGGCTAAAGGCTCGGCTACTTTTCCATCGGATTTTATTTTAATTGCAGCGATGAATCCTTGTCCATGCGGTTACTATGGTACACGAGTTAAACAATGTGTTTGTAGTCCACAAGATTTAGCACGGTATAATAAAAAACTTTCTGGCCCAATAGTAGACCGGATAGATATGTGGGTACCAGTGGAAAGTGTTGATTATGAAAAATTAAGTAATACTGATAAAAAAGAATTAGAGAATCCAATTTTAAGAGAAAAAATAATCAAGGCTCGGCAAAAAGCAAAAAATAGATTTAATCATGTTGGAGCGCCTTATAATAATAATTCAGAATTATCAGTTAAGGATTTAGATGTATTGGCACCACTAGCGCCACATGTAAGAGAATTATTAAACACTAGTGCTAAAAAATTAGAACTTTCTCCACGCGCATATCACCGTATAATTCGTCTTGCTAGAACTATTGCTGATTTAGCTGATAGTGAAACCATCGAAGCTCCGCATATCCTTGAAGCCTTGCAATACAGACCAAGATTTGGAAAATAAAAAAACGGTTTGTATATATTTACAAACCGTTTTGGATTTCGGAATCTATTTTTTAATTTTTAGTTTCCTTTTCTTGTGAGAAAATAAGTTCCCTGTAGTCAGTTATACTTTTCCAAAGAAGATTATTTGCCTTTTGGGTTTTTAATCCATCATTTTCAACCTGTTCGTTGATTGCAACAGAACAAATTGCACTAATGATTTCCTTTGTCTCAGAAAACCAACTGGTGCCACGGATTAATGGGTGTAGTGGGTTAATGACCACTATTGGATAATCTTCGCCGTCATTTTCAACCTGCGCAAGGCAAGAGGGATAATGGGTTCCGAATTCCAATAAGTAATATTTGTTACCGATAGATACCATGGGAGATTCATTTTTCCGTTGATTTGAAATAATGATACGTCTAGATGCAATTATTTTGTTTTTCGAATCCATACATCGAAGCATGAAATCGGTTAACTCTGTATTTGCATTTACAACTATATTTACACTTTTCCCAGTATTTTTGATTAATGTAATTTCATCAGATGAGTCAACATACCACTCAACATTATCTTGTACCTTACGAACTTCGTAAGTTATTGATGATCCAGGGTTGATATATTTAGGTCCCGCAATATAAGGAGTATTTGAAGGTTCCTCAACTTTCAATTTAATTGTATGTGAGAAATCCCCATTACTGACTATAAGGTCACCTTTCCCAATTTCTTTTCCTTTAATTGTGACCATTTGACCTTCACCGGTAATATCCACTAATCTATTCGTTAGCCATTTAGCCCCTTTGAATCTAATAAGTTTAGTCCCTTTATTAACCAGGGTTATTTCTTTTTCTTCACCTTTTTCAAGAGTGATGTTTTTAGGAACTATATAAACCTCTTCTTCTTTTTGGGGTCCAGTTGCTTTTGTTCTACCTAACCCCGAATGGTGTGGCTGTACTGGATTAATTTTATGACTGGCTGCTACGATTCTTTTAAGGAAGTCTTTTTGCTTTTGAATATCTTTTTCATCGGCAATTTTTTTATCCATTTCTTTTAACTCTTCTCCAACTAAATTAAGAATCATAACAAGTTCATCGCAAGCTCCTGAACTATAAAATTCTTTGCTTAGTGACCCATCATGGATACGGTAGACATTGATGTTGTCAATGTAGATGTATCCACCTACTGATTGCCAAATTCTACCTACAGATTCCTTTTGTGATACAGATAAGGTCTTAAAAAATGAATTGAAGTCGAAGAGGTAATTTAGATTTCCACATATTTTAGGACCATCGTTACCTCCGCCACAATATAAATCTAGTGACACATTTCCTATTAATTTACCACTATCATCTTGAAATGAAAAATTACTACCCTCAATTTTATTCAACGTAATTGGGGTTAGTTTTTCATTGCTTAAAAACGAAACCATTTTACAGGTTCGTGGTGTTAAGCAGGAAGACAATGCTGACATTAGAGTTTTCGGATTAAGTTTTCTTCCGTCAAACCCTGTTAGGATAATAGTTGAACCAGTTTCTCTTTCCCATCCTTGAAAAAATTTTTTCCAACTAGACTTTTCTATCATATTTCCTTCTTTAACCTTCTTTTCTGCCAAAGCAACAAGGTATTCGAAGTCAAATGAAAGCTCTAATCCATTTGTGAATTCATTTGAAAAAGAAAAAATAGTAACTTTTGTTTTTTCTAATTCTCCTAACCCCAGGATTGCTTTTGCTCCGGTTCCGTTTGCTCCAACTGTTTTGGTATCTTTTCTGTCTTGTGCTGAATAAGCATACGACAAAATAGAATTTGCACCATTACGGTTGAAACCACTACCATTATCCATAATGATCAATGCTTGTTCTCCTTTATATGAACTAAACATAATTCGTACTTCAGATGCCCTTGCGTCGAAAGCATTATTGATCGTTTCGGTTAAGGCCGCTTCTACAGCCAGGCTACCTTTTAAAGGCAACTCGATTAATTGTTTTATGGCTGCGCGAAAATTCACGCTATGACCACTTACTCTTTGTCCGTTCATTATTTTTTTTGTTGTTTAAAATAGGTTGTTTTTAATTTGTTTAATTTGTTTAATTGCGCTAATTGGGTCGTCATCCAGGATAATGTTTAGTAGTCCAAATACTTTTTGAAGATCTTTTTTATTCTGTTCAATAAATTTTAGAAACCTATCTTCGTCAGAGTTGATCTTATCCTCAAGAAAATTTGTAAAGCTTTTAAAATCAAAGATTTCATTACTTGTAGATGATTTCTGTAAAGGTTCTGTGTTTTTAAGGCCCAATACTTTTTCTTTTAGAATTGGGTATAAAAGATTCCTATCCTTTAAATTGTCATTTTCCATAAGTCGTAATTCTGGCTTTGGCAACATTTTGTCTGTAAGCCAGTCATTAATGAATTTTTCTGAAACCAAATGCTCTAATTGTTTTATTGAGCCTTTGATTGAGTGAGTCTTCTTGTAAAGATTAACATCTGTTTCGCTCATTTTAAAAGCGGGTAGATTTGTTAACTTAAAGAGTCTGTAGTTTATTTCAGGGTTTCCTCCGAAATCTTTCCTAATGTGCTTTCTTATTGCGTCATAAGAAATTAAAATCAAACTGGAAATCTCAAAGTAGTTTAAACTTTGGTTTTTCCGCCATTCTTCCAGTTGTTCTTTCTGTTTCTGTACCATAATTTTTTTGTTGTTAATTTACTTTAATTTATCTCTATTTTAACTATAAATATACTATTTGTCAATAGTAAAATATATGAATGGTTACTATATAATAAGCCCCGCTGTAGGCGGGGCTTATTATATAGTAATTGTGTTTGAGTGATTTAATTATATCTATCTACAACTATTATCTACGAAACAGTTTCGAGCTCCGCGGATTTCAAAGTGAAGGTGTGGGCCAGTTGATTTGCCAGAATTACCACTCAATCCAATGATGTCTCCATCATTAACATTTTGACCAGTACTAACATTTAGTTTTGAAAGGTGACCATAAACAGTCTGGGTTCCATTAGGGTGAGAAAGAATTATCATGTTACCATAGCCTCCGTTGTAACCCATTTTAGCGGCAATTACTGTACCATCAGCAGCAGCTGCAACTGGTGTTCCAATAGGACAACCTTTATCCCAACCATTTTTACCATGTAAAGCTTGAGTAGTAACACAATGAACAGGAGCACGGTAGTATGATCCAGCAGATGATCCACCGTATCCAGATAGTAATGGTGATGTTCCTTTACCGTTACCAGTAACAATTTTTAATCCATTCTTAATAGTACTTGTTACTTTACTTGGTGTTTTCTTTGTAACTGTAGCTATTTCACCATTTGGTACTATTATAGTGTCTCCAACTATCAAAGTTTCGTCAGTTACACCATTAAACCGTGCTATTTCATTAGCATCAGCTCCGTATTTTTTAGCGATTTTAGCCAAAGTATCACCTTTTTTAATAGTATGGCTAACTCCACTAATAGGCATAATTAGGAGAGATGTTCCTTCTTTTAAGGCTTTTTTGGGATCTAGTCCATCATTTGCCCATACAATAGTGTTTACAGAAACATTGTACATTTTAGCGATTTTAGCTAAAGTATCGTCTTTTTTGGTTATATATACATCAATTTCATCTTCTGCTGGATAGTCTTCCACATCAAGAGCTGTTCCTAGTGATCCAACTTCACCAATTAAAACATTGTCTTCACCCATTGGGATTTGTTCCTGAGTCTTGTCATTTATACCATTTGGGTTTATTTGAGCTTCCAGTACTGGAGCTGTTTGGCTATTACTGTCGCTAGTTATAGTGTCGGCTTTGGCATCATTACTAAAAATCTTTGAAAAAATACCCGCATTTGTGGTTTGCGGGATAGAAAAAGATAGCAACAAAACTGCTACAAATGACATTGTAGAAATAGTGTAAAAGCCTTTATTTAGAGATCTTTGTAGCCAAACTACCAAAGCATCTCGTTGTTTTTGTTTTAATTCCATAGTTATAAGGGAACGGAATATCGGTCAATTTTGGGGACGGTTACCCTTATATATATAATGGTGCCCTTTTCAAACGTCTTCGTCAAGCGTATACTATATGTGTATGTGGATTACAAGTTTTGGCTCGAATAATAGCCTTATTAGGTAATACTTTTTGACAGAAGTATAATAAATTAGTATAATAAGCAGACTATGAATATAGATGGTAAAGGCGACCCAAGACCTAAAAAATTAGCTCCTCCTATTTTTTCGACTGATCTTGAAAAGGGTTCATCTGAAGGTTCTTTGAATGAGAGCCTGCCTATAAACGAGGATCTAGAAATAGAATATCTCAACAAAACTTTTGAAATGAAGGACTTTTTGATTTATTTAAAAGACCAAATAGTCACTGATCCGAAAGACCGAGAGCTTTCAATGAAAGATATCGGCGCCCAAGGTTTAGAGGTTATTGATTCTTTACTAAAATACTATGAACAAGGAAAGGTTATTCTTTTAACAAAAAAAATCGAAAATGATTCCAAAATATTACCCAGAAAAGAGAAAGAAACACTTGCTGAATATAATCAAAGAGTTAAAGATCAAAAAAATTTAAACAAAGATGCATATCAAAAAGATATTGATGATTTACAGATTAAAATCGATCAGGTAGAGAAAGATTTTAATATTTTTAATGAAATTTTAAAAAAAGAACTAATTAATGAATATTTTTTTGAAAAAGGTATAAAGCAGGTTGTCATTCACGGAGATCGAAATGATTATATAAATCAAGATAATAAAAAAGAAGATTCATTAGACTCTCAAATTGATTTAGATGTTTGGTCTGCAATGCAAATCATAGAAATGGGCGGGGTAAAACTTGCTGAAGGTTTTAATGTTACTTGGGTTGATCCTAAAGAAAAAATTCAATATGATGAAGATGGTAAACCATACTATAATAGTGTTGAATCCGTAGCTATAATTGATAAAAATGGAAAGTTTGAAAAAGACTCCAAGGATAATATCAAACATGAAAGAAAGATAAGTAGATTATATTTGGAACCAGGAACGGTTATACTAGATGTTGGGAATAGTTTTGGTGTTGATATAATTGCTAAAGACGTTATTCGAATTAATCATCATGGTGAAAAAAATAAAAAAATAACATCTACTACTAACGAACTTTTTAATGTTGTAAAAGAAAACCCTAAATTTATAGAAAATTTTAAAGAAAACACTGGTACTTCAGATTTTGTTTGGTTTGAAAATTATATTAACTTTGTCACCAAGGTTGATAATTTAGATTACGAAGTCAATCCAGAAAATTGGGATAACTATAACAATACTTTGTACGCTGGTCAGAAGTATTTTAATTCTAGTAATAGAGAAATAATATTAGATATCTTTAAAAATTATCCTGATATTCATTTTGAAAATTTTACACAAGAAGAACAAGATTACATAATTGCAATTGGAAATAAAGGTCAGGAGAATAATAAAAAAACTGGTATAAAAAAAATATCCTTAAAAGATCTTAGACCATTACGCGTGGATGGTAAACCTTTCCCACCTGAATTTTTCGAGGATCATCCTTTGGCGCTTTACGATAGTAATATAATTAAATTACGGGATCTTGTTGAACTCCAAAAGAATGCTATTAGGATTGCTAATAAAGTCATCAAAGATAATGAGACAGTAATGTATTCAAATGGTTTAAAAACAGATTCGTCCGTTCTCGGTAAAGTGATTATTGATGAGAAAGATATTCAAAATAAATATAATAATCCATTAGGCGCAGTTGCTGCATACGGTAATGGGTATGATACCTACATAATATTAAATCTAAGTGGTAAACGAAAAAATGAAGTATTCGTTTCTACAAAAAAAGATGCAACCGAATTTGTTGATAATTTAAGAACCTTATTTAAAGAAACATTAGGTGATGCTTATACTGAAGAGACAATTATTCCTGTTAGAGATTCAATGGTTGTAATTCGAGATCCAGCAGTAAAATCTTTGGATACCGATGTTATCCGCGCTATAATAGCTAAAGCATTGAGAATTGATGGTCATAGTAAAGAAAAAGTAATGGAAGACCTAAAGAAAAAAATTGAAACTTTAATAAATACTGACAAAAGGAAAGACCACATAGATAAAATTGAGACAATGCTTAATCGTTATAATTTAAATCTAAAATAATTATGAAACCAGAAAAAACTCCAACAGCACTACTACAACCTCTTATTAAAGAAATGGAGCGTCTTATTAAAATGCAAAATGATTTGTTTGATTTAAAACGAAAGCTACCAGATGTGAGACTAAAGAAAACATTGGAGCGAAATAAAATTAAAGATAAGGATAGTGATAAAGCAGTAAATCTTAAAGCTGAGATAGATCAAATGTCTTTGGATATAAAACAAATACCAAAAGACATAAAGATTTTAGATAATCAAATTTTAGCTATTAAGAAAGATATTAAAGACATTGGTGGAACAGTTGAGGCTGTAGAAGAACTAGATGTTAAAGCAAAAGAAAGAGAGGATTCTAAAAAAATAGAGAATATAGAAAAAAAGAAAGAAGAAATAATCAAAGAAAAAGTTAAAGATAAAGATTCTAAACTTGATGGAATTGAAGATGGTCCAGATTTTTATTCAAAACATCAGGCAGAAATTGATACAAAAGTAAAAGAAGAACTTGATAGACTTTGGGGTGTTAAAAAAGGTAGAAATACTGATTTAACTAATGAAATGGTTAAGGATTTTGTTTTGTCTAATGTAGAAAACGCAACAATGATCGAACTTAAAAAAATCTTTGGCAAACGCTACACTGATAAGCTTAATGAAAAGATTGGAGAATATAATGAAAGTTTGATTAATAAAGCAGCTAAACCTGATGAAAGATTAACCGCTGAAGAAAAAACATATGTAAATAATAATACTTCTTTGCGTAAAAAATACGAAGAAGCTCTTGAAGTTAGAAAGTCTGGTAAAATTGAAAAACTAAAAGAAATCTTAGATAGAGAAAACGCTGGATTATCTTTAAACCCAGAAGAAAAAAAATTAAAGGCAAAATATATAAATATTTACACTTCTCAATTAAATTCAAATGTTGCAGAGAAAAAAGCCAAAGAACTTGAGCTAATTGAAGAGGAAAAAGCCAAAGCTCTTGAGCTAACACGTAATATGCTTGTTTCTTTGAAAAAACCAACAGATAAAGCAGAAATAGAGTTAGAGGAAAAATATCACGACGAATCAATGGCAATAATTGTTAAAGAAAAGCGTGATAAAAAAACTAATGACGCTACTCGTAAAACAATTGCCGAAGTCTTGTTAACAAAAAAAGTTGCTGATTTGGATGATGATCAAAAATTATTTATTGCTGGGGATGCAAAATCTCAAGAATTTTTTGATGATGCAACTGGGGATTCAAATATTGATAAAATTAATGAGTATCTTGGGATTGAGCCAGCACCAGCGGTAGTTGATGAAGACGCTGAAAAAGCTGCTGCAGTTTTGCTAACTCGTAGATTGCTTGCGTATGATACAACTTTGACTCCAGCTGAATTAGCTATAGAGAAAAAACATCGTACAGAATCCCGTGCAACTATAGCAAAAGAAAAACAAGAGGAAGATGAGCTTGATAGAAAAAGAGAAGAAATTGCTAAAATTTTAAATGAAAGTGGAGAAGAAGGTGGTAGTTTTACAGATGACCAAAAACTATTTTTAGCCGAACCAGGGGAAGTTGAAAAGATTAATTTAAAATTAAAAGAAATAGGAGAAAAAGAGCAGAAAAAAATTCAAGCTAAAAATGAAGCAGACGCCAAAGCTAAAAAAGAAGCTGATGAATTAGAAGCCAAGAAAAAGCGTGATGCATTTGGGGCAATGAATCCCGAGCAAAAGCGCGCTGCAGCAATGGAGCGTTATCAAAAAATCATTGATGCAAAGATAAAAGAAATCAAGGACAGATACGGCGCTGATACTGCCGGTGCTGAAGCCGAAATCCAAGCATTGCGTAACGCTAGTTCTGCTAAAAGAGAAGGCGTTAATGGTTCCCATGAGCGTAAAATGAATTCTTATCGGAAAAATTCTGAAGGTTTAAGAGAAATTTTTGCAAACAAAGAATATCAAAAGCTTTCTAAAATGAGTCCTGATAAAATGAATTATGACCAAATAAAAGCTCTTGAAGCTTTTAAGGGGAATATTGCTAAATTCCATGAAAACTTAGAAAAAGCAGGTCCAAGTGGTAAAGACTTTTCAAATCTTGAAGTAGCTCGAGCAGAATTAGCTAAAAGTTCTCAAGACTATCAACGCAGCTTTCAATCAAAATTCTTTGGTTCAAAAGTTTTGGCAGGAATTGGAAACATGTTTGGTTTTAAATGGAGTGGTATAAAAGAAGGTAAAGATACTAAAGCCTTTAAAGCCGCAATGTATAAAGCCCAAGGTGGTTATGATGCTATTCGTCAAAGATTAATGCAAAATGTTGTTAGTGAAGAGCATGCAGTAAGAAAAGCTTGGAAAGAAAATCCTGACCAAATGGCACGCGGTATGGAAAATCTATTTCGCAGTGTTAAACGTGAATTTATAAATCGTGAATATGAAAAATTAGATGATTTAAAACATATTTTAGAAGGTAGTGTTAAAAAACCTGCATTTGAAAGATTTTCTGTTTGGTATAAAAATAAATATTGGAATTCAATTAAAAATGAGCGTGTTCGAAATGTAGTAAAGCGTTTAACTAATGCATTAGTTTTAGGAGGAGCGTTACTGCCATTTAGTGCAGTTGCTGGCGGCGCATTGATAGGTAGTAGAATGCTAAGAGCCGGTATTGGTGGAACATTAGGTGAGAGCGCTGCAGCCGGTGTTGCCGCTGGTTTTGGTGGTGAAAAAAATGCCAAAGGAGAATTTGTTAAATTTGCAAAAATGCGTGATGCAGAATTTGAAAAAAATACTGATCAAGAATGGGCAATGTTTAGAGAGCAAATTTTAGCTGGGCAATCTCCTAAAATGAATCAAGATATAATGAACAAATTTAAAACTAACCACGAAGGCTCAATTCATAAAATGCAACAAAGAGAAGCAAGGGTAAGAAAAGGTGAAATGTGGGCACGGGCAATAGTTGGCGGATTTTCAGTTTATGAATTACATAAACTTGATCCTGGTAACATAATGGTTCCAGGAAATGAAGATCTTGCAGATACACATGGTGTTCCAAAACCTGGATCAGGATCAGAATATAACCCTGGTGGGCATCATGATAATTTTAGAGCTGGTTATAATAATACTGATCAAGGCCCAGCTACTAGTCCAGAAGTTCAAACTCCTGTAGGTGATCCAACTAAAATTATACCTCCACCAGAAAAAATAATTCCACCATCTGTTGATCATACTTTGCCTATGACTGGTGATCCATTGGTTGATGCTAAAAATGCACTGGAAAATGCTTATAAAGCCCAATATGATGCAGTTCATGGAGATTATTTCTATAATCATGCAATTGATATGAGCTCACCTCGGGCTATATATAATAGTCTTGTTAATAGTGGGCACGAAGTTCATGTCCAAGCTGATGGAATGACACCAATGCAAGTTCCAGATTTAGATAAAATTGATCGTGGTGTAGCAACAGCATTTATTGTTGACGGTAAAAAATACTGGTTAGAAAGTTATGGGGCAAATAGTGGTGCAGTATTAGAAAGAGATTTAGTTTTTGGTGTTGATGAACATTCACACCCAATTACACTGCGTGATTATTACGCTTACCAAAAATTAGACCACTATAAAATGGTTGACCAGCCTTATCAGCAATGGTTAAAAGATAAAGCAACAGCTACTGCGCGGTCTAATAACCCAAATGGTAACACAAATGGTGCCCCAAATGGTCCAACAGCAGATGAAATTAAAGAACAAATGCTAAAAGAACAAGCTATAAAATCAGCAAGTGATGATAAATTTAAAAGCTGGGTTAATGATTCATTTGGTAGAGCTAGAAAAGATGGAATTGATACAAGAGCATGGAAAAATTTAAAAGACGATAATGCAGAAAAGTTTTTAAGTAAAAACCCAAGTCCAGGAGATGAATATGTAGGTAAAGAAGATGATTTTTGGGAACTCTTAACAGAAGAAGCAAAAAGAACTGGTTTAAAACCTTATGACAAAGAAACAGTTGAAGCTTTTGCTAGACGCGTAGCTGAAACAGAAATTCGTTCTGCTCGGACAAGATAATTTTATTGCGGTTTATTATTTAAAATAGTACAATTATATATATGCAAACACTAAAAGATCTTATTAGTTCATCATTTATTTTCAGCGACTTGCAAGATGAAGAGCGTAATAAAATGATAAATGAGCTAGCTGATATTGCAGTTCAAAGAACTGTTATTAGAGCACTAGAAAAAATGAGCGACGCCGAAGTAACTGAATTTGAAAATACTATTGGGGACAGTACTGACCCAGCCAAAGTATTTAATTATTTAGAGAGCCAAGTTCCTTCATTTTATGATATGTTAAAAGAAGAAGTAATGCGTCTCCAAGCTCTAGCCGCACAAGAACAATAAAAATTCCCCGAAAGGGGATTTTTTGTTATGTAAACGAAACCAGAATATTTTTTCCTCGGTCCGCAGCCTGTGGATCCTCGGACGGCTCGCAAAAATTATTCTGGTTTCGTTTTTATTTCCCTCCCTGGTTACGGGGAGGGTTAGGGTGGGGTGCGTACTTTTATGCTAGAATAGATTATGCATTTTTTAGAAACACTTTCACCTGCGCAAAAAGAAGCCGCAACATTTATAAATGGACCGCTTTTAATTGTAGCTGGTGCCGGTGCTGGTAAAACTAAAACTATAACTGCTAGAATTGCTCATATAATAGAGTCCGGTACTAACCCGGAAAATATTTTAGCGGTAACTTTTACTAACAAAGCAGCCAAAGAAATGCGCGAGCGTGTGCATCAACTTTTAGGTGGTATGCATTTAAAAACTTCCCCTGTGCTGATGACTTTTCATGCATTGGGGGTTAGTATTCTTCGGCAATATGGACATTTGGTTGGACTACCCAGGGGATTTGCAATACTTGATGAAGATGATGCACTAGTAATTATTAAAGATGCTTGTTTACAACTAGGTCTATCACCCAAAGAGCATGATCCAAAAATTTTTCGTTCTATAATTTCGCGTGAACGTCAAGATGGAACAAACGAAGAATCTTACAATGTTAATTCTCATGGTTCCCGTGGTAATTTTATTAAACAAGTTTGGCGACTTTATAATGAAGGTAAAAAAAAGGGTGGCAGTGTGGACTTTGATGATTTACTATCACTGCCAGTGGAGATTTTAAAGAAATTTCCAGAAGTTAAGAATTTTTATAATACTCAATTTAAATATATCCATGTTGATGAATATCAAGATGTGAATGATTTACAAGTTGAAATGACCGAGCTTTTAACCGGAGATCATAAAAATATTTGTGTTGTGGGTGATGCCGACCAGACTATTTATTCTTGGCGTGGAGCAAAGATTGAACATATTTTAAAGTTTGAGAAAAAATTCCAACCTTGCCACACGGTACTACTAGAAGAAAATTACAGATCAAGTAGTAATATACTAGAAGCTGCCAACCAAGTTGTAATTAAAAACAAGGATCGCGTTCCAAAAAATTTATATACAAAAAAATCTGGCGGTGAAATAATTACACTGCTGGAATGTGTAGATGAAAAAGATGAAGCCCGAATTATAGTTGAAAAAACAAGAGATGTAATAAGAGACGGTGTTGATATAAATGAAATTGCAATACTTTACCGAGCTAATTTCCAATCACGAATTTTTGAAGAAGCATTTGTCGGTGCGGGGATACCATATATTATGGTGGGTACTCGGTTCTTTGACCGTAAAGAAGTTAAAGATGTTTTGGCATTTATAAGGTGTGCAATGAATAATCAATCACTTCCGGATTTAACCAGGGCAGTGAATGCAGTTTCTCGGGGGATTGGTAAAGTCACATTTTCTAAAATGATAACTGACGAGCGGTCCGAATTATCTGGTAAAGCATTAATCTCGGTTAATAATTTTTATAATAGTTTAGAAAAAATCCGTTTAGCTATTGATGGCAAATCCGCAAGTGAAGCATTAATTTATACAATTAAAGAAAGTGGAATAGAAAATGCATTAAAAGACGAAGGCCAAGTTGGATTAGAACGTTTAGAAAACATTAAAGAAATGGTGTCACTTGCTGTAAACTATGACCAATATGGTGCGGATGGCATGATGCTGTTTTTAGAACACGCTGCCCTGTATGAAAGCGATGTTGTAAATGTAGATAAACATAGTGGGGTAAGATTAATGACAGTTCATAGCGCCAAGGGTCTTGAATGGGATACAGTATTTATTGCTGGGCTAGAGCAAGATTTATTCCCGCATGTTGGCATGTCTGGTAGCGACGCTAAGACAAGAGAAGAAGAGCGCCGTTTAATGTATGTAGCCGTAACCCGAGCTAAGAAAAAGCTTTATCTTTCATATGCACAACTACGCACCATATTTGGTCAAAAGCGTGTCGAAGCCCCAAGCGAATTCCTGTACGACATCCCCGAAGAGCTTAAAGAAATAGTCCAGTCATGGAATTCCGGCAATGAGCGAGTTATCTATTTGGATTAATCCATGGTATAATAATTAGTATTATGGAAAATAAAATTTTTAAACCTGGTCCAGCGCCAGAAGATAAAGGGGAACAATATAAACATAAATTTCCTTATGATGGTACTCTAAACTTAGATAAAATAAAATTAAGAGAATCTATTGAACCTAATAATTTAGAAATAGAGAATTTAGACAAGTACGAAACAGAAAAAATAACTACTTGTTTAAGAGATGTTCAAATGTTAGCTGATACTATGAGTCGATATTTATCTAAAATGAAAGAACTAGATAATAAGGGTACCCTTGTGCAAGGTAATATAGATTTCGCTACGTTAAGATACCCAAATGCTTTATTTGGCCCAGATGGTGAATTTGAAAAGTTTCAAAAACTTAGTTTAAACATGGCACTTATTTTGGATAGAATTAATACTTTAGAAAAAAAAGGATAAATTAAAGAGTTATAGATTCTTGATTATAAATAAAAACCACAGTTATCTGTGGTTTTTATTTAGTGTATAATAGTTTTATGTATGCAAAGAAGAGTTTAGGGCAGAATTTTTTAAAGTCGGATAAGGCTGTAAGGGAAATTACCTTGGCTGGGGAATTATCTAAAAATGATACTGTTCTTGAAATTGGCCCTGGAATGGGTGTTTTGACCGAGAAATTATTAGCCAGTGGGGCCAAGGTTATAGCAATTGAGAAAGATGACCGGCTGGTAATACCACTTTCTATTAAATTTGAGAAAGAAATTAAAACTGGCCAGTTTGTATTGGTCCATGGGGATGTATTGGATTTTGTAGGTAAAGATAAAATGCTACCTAGTTTAGAAAAATTATTGAATAAAAAGGACTATAAATTAATAGCTAATATCCCATACTATATAACAGGCGAGATCATAGAGCGGTTCCATACTATCCCAAATCAACCCCAAACCATTGTTTTATTGGTTCAAAAGGAAGTTGCACAGCGTATAATTGCTAAACCTTTAATAAACAAAGCTAAAAAAGACCATATTAAAGATAACCAAGGCAAGGAATCGATACTTTCAGTTGCGGTTAAGATTTATGGGGAACCTAAACTAATCAGTATTGTGCCTCGGGGGGCATTTGCCCCAGCACCTAATGTTGATTCGGCTATTTTAGCTATAAAAAATATCAAACATTTTGGTAATCCTAAACAAGAAAAAGAATTTTTTGATTTATTGCACAGTGCTTTTTCACACAAACGTAAATATATGCTTTCAAATATAAAGTCTTTACCTAAAAATGTTTGGGATAAGGTTGATCAAATACTTAAAAAACATAATTATACCGATAAAGTCCGAGCAGAAGATGTATCAATTGGTGTTTGGCAAGAAATTTCAAAAAAATAGTGTCTTAGAGATACTGACGAATTAGCAAGGAAGTGTTATAATTTAAATATGTTTAAATCAAAAGTAGTATTTGTGATATTTACTTTATTTTTTGTTTCTAATTTTGCTTTTGCTACAAGCTTTGGGTTTAAAACCGAATCTGTTCCAAATGTAATTTGTTACAGTGGGAGTATTTTTCAAGCTAAAAAGCCTTCAGGTAAATCATATAGTTACCCATTTTGGACATCAAAATCTGGAATTTCTTCAGGTAAGACCGTTCTTGGATTTTTTAAGAACACTGATACCACAAAATGTTATCAAAATAATGATGATAAAACCCCAGTGACCGTTTATGTAGTAGATAAAATTGGTGTTTCAAGGTAGAATATAGTTATGGCATTTAAAGATTATCTACCAAGTAAAGAACTTCAAAAAAAATTACTAGCAATAGTAATTATTATTGTAATAATTCTAGCAATATTTTTTGGTATCAAACTTATAAGGTTTTTGATAAACAAACATTGGGTTAATAAACAAATTAAAAATTTACCTGTTGAACTTCGTGATCAAGTTGATACATTAACTGTTGGTGATTTACAAAAGAAAGATTCAAATAACAATGGTTTCCCTGACTGGGAAGAGCGCCTTTACGGGCTTGATCCTTTTGGTAATGGTGAAGCAAATAAAGTTTCTATTTTAGATAAAAAAGAAAAATTACGCATTGCAACTGGAGCTAGTGACGAGAGAACCCCCGAAATGTCTACTAATACTGGTAAATTCTCTCGTGAATTTTTAAGTATTGTTTTATCGCTTCAACAATCCGGTGCTCTTAATAAAAATTCAATTGATGATATATCTAAAAGCATTGGAACAGAATTAATCCCCACAGAACTTAAAGATTATGTTAAAAAGTCTGATTTAAAGGTTATTCGCGACACTGCAATAACCCATCAAGCTTATTTTACTGAAATAATTGATGTTGTTAATAAAAGTTCTGCTGCTCCTAATATTGGAATGGAACTAGATATTGTAGCAGATGGACTACAAAGTGATGATCCAACTAAATTTATTGGGTTAGATGAAATTGTCTATAACTATAAACTAATGGCTGATGAATTAAAGAAAATCCCAGTTCCAGAAAAGTTTGCTGGTGATCATTTAGCTCTTGTTAATAGTCTTTATAATATTAGTGATAGTTTAACAATGATTAAAAAACTAGGTTCAGACCCTGTTGTTGCTCTTCAAGGTTTTTACATTTACGGTTATGCTACTGGAATAATGGATGATTCACTTAATTCTCTTGCAGAAGAGTAATACATATACGATAATATAATTATGAAAAGAATAAAATGGGTTTATAAATATAAAACAATAATTTCTACAATTCTTATTGTAGCTTTGTTTGTAGAGCCATTTGTTTTTTTGCCTAAAGTTGGTATTAAATCTAACACTAATGAACCCGTAAAAATAATATCTCTTAATACGGCTTCTGCTCAAAGCGGAGGTCAAAATTCTAGTTTCTATAGTGGTGATGGTTCAAATTTTTCAGGTATTTCACAATGGGGGAATTCACAATTTATAAATAATCCTGATATTGCTAAAGCACTAAAGTCTTGTGCTAATCAAGTTCCTTCTTTCCAGAAAAAAATCATTGGTCTTTTTAAGAAAAAGAAGCAACTTCAAGATACGCCAACTACATCTGTAGCTCTTAAACCCAAAGCCTCAAATGTTTATGGATTAGGTAGTTCAGGTCAATGTGGGGGATATCAAGATAAATTTGCCAATAGCAATTCATATGGACTTTCTGATTTACAAAAAACATTATATACCACAGATGAAATAAATTCTTGTGACACTAGTAAAACTGATGCAAATCCTTTACTTCTTGGTTCTAATGATCAAGAAATAAAAGTAACTGACCCAGGTTTAAATCTTAAGATTGATAATCTTGCTAATGATGCTGCAATTACTAAAGAAAATACTACCGCTACAAAAGAAGCAGCTGAAGGTGAAAAGATTAGACACGAATGTATGGACAGTATTGCTTATGCGCTTAGTCGGCAAGCACTTGCTGGTATAACCCAAAGTACTGTTAACTGGATAGAAACCGGTAACTGGGATGACCCTTATTATATTAAAGAGCCTCATCAATTTTTTGAAAACCTAAAGAAGCAAACATTAAAACAAACATTAGGTAACTTGTATGACAAATCATTGGATAATTTAGCTCAAATAGGAGCAAATGCTGATTATCCATTCTTAGGTACAACTTATCGTAATCTTTTAAATAGATATGCATCAGAAGATAATTTT
Organism: uncultured bacterium; assembly: GCA_937895515.1. Classification (GTDB taxonomy): domain Bacteria; phylum Patescibacteriota; class Minisyncoccia; order Phycocordibacterales; family UBA9973; genus 2-01-FULL-33-17. The sequence continues at coordinate 22,849 of CALAYS010000207.1, forward strand.
GAGCAAGCCTCAAAATCAACACTGGGAGATTTCTTGATCCAAGTAAATGGGGGCTATCTTTCAAGTGTTTTAATGGGTGATAATGCTAATGCTTCTAAAGCTCAGGCTGTTGACAACTGGAGAAATGATTTTACCCAAGGTGGCTGGGGTGCATGGCTTGAAGCTACACAAAAACCACAAAACAATAAAGCCGGGTCTGCTTTGATGACTGATGATTATCTTAGTAAAAAAATTGCAACCAAAGAAACAGAAGTTAAACAACAGCTTGATAATGGTAATGGATTTTTAAGTCAAACAAAATGTATTGAAGAAGAAGAAGTTATTCCTTCAAAATGTACCGAGTATACAGATTACCAAGGTCAAAAAATCAAAGCCGAAGATGTTAATGTTGATGATCTTACAACAGGAGCTGTTACTTGTAGTAAAATAACTCCAGCTCAGACTATAATCCGTACTCGTGGTGTTACTGCAAAACCAAATGACCCAAATTGTAAAAAAACCGAAGTCGTAACCCCGGGTTCAATTATTGCTGAGAGAATGAAATTTGTTGCAACAACAGATGTTAGACAGCTTGAACTAGCTGACCAATTTAACCAATCTTTAGGTGCAGTATTTACTGCAGCATTTAACCGTTTACAAACAGAAGGTTTGTCTTCTTTATCAAAAGATAAATATGGTGACTGGGAAGCCCAAGCTCGCAAACAATCATTTTTAGAAAAATATAATTCTCAATTCCAAAAAGTTGGAACATCAGGTTCTATTGAACCAAAACAATTAATTATTCGTCGCGAATCAACCGGCTATAGTTCAGGGGATTTTGATATAACTACTGATTTAGATGATCAACAAGTTGGTTGTGTTATTAACCCTGGTATTATAACTACTCAAACCCAATATATAGCTGAACTTGAAGCCGCTTTAAAAACAACAGTAAACCCTAAGACTAAAACCTATAAAGATGGACCATTGCTCCAAATATTGCCAGCAATGGCTGAACTTGATTACTGTATTCCTGGGCCAACCCCAGACTGGGAACTTCTTGCAGATAACCGTGTTGAAGGTCTTTACAATACTTTGATTGATAATCCAATTCCATTTGTAAGGAAAAAAGATAATCCAGATTATTCAACTTATTATTCTTCATTTGCAAAAAAGATTTCTGAGCTTATCGTGGCTCAAAAAAAAGCAGATAATTTTCAAAATAATGCAAATATTGCCAATGGAGTACTAACTATTGCTGCTGGTATTTGTACAGCCGTTTGTTCAACAGGTTATGGAGCAATAGTTGCTGCAGCAGTTGCTGTTGTTGGGGTTGTTTTAAAAGCTGTTGCTTGGAATAAAACCAAAAAAGCCAATGAAGAGCATGAACAATTTTCAAATGCCGCTGCAGAATTTGAAGAAGCTGCTGATTGGGCAATTGCAAATGAAGCTAGAATGTGGACTGATGAACAAATAACAAATATGATCCAAGATTATAATTTGTTTAAACAAGAGACATATCAAAAATTTGGTGATGATAACAGTATTGCTGTTGCTAAAGAAGCTCGCCCATTTATTAATTCACTTAATTCTTATGCTGAAAATACAAGAGTTCTTTTGGATGAATATCAAAATGAAATAATTGAATCTAAAAAAGATTTAACTGAATTAAAAGCAATCAAAGCTGAAGTTGATAAAATTAAAAAAGCAGCAACTGATAGAGCTCTCCAGATGGAAAAAGATTTGGAAATAAAGCGTGGTCTCCCAGCGGGCTCATTAAAAGGCACATTAACCGATGTACCGAAAGAATGTAAACCAACACCGATTCAATGCCCAGCCCCAAAGAAATCTAACGATCCAGTAATTGGTAGCAGTAATTTGATTAATAGTATTAATAATCTTGGGTTAGTTTCTGGGCTTGCTCCATCAGGTGGTACTGTAAATTCTATAAATTATAATATTCCCGCACCAAAAGTTCTTGATATTAGACCAAGTTCTAACTATACATATGTAACTAAAGGGGATAAAAGTATAAAAAGAACCGCAATTTCTTTTTCTGTAACAGAAAGTGTTATTTCTGTTAAAGCGACTTGTCCTAACTATAGTCTTTATGTTAAAGATTGGTACCGAAAAGATTATCCTTTGATTAAAGATTTAGAAGTTTACGGTGGTGGAACTGATAATGGTCTTGATGGTGGAGTATTTATTTTAGATGGTGTTGTTTCTCCTGGGGATACTTGTGACCTTACCGTAACTGCTCCAACTAGTGTGTATGTAAATGGTGTTCCACAAACAACAACATCAAAAGCTACATGTACAATAGACATTAGACCAGTGGACTATGTACTTTGTAAAGAATTTTTACCAAAAACAGTAACTAGCAAGACCCCAGAAATTATATATTTTACTGCAGATAAAATAAGTATTAAAAAAGGTGAATCTGTAAAATTACAATGGGAAATGACAAATGTGACACATCCATATTTAACGACTACAACAAATTCAGCTTGTGTGAATGCAGATTGTTTCAATGATCCAAAAGATAGCGCAGTTGTTAGTCCTTATACAACCACAACCTATATTCTTAGTTCAGGTATTAAAGGTACCGGTGTTAAACAGCAAATTACAATAACCGTTAAATAATAATTATATGAATAAATTTAACATCAAAACCGCATTTGCAATTATTCTCATAATAATTTTTGTTATTGGAGCATATTTGTTATTCAAATCACCTAAACCTGGAACCAGTACAACTAATGTTGGAGATAAAGGATTCTTATCTTTCTTTGGGAATCGTGATACTAAACCAGTAGATGAGACAACTGTCCCTGGAGCAAAATCAGGGAATAAAAATAATACTGGTGATTTGCAAACAGGAGGCAACACTAATGGCACAGGAACAGATGGAAATGATAATAATGGCGGTTCAAATGGTAATAATTCTAATGGTAATGGGTCAGGTGGTAATAACACTGGCGGTTCAAATGGCAATGGGTCTTCAGGAAATAATAATAATGGTACGGGAACAGGTAATGCTAATGGTAATGGTTCATTATCTATAAAATCAATCGGGACAAATCCAAATAATAATGGTGGTGGATCTAATGGAACCGGTGGTGTTGGCAGTGGGACTAATGGTAATGGTAGTACTGGTGGTAATTCTGGAAGTAGTGCTGGGGGTTTTAACGGAGGCGGTTCAAATGGTAATGGAGGAAATCCTGGAGGTAATACTGGATCAAGTAATGGTGGCGGTACTGGCGGAACAAATGGGTCAACTAACGGTAACGGTGGTTCAAATGGTACTGGCGGAACAAATGTTAACCCTAATGATCCTAAAACTTTTGTAACTACTGGTTGTCCAGCTAATAATCCAAATTGTAATATCGTTTCTATTCCTACTGTTGACTGTACTCCACCTAAATTACCTTATACTGCAGAAGAAACAGAGCAATTAAAAAATTTAGTTGCTAGATTTTACAATATTGCGGCTGGTCTTAAAACCCAGGCTGATATTCAAAATGAAATTGATACAAGAGCGTCATATATTGAACTTGTAAACCAAGCGCATACTTATACTGATCAATGTGTTGCTCAAATTAAAACTGCACAAAAAGATATTGATCTTGGTAAAAAAGCTTCTTTTGAACCACCCGCTTTGGATAATAACCCAAGATGGAACCCTTATTTATCTATAAAGTTTTTATCAACACTGCCAGCTAGTAAAAATGCAATTGCTGAACTTAATAATCAAATAACTGGTTATACAAATCAGCTTGAATTATATGATGCTCAAATATCTTTGTTAAAAAGTATGAAGAATCTTAATCCCGCTCAAACAGAACTATTGAATATAAAAATTCCAGAAAGAAAAGCTCTTGCCTTAAAAAAGAAAGCTGAAGCTAAACAAAAACTAGCCGATGTACAAGGTGGTAATGGTGCCGGCAGGAAATTACTTGAAGGAACATTTTTCCCAGAAAAAGAAAAAAGAGATAAAACATCAAATGGTAATTTTGTTGATATTGAAACTGGTGAGATTACTTCAGACTTCAAAAAAGCAAGCTATCTTGCAGATTATATGGTACCTTCAAGACTTAATGATGACTGGGACAGAAGAAATAGATTATTCTTTATGATTAAAGATAGAATCAATGCAACATCTAATTTCTGGTGTAATTGTGATGGTAATAATCAACCTTGGGCAATATTTTATTTCTTCCAGGGTACAGTCGAGTCCGATATCAATAACCCTCTTCAATGGTTATTGACTGATAGACCTAGAATTATTGGTCAAACAGATGATGATAAAAATGCTAGTGGTGTAAAGAACTTCCATAGACTACAACAGCTTGAAGATGCACTAGGAATTTGGTAAAAAATTGTAAATATCTCTCAAATCCGTAGATTATCTCTACGGATTTGATTTTTATTTTAATTATGCTATTATAATCAAATATGAATACAGGTAATATTACACTTTCTCCGGTTGATTTGGAGGCCCGAGCTAAACTTGATTTTGCATCAGGGGACACTATTCGTGTTTGGACAAAAATTGTTGAAAAAGGTAAAACACGATTACAAGCATTTGAAGGATTAGTCTTAGCAAGAAAACATGGTACTTCTCAAGGTGCTAGTTTTACTGTACGCAAAGTTTCAAATACTATTGGAGTTGAAAGAATCTTTCCACTTTACTCACCATTGATTGATTCTGTTGAAGTCGTTAAACATGCTCGTACACGTCAAAGTAAACTTTACTACATCCGTGACAAAGCTGTTAAAGATGTTCGCAAGCGTCTTAAAAAGGCTAAAATTGCTGCAAATGAAGAAGTTGTAGCTGAAACTGAAGAATAATGTTAATAAATAACCCTACAAATTTTTGTAGGGTTATTTATATGGTATACTAATATATATGAAGAAAATATATTTTATTTCAACAATAGCTTTGGCTCTTGTTATGAGTAGTGGGTTTGTTTTTGCTCAAGTTAAACCAAGTAACTTAAATTGTAAGCTTGCTCAAAATGCTGACAATGAATGGTGCGAGATGGAAAAAGGTAGCTCTGGGTCATATGAGTATTCTAATGAAGAACTCCCATCTGTTGGTCCTTCTACTTGTGAATTATTTACCAAAGTTCCTGTATATAAAGCAAAAGGTGAAGATGTAAAAACATTACAAACTATTCTTTTAGAAAATACTCCTAAATTAAAAGTTGATGGATCATTTGGTCCTAAAACCAAAGCCGCATTAATTGCTTATCAAAAAGCAAATGATTTAACTCCAAGTGGTAAAGTTGATGATGAAACACTTGAATTTATGCAGGATACTGCAAATTGTCTTGATTAAAAAATAAATTTAAATAATAAAAACCGGAATTGATTCCGGTTTTTATTTTTGGTCACAAATATTTTTAACAGTCTTGTGCCCAAGGGGAGACTTGAACTCCCACGCCCTTGCGAGCACTACCACCTCAAGGTAGCTTGTCTACCAGTTTCAACACCTGGGCATTTGTTATTTGTGTATTATACAGTCCAAAATACTTTTATCAAGTTTTATATGTGCTATAATTTAATTAATGATAACTGATCAAATAATAAATTATATTAAAGACCAACTTACTCGTGGAGTTTCTCGCGATAAAATTCGCACAAATCTTTTAGCTGCGGGTTGGGAAGAAGTTGATATCAAGCAAGCTTTTTCTTTTGCTGAACCTAATAGTCAGCCAGCCGTATTAAAAATCGCTCCATCTTTTGCAGTCTCTGATGATATGGAAAAAGAATCTTCAGTTGATAAAGCTAGTTTAACTAAAAATGATGAACCTTATGTTCCAATACTTAAAAAGGATCCTCAGCCAAATCCTGTTTATACTAATCCTACTGTAAATGAAACAAAACCAATAGAACCAGCTGTACAACCAACAGTGCAACCTGCTGTAAGTCCAATAAATCCTACAAATCCAGTACGACCAGACTCTGTATCTCAACCTATAAATCAATTTCAAAATCAAACACTAAACCAATCTCAACCATTAACTCAAAACAATAATCAACCGACAAATAGTATTTTAGTTGTTCGTAAAAATCCAAATGATGTTCTTAAAAACTTTGGAGGTGAAGGTCAAATCACAAAACCAAAAGCTTCTGGTATTCTAAAAAGTATTGCAATATTTTTAGCAATAATTGTAGTTATTGGTAATGCTTTTGTTTGGTTATATGTTTTTCCTAAAATTGATAAAACCCAAAATCAAAAAATGGCGGTAGATGTTTTAAACAAAGGTATAGAAAAACAAGTTGCCCGAGGTGAAGTTACTCCAAATCCTGATTCTCAAATGCCTAATGATATTAGTCCTGTAGATGCATTAAAAAATCCAAGTATTACATTTAAAAACGCAACAGCCGCATATTTTACAAAAAATAATAGTTACGGAAATACTGCAATATTGTTTAGCTCATGTACAACACCAAATACAGTTTTTGTAGACCCAGCTGTTAAAAATGCATTGGATCAAATTTCTGCTATTAGTAAAGGATTTCCTTATTGTTCATTGGCAACTGATGACGCTACAAAGAAAAACAGAATGACCTCGTATTTAGTTTATCTACCTATGGGTGAAGCTGGATATTGTATTGATTCAACTGGGGCAAGTATTGTTGTTACTAAAAAACCAACTGGTACTAGTTGTGTTAGCGGGCTATAAAACTAAATAATTTGAAAAAATCGAATATTATGTTATATTCCTTATGTGCTCATATGGGGATTATGGTGTAACGGTTAACACTGAGGTTTGTGGAACCTTCAATCTGGGTTCGATTCCCAGTAGTCCCCCAGAAAAAAGACCTGAGAGGGTCTTTTTTGGGGACTAAGAAAGATATGGGATATCTTTCGTCTGGGAAGCGAAAAGCTTTTGCTTATTTTTGAGAAATTTTATTTTGAAAAAATGCAAAAGGTATACAGTTCCTGTAAGGAAAGATTCCCAGTAGTCCCCCAAATACATAAATGATATAATCATTTTATGAAATCTTATATAAAAAGAGTTTTTTCTCTTGACTATCGTTCAATTGCCGCTCTTCGAATCATTATTGGACTGACATTATTGTTTGATGTTATTCAACGGTCCACCTCTCTTATTGCGCATTATACTGATCTTGGGCTTTTGCCACGGAGTGAACTTTTTCGAATAGATAATTACAATGGGTATTGGTCACTGCATTTTATAAATGGTTCACCGCTTTTTATAAGTATACTTTTTATAATTGCTGGGGTATTTGCATTAATGATGATAGTTGGTTATAAAACCCGAATTGCAACTATTGTTTCATTTATAATGTTGATATCAATACATAACAGAAACCCAATGGTGTTGCAGGGCGGAGATGTAGCATTGCGGGTGATTCTTTTTTGGATGATCTTTATGCCACTATCTAATCGTTTTTCTTTAGATAATATTTTAAATAAAACTAAAAATTTAATAGAAAGTAATAATTATTTTGCTATTCCCGGAATTATTTATAGTTTACAGTTCATTTCTATTTATTTTTTTGCTGGGTTTATGAAAGATGGTGCGCCATGGGTTAGTACTTATAATGCAGTTGGTTTAACTTTGGCCTTGGATCAGTTTACAACTTATTTTGGTGTATGGCTTAAATCAATGCCAAAAATTCTGCCAATTATAACCATCTTTACTCTTTGGTTGGAAAGATATCTTTTTGTATTTTTTATTTTCCCATTTAAAAATTCATGGGCAAGATTAATAGGTGTATTCTTAGCAGCAATGCTAATGATTGGAATTAATTTATCATTAAAACTGGGTCTATTTGGAATGATTATGGTGGCAATTTCCATAGGACTTTTGCCTGGGGTCTTTTGGGATAAAATAATTAATCCAATTCGTTTTTATTTTATAAATAAAAGTAAAAATAATTTTACAATTTTTTATGATTTTGAATGTGGTTTTTGTTATAAAATGGTCCATGTTATAAAAACTTTATTTTTACTTCATCCTGGAACTGTTATTCTACCTGCATCGAGTGATCAGCAAATTCAAGATTTGATGGATCAAAAAAATTCTTGGGTTGTTAAAGACCCACAGAGTAATTTATATACTGGTTTTTCAGCTTTTGTTTGTATATTACGATCAAGCTTTTTGTTTAAAATTTTCACACCTTTTTTAAAAATAAAACCAATCTCTTTTATTGGTGAGAAAATTTATCGTTTAGTTGCAAATAATCGCGCATTAACTTGTAATACTCATATTGTTAATTCACAATATAAAACTGATATTTATTTAAAAACTTTGCGCAATAGTGTTTTGATTATTTTATTTGGAACAGTAACAATTTGGAATATTCATTATTTACCTAAATATACAAAAATAAATGTTCACCCTGTTTTAGAAAAAATTCTTTTTGTAGTTAGACTTGATCAAAAATGGGGGATGTTTGCACCCTATCCGACAACAAATGATGGATTCTATGTTATTCCAGGAATACTAGCTGACAGGTCCAATGTAGACGTTTATACGGGCAGTCATACAATTTCTTATGATAAACCACAGCACATGTCCGATACTTATAAAAACCAACGCTGGCAAAAATACTTAATGAATATTTGGGATGATAATTATAAAGAATATCGTTTAGGTTATGCTCGTTATTTATGTAGAACTTGGGATGAGAATCATTATAAAGAACAAGAGCTAATGAAGTTTTCAATAGTTTATATTTTAGAAAATACCGACATTAATACACTAGAAGAACAACCACTGCAGCAGTTAGTAATTTGGGAACATAATTGTTTAGGTTAAAAGATTACATTAATAAAATTTTACCTCACCTATAAACCCTCTCCATCTAAAATAGAGAGGGGAATTTGGTGTTAATATACTAAAAGTTTATATATATTTACTTTTATTTTATATATGTTATAATAAACACATAAACAAACAAAGGCGTATATCATGTATAATGTAGAAATTTTGCTAATTCGTGCGTGTAAATCCAATAACCCAGAAAAGCGTCTAGCAAGTGTATACCGTCGTTTTTTCTATTCTGGTAAAATGGAAACATTTGATTTGTTAATTATTTTAAACAATTTATGCGAAACGCATCTTCCCAATCCTCTGTCGACATCTGGTGGCTGTACCCAGATGCGGGACCAGGTCCGTTAATAACAAGAACGTCCGGGAGTGCATCCTGCGCGCGCAGTTCATCAATGCAATTGGAGATTGATTCGTCATTCCGGAAATCCAGCCTGCTAGCTTCACCAGCTGCGGATCCCGCCATTCTTGATGACGTGGGAATGACTCGCAATCCACGAGCGGCAAGCGCGCTGGTGATACCCGCGCCCAGCCCTGATGTGCCGCCACATACAAGCGCTGTCTTCTGAGCTTGTTCAGTTGTCATGAAAGTTCTAAAAAATGAGTCATCGGTGCGTCATCAACGTGAAGATCGTGACCTATCCATAAATTGAATCGCCTTACTCAAAACCTTCTACGATCACAATTTCTCCGATTGCTGCTGGCGCCCTGAGTTTTATCAACTCTTGATATTCCGGCGAGTGATAGAACGCACGTGCGTGGTCAATATCCAGAAACCTCACAATAACAAGACGCCCATCGAAATCTGCTCCTTCGAGAGTCTCATGGTGTCCCCCGCGGACGAGGAACTCACCTCCGAATGACTTTATTACTGCAGGTGAACGTGCAATGTAGGCTTTATAGGTTTCAGGGTCAGTGATGCGAACGCGCGCGAGTAGGTAAGCGAACATGTATCTTTCGTCTTTTTTTTGATTAAATTTCTTCTTCAATTGAAGAATC
>CALAYS010000208.1 GCA_937895515.1 uncultured bacterium
TAATGTACCTTGCATATAAAATGCAGCTTCAGGATAATCATCACCTTTTCCTTCTAATAAAGCTGAGAATCCCTCAATAGTGTCTTTGAGTTCAACGAATTTTCCTTTACGACCTGTGAAGATTTAACTCATGAAGAAAGGTTGAGAAAGGAATTTTTGAATTTTTCTAGCTCTGGCAACTGTTAGTTTGTCGTCTTCTGACAACTCGTCCATACCTAAAATGGCAATAATGTCTTGGAGGGATTTGTAGTCTTGAAGCAATTTTTGGACACCTCTTGCAACTGTGTAATGTTTTTCTCCAACGACTGTTGGATCCAAAATACGAGAAGTAGAGTCAAGAGGATCAACTGCTGGATAAATACCGAGTTCGGTCAAAGCTCGAGACAACACAGTGGTGGCGTCCAAGAAAGCGAAAGTTGTGGCTGGGGCGGGATCAGTCAAGTCGTCAGCTGGCACGTAGATGGCTTGGACTGAAGTAATTGATCCCTTTTTGGTGGTTGTGATTCTTTCTTGTAAGGCACCCAAATCAGTAGCGAGGGTGGGTTGATATCCGACAGCTGATGGAATACGACCTAACAAGGCTGACACTTCGGAACAGGCTTGGGTGAATCTGAAGATATTGTCAATGAAGAGAAGCACGTCTTTTCCTTCTTCGTCTCTGAAATATTAGGCAACAGTGAGACCAGTTAATCCGACTCTGGCTCTGGCTCCTGGTGGTTCGTTCATTTGACCATAGATGAGAGCACATCTGGATCCTGGACCATCAATCTTGATGACTCCTGATTCAATCATTTCGTGATACAAATCGTTTCCTTCTCTGGTTCTTTCACCGACTCCTGCGAAGACGGAATAACCACCGTGAGCTTTGGCGACGTTGTTGATCAATTCTTGAATGACGACAGTCTTGCCGACACCAGCACCACCGAATAAACCAATTTTACCACCTCTGGCATAGGGAGCGAGCATATCAACGACTTTAATACCAGTGATAAGGATTTCAGCACCTGATCCTTGTTCATCGAATGATGGAGCTTATCTGTGGATGGGATATTTC
>CALAYS010000209.1 GCA_937895515.1 uncultured bacterium
TGACTCATCTAATTTAGAAACAGATTCACTTAATTCATTCTCCATGGATTCTTTCTTATGTAAATGAAATCCACCACTTAAAGAGCCTTCACATGTTGGGCATAAATCGGATTCGTATAGTTTTAATCTACGATTAAGTGAATCAATATTACCCCTTATCTCCAAAAGTTCCTTAGTTGATTTATACAAAAGGTCCGCTAATTTTGTTTCCTCTTCCTTAAAATTATTTATCTTGGTCGTGTGTAATTCCTGTAGTTTTTTAAATGATTCAAGCGATTTATTTAGTTCGCTCATCTCATTTTTTATATCCTCTTCCATCTGATTTAATAATGTCTCCATCTCCTCGGACGATCTTGAAATAGCAGATTCTGTTGTTGATAAGCTTCCAGAAAGTGTATCTAGAGATTCCTTTATCTTTTTGATCTCTCCCTTTAATAATTCCCTCATCTGATTCAATATATTAAACCCAAATATTTTATCGATGATTGCTCTTTTATCCTGAGGTGACATTTTTATAAAAGATTTGAAATCATTTATTGATAATGATATAGTGTTATTAAATACGTAATATGGTATTCCTATAAGATCATCAACAAGATAAGATTGTACGTTACTATTTCCTGCCTGATCGTAAGGAATCCCATTTATAGATAATGAGAAAACAGATGGCTCGAGACCTCTCTCGACCGTAATTATCTTTCCGTTATTCTCGAATTCTATTTTAACCCATGCATGACCATTTATTCTATTAGGAATATCACCTAATTTCTTACCTTCAACCTTCCCATATAAAGCAAATGCAATAACTTGGGATATTGTAGTCTTTCCTGCACCATTCTCTCCAACTATCTGAAAAAGACAAGCTTCGTTTGGGAATTCCAAAGTCTGTAATCTATTCCCATATGATGAGAAATTTCTCCATTCAATTTTTAATATTTTCATTATAACTTTTTCTCTTGTTCCTGATTTATTACTATATTATGGAGCTTAAATAAGCTTGAAATTATTTTTTCTTTAGTTTCGTCAACAACATCCATAGATTCTACGTACGATCTTATAAAATCCAGAACATTGAATTGTCCATTACCCTCAGATTCGATCATCTGGTCGGTTAGTGTCGTACTTTTTCCAGGATCGTATGGATGGAATTTAAGAAATCTCTGAGTAGTTATCATATCAGTAAGCATACTAAGAGGAGCCTTTAAAGCCATTGTTGGGTCGATCATAATATCAACAAAATTATTCCTGAAAGATCGGAAGAGCACACGTCTGAACTCCAGTCACATCACGTTATCTCGTAT
>CALAYS010000210.1 GCA_937895515.1 uncultured bacterium
GTCTTGTCGTATGCGATACACAATATTTGAATCCATAATTTTCCATCTGTTGTCTAGCATGATCTTTTCCTGAACCTGCTTTTCCAACCAATATAATTCTTTTATTACTCATTATTCAATAAGTTTTTGGATCTGAAAAAATAACGAAAGCAATGATACCATTGGATCAATTACTTGGGTTCTTTGTGCCTGGTGTTCAGCAACGAGAACTATCACTGCTGGAATAATCTTTGATAAATCAGATCTATTATTTATTATCCAGTTTATAAACTCATCTCCTAATGCAGACATGACATCATCAGTTTTACCCTGATATTCACCAACTATTGTCTGATAATTCTTAACCGGATCCTTAGATGTAACTAGGAGATTGTATAAATTCTCATAAGACCACCCAAACTCTTTAACCCTAGCTGAATCTATATTTTTAACACCTTCTATCATCCAGGCTTGTATCTTGTTTAATGCAGCTCTAAAATCTGGATAATAACTTTTCTGAAATTCTGACAAAGCTTCATTTTCTATAGTCACCCCAATTTTACCAAGGATGAAATTTACTCTGGTAGCCCATTCAGCTTTAAGACTCTCATCCTCCTCTGTACTTATTGGGTTGAAGTCAATAACCTCAAATCTACTCTGAATAGCATCAGGAACCTTATTTATATAGTTACATGTGGCTATAAACCTTGTATTCGAAGCATATTTTTCCACCGTACCTCTTAGTGCTTTATAGAATTGATCCGATGCACCATCAAACTCATCTAATACAACAACTTTCTTCGACGATTTTCCATCCATAACGGATATAGTCGAACAAAAGTCAGTTATTTTTGTTCTGATTGTTTCAACTGAACTTTCATCGGAAACATTTATAAATAAATGGGGAAACGGTGCTGCTAATATCTTTGCTAATGTCGTTTTTCCACAACCAGGAGATCCGCTAAGTAAAACGTTTTGTCCTAAACCATTCTCAAAAACTTTGGAAATTCTTGAGGGCAATATCATATGCTCCAGCTTTTTGGGTCTGAGCTTCTCTGTTAATAATTCTTGTATCATTTATATTAATTAAAATTTAGTACTTAAATCGTCAGCAGTATCCTTATCATTTCTTATCTCAATGAATCTAGGTAAAAATAAAGAACGGTTGCCATGCTTATCCTCTATTGTAACATTATATTGTACTGCAACTATTTTACCGATATGCTGATCTGGAGTTTCGCTTAATATCTTAAGATCGTTATCGGTAAAACCTGATCCAACCTTAACATTAAGTGTTCCTGATGAATCAGTACATATAAAACCACCAATATACCCTTCTCTTTTTCCTTCCCCTGGATACCATCCACTAACAATTAAATCACAATCATTAACTTCCTTAAGTTTTATCCAAGTCTTTGATCTTTTGCATTCATAGATGGAATTATTTTTACATATAACTCCCTCACCTCCATCAGAAACTATTTGCTTATAAATCTCTGCAACATCCGATGAATTATCTAATTCCCACATCCTTGCGAGTACAACCGGGCTATTATCAGGAAGAAATGATAATACTCTCTCTAGAGTTGATCTTCTTGTAAGATAATCAAGAACACCAGAACCATGATTTAATGTCATAACTTCCTCAAAATCAAAAACATTAAAAAGCATATCATTATCTATATCCTTAGGAGCAGTCCCTCTTAGTATCTGGGTAACCTTCCCGCTAACAGATTTTCTATTGAGGTCAGTTAGTTCACCGTCAAAAAACCAATCACCAAGTATTCCTTGTCCACTATTGATCATTGCAGTTTTTAGAGAAAATGATATACGAGAAAGACAGGTTGCATCTAATTCATTGAAAGCCCTAGTGAAGTATGTTATTTCGCCGGATTTGCATATTGCAATAACCCTGACTCCATCATATTTTTCCTCACAATATATCTTTTTCCAATTTTCTATAACCTCGTGGTCGTCAGTAGCTAGCATAACAGATGGATCAGGTATAAGCTCATATCCTAGAGCTTTGTTTATAAGCTTAGCTCCAATTCCTATATTCATCCTTTTTGTTATGATTTTCATAAGAACCGATCTTAATTCCAAATCTTCCTCTGGGTTGTCGCTAATCTTAGTGGATATTAAATTGCAAGCTCTGCTTCTAAGATTATCATTGGCTGCAGAAGCATTTTTAAGCTCCTCTAATAGCAATCTAAAATCTTCCCATAGGTTAGGATTACTTTCTAATAAAACCTCATTATACGAGATCTTATGAAGTTTTGTTGTTACGAAAGGATTGAAGCAAACATCAAGTATGTACTTAAGTTTATCATCAATATTGGATTTTATCAAATCCTGTTTGGATTTCTGCGAGCCGTTTCCGGTTAACAATTCAAGTTCTCTAAAGAGTCTTAATTTCTCTATCATTCTTAATAATTTTAATTTTCTACAAAAATAAATAAAATATACGATTAAAAAAAATAAAGCCACAAAAAAAAAGGATATTTTAAAAATATCCTTTTAGATTATAAAGTTACCTGTGGTGTCTCCTCCGCCCCTTCCGCTGGAGGGGTTTCTTTAGATTCTTCTGGCGTAGTTTCTCCCTCAGGAGGAGCGGAAGCTGCTCCAGCTTTTTCTTCAGCCTTTTTATATTGTTCGTTAAGCTTTAATTGATCCGGTGACATACCAATGAATCTTTGTATAAGGAAGTCGTTATCGAAATATGGAACATCCTCCTCCCCTGCTTTAACCTTAAGATCAGCAAGGGAAGTTACAAATTCACTTTTCTTTTTAAGATTTGTCATTTCAACCTGATCTTCAAACTCAAGGTCCCTATTAAAATCAAGTCCTATATTAACTTTAAAGTTTCTATCCTTAGCCAATTCTGGATAATCCAGGCACATCTGTATATAAAGAGGTTTTACTAATATCTCCTGGAATATGGATCTAAGTCTTCTTAGAAATTTTTCGAATCTTATTTCGTCTCTCTCCAATTGATCTATCGCTATCTGATAATTAGCAGGTGTTCCGTTCTTTGCAGCAAATCTTGCATATGGTATTTTCGAATCCATTTTTAACTTATTGAAGAAATAAAGAACGTTATCCATAACGTTAAAATCAGGACCGGAAGGATTTAGTGAAGATATCTCAGGTGAAACTCCGTTTTGTTCAGGAAATAAATAATTTTTATAAAACTGAACTTTAGGTCTACCGTTTACTGTAAGTTCTCCCGACGAATCATTAATACTAATTTCCTCCTTGTAATTCGACATAAGTTGTCCTAAGGTTTGCATTGCTTTTTGCGGTGACTGAGTACCAATAGGAATTACGAATTTCATTCTATAGCTAGCATTCATAACATTCCATATAACTCTAGAATTCTCCATGATTCTAAGTATATTGTATGATCTAACTAATCTTTCAACATAACTTGTCCTTGATATTGTATTTCCCTTAGCATAAGATATGTAAATTATCTGTTCATTGGTAAGTTTCCTAAACATCTGGGGATTATTAGGATACTGAAGCCAAAATTGCTTATATTCATTTTCACCAACCTTCTCAACAACAGGTTCAAGAGATACTGCATCCAATTCTTTAAATCCTATTATTTCCTTACCTTTGCTATCATATATTATTTCAAACGCTAGAAATCCATCTATAATAAACTGTCTAAAATATTGCCAACCCAAAACAGTATTTTGAAATTGAAATATGTTATACAATCTATTGAAATGTGAACTTATTTTTTCTTTTATATTATCTTTGAGATCTATATTAGAAAAAGAAGGTTGAGCAAAATAATTTCTATCATCATAAACTATTGCTTCGTCAGTAATGATATCCAATATGAATTCAATCTCACCATTTATTGAGAACTTTCTAAGATAATTTCTCTTCTCAATATACGATTTATCAAAATATGCTATATATTTTCTTACTTTAGTATCATGGTATGATGCAGTCCACTGAAAAGCACTATCCTTGGTATAACCAGTTCCCTCCTGATTAAAAAAAGCTCCCTCTGTTCTACCAATGGCTTGAGAGTTTCTAACAATCATATCATCGTATTGCATACCAAATTTGGATATATTACCCAAATTCTTCAATATGTTACCCAATGCCGCTTGATTGGGTTTTAAAAAGTCTAAAAATCCTGCCATGTTATTATAGTGTTACTTGTGGTGCTTCTTCCCCGCCTTCTTCTTTCTTAGACTCTTTCCCTCCTGCTGCCTTTTCAGTTTTCGCTTTCTCCTTCGCCTTTCTTTCTTTGGCCTCTTTGTTAGCTATTATATCCTGTTTAGACATACCTAAATACTCCTCTATAAGAAATGCATTGGAAAAAAATGGTTTACCGTCATCATTCATTAGACCACCAAGACTAGAGATTGTTTCCTTTCTCTGTACCATCTTACCTATTTCCTGATTTTCTTTAAACGGATTGTCAGACCAGTAATTAAGTCCCAATTGACTTTTGAATAGAAAAT
>CALAYS010000211.1 GCA_937895515.1 uncultured bacterium
AACAACCTTTCAAAAATAACTAATTTAGGCTATATTTTAATTTTTAGTCGAAAAACTTTTTCGACTATTTTACTCAAATATAGGGCTTCTGAATAATAGGCCAGTGGCCAAGTAGACAGAGTTTGGCTTAAGCCAACATTTGAAACCTTATTCTTGGCGGCTAATGTGCTCAAATAAAGACTTTCTGGATAATAACTTGAGACTTGTTTTATTTTTAGTTGATAAATAGCCCTATGGCCATCATAATATAAAAACTTTGCAATTATTCGAAAAAAAATTTTCGAATAATTTAAGAGCTTTTTAATATATGTTGCCATTATTTATCAAAAAAGGCTTATCTCAACTCCACTTTTTCGATCCTGTAATTCTCCACATACTTTAGTTGCTATTCTTTTTATATAACTATCTATATCATGAGTATTAACGTACATTTCACCAAGTCCAACAAAGAAAAGAACATGCCCTTCATGACCAAAAAAAATTTTTTAAAGCCTCTAAATTCAACCGTTGGAACTGTTAAATTTGTGCACATTAGAAGATTGTCAATATCAACAGATACTTTTTCTCTACTGTTGAGCTTGACAGGTATCATCGATCCTGAACTAAGGACAAAAACTATTCCATTGCCTTTAATTCTTGTCATTAAACCTGTTCCAAACAAAAGATTTTGTAAGGATCCTCCAAATGAAGCAGATATAGAGATTGGAATATTTCTATCAATATGAGCAAAATATGATTCCCGACGAATAAAAATTTCATTTCCAGGTATTAAATCCAGGTCTATGGCCACAACTTCACCAATTCCATTTGGAGAAAGAAGAACCTTGGCTTCACTCGCCCTATTTCTATTTTCGAATTCTAGACCAAAAAAATTTTTACCTCCCAACATTTTCTTTAGACCACTAAAAAAACCACCATTATTTGTACTTGAGCCTGAAAAGGTTTTAATGGAAACGCCACCATCACACATGACGAGACTTGCCACTTCTCCAAACACTTTTTCTCCTGGAGATAATGGGCAATATTAGCTTTTTTCATCATTGGTAAATGATTAATGTACCATCCCCCCTTTTAATATACTATAACAGAAAGTTCAAAAATACAATTCTGAACGCAGCCAATGAAACGTCCATAACTTTCATTAATTAAACAAGGATCGTCATCCTCAGCGTCATCGGTAACATTTGCTACGCGGGATGCTTTTCTCAAAACAGGATATGTTTGGGAAACGACATATGTTAAAAATTTAATTAGGGCAGCATCCACGGTATCATCATATACACCCTTGAAAAGAGCCAGCAGGTCTGCTTGTGTTGTATCATCTGCACTAAAAGTTGGACTATCGTCTTCAGCGTTAGCACTTCCGGTAGTGATACCGACACTATAGTCTTTAAAATCATAGCCTCTCATTATCCCGGCAACAGCCGCAACGGCTGATCTACTAAAAGCCGGATAGACATCAGTTTCACTATTAATTCCAGTATAGAGATGAGTTGATTTGGTCTCTCCTTTTTTAGATTTTACACAAACCTTGAGAGAGTAGCTTCCCTTTGCGGTGCTTGTACTTTCAGTGTCCATTTGAACGGTGTGACTTTTTATAGAAAATGGAATATATCACTGATTTTTTTTTTTATAAAACCATTAAATATCTTTTTGTAAAAATTATAGTCTAAAAAAGATAAGAAAAAAGATTAAAAATTAATCTTTTTATTCAAGATTGTGACGCCGTTCTATTTTTTTTGCAGTGTTAATGTTGTTTTTGTTGTCGTCATTTTCTCTAATTTTCCATCCATTCCATATCCTATTTGTAGGTGGACCCATATGTGATGGAGCTGATAAATGCCGAAGCATAGCAGCAATGTCTGGAACTCCAGTCCTTTTCTGATTAAAATTGCTTTGATGCCAAATTTTGAAAATTCGATATACAGTTGTAATATTTATTTTCTGACTTGCATCAACAATTTGCAATTTCTCATCCTTAAAAACCCGTTCCATGTTTTCAGTCACAAATAATTTGTATGGATCATTTTCTTCCCAATATTTTACGGTATATTCTTCAACAATTTTAGGACGTTCGAGTCCTTCTTTTTTATAAATTGGGAAATACTGCACCATTATCCAAGCCATTGGCCGCCGATATGCCTCAATTTTGTCCTCGAAGAAAGGATCTTTCGGAAATTTTCTTTCTTTAAACTGATCGTCAACATTATCAGGACAATCGTTGGTATATTTGGAAAGGAAAGGCAAAATTGTTAGACGATTCATTACAGCTTCATCCGCACCTTCAATTGGTGGGACGGCATTGCAAAAAAGAATCATCTTAAATGAAGCATGAATATATTCTCCATTTTCGTTACATTTTCTAGCAAAAAAACGATCGCCTCCAGAATACCTTTTAATTAATGATCCCATAAATGGGATGTTTCCATCTGGTTCGGCAATGAAAGCAGCGCGAGCTCCTTTTGCTAAAGCGAGAGCTGGTGTTGGTCCACCGCCAGATTGTCTATCATCGGTTAAAACATTGACGGGAAAATCAACAACATAAGATGGCATAACTTTTTGTAAAAGCTTTGCAATCATTGATTTTGAATTATCGCCTGATGGACCACAAAAAGCGTAGAAAAGTTTTTCTGGATTACGGCCATATAAAAGTGAAGCACAGATTTTAAGGAAATATTCGACAAGTCCTTCACCCACAAAAGTAGTTTTAAACCAGTACATAAGTTCTTCAACCAAGGGGTGATCCCAACTATAATCGTTTCCACGGTATGGAATATCAGAATTCACGGTTATAAAATCTTCCATTTTCCCAGGCCGGGCAAAAATGTCATCACCATGGACCTCAGTTACTACATTGGACCAAGCGATTAATCGAGGATTGTTATTAAAAAATTCTTCAACACCACGGCGATAAAACTTGCTGAAACAATGTGATTCGATTGCACGTTGATATGTAATAGTTCCCAATTTTTTGACAATATCTGAAATACATTTGCCTTGATCAGTGACTCGTTTTTTAATATCATCATCTCCAGAGAGGGAGATTAATTTATCACAATTTTCCTTTTGGATTTTTGCATAGAAACGAATTATTTCACTAAAACGACTTGTAAATTCTGCGCCATTTGCCATTTCCAAAAGTGCGGTTGAACCAGGAGTAAAAAAAAACCATCTTTTCCTTCCGACTGTAATAAAATCAAGCCAAAAAAGACGGTACATAACTTCTGCAACATTCAGCTCGATTTTATCAAGTGACTGCATCACGGCTTCTTTCATCCATGAATTATGCCATTCGTTATATCCATCAGGATTGTCTTCTTTTGCAAAATAACCTATTGTCCTAATGGTCAAATGATCATTTACGCCTGAATCCTCTCTTGAAAATTCCCAATTAAGATTATTTTCTTCGATTGCAAAAGGTGTATATGAATTAAAAAGATGAAGACCATCGGTAGATCCTTCGACGGATTTGTCCATAATATTAAAGACAGCTCGCCCGATCTGCCATCGATACATGGGGTTTTCTAATCTCTTTTTTGATATTAGAGGAAGAAGATGGTATATCATGTCTGATTCGAGTGGAGACGAAATTTCAGACATATAAGCTGAACCAGTTGTTTCTTTCGGTTCGATTTTTGGAAGTGTAATTTCTGATGAAAATTTGGATGACATGATTATGGGAATAAACATTGGATCCTGATTGTCAATTTGAGAAATTTCTCTTCCACATCTCGACTGAAAAGAAGAGTGAGAATTTGCAGTAAAATATTCGGTAATATCTTCTCCAGCAATGGAACCCAAAACCCAAACTCCAATAAATTCGAGAACAGTTTCACAATGTAGATTTTTGGATCCATAAACGGGGAAGAAATTATCCATTGGAGCGACAATACGCTCCCACGTTTCGTATGTTTCATGCGGAAGTTTTGCTAAGACTCCATTTTGTCTAAGTTTATTACAAAAAGAGGGTAAAATTTCCGTATTAAAGAATTTTTGATCAACTCTTATAGCTGGTAAATTAAAACCGAGAACTACTTTTCGACGATTAATCCCTTGCAAAATGCAAATTAAAGGTGTATCATTTTCACTAAGGTTAAGTTTTTCAAGGGCAACTTCAGATGCAATAGATGCAATAGAGTTGATGACTTCTATAGGTATTTCATCTACTTCATGAACAAATTTAAAAGAAAGATAAAAACAAAGAGTTGCTTCGGTTTGATTATACTCATAAAAGGGGGAATTTTCGAAAGAACGTTCCGATTCCTGTAGAGCCAAACAATAGTCTTTCCAAAACGAAACGTAACTGTTCCACCCAATTTTAAAACAAAGACCGGCATCTTTTTCTTTAGCAAAAGACGCACCACCCCCGTGAGATTGAGTGGAAAGATGCTTTCTAACTAAACGCTCCATCCTTTTCATTTCCATCTTTTTATCACTAAAAAAAATCAATAATTGTACCTTTTGTCCGTAAATGGCAAAACAAAAATTGCCCCAAAAATCTCAAAAAACATTTTTCGTTCTATTTTGAGAAAAAATATCATAGAAAGACGGAGGAAACTGATTATAAAATTTAAACTAGGCTAAAAAGCCTTGTCCTAAAAACAGGTTCAAAAGAAAAAAATATTCTACATAGATAAAAAACTCTCTTTGCTTGTAAAAGTAAATGTCATCTGTATCCCCTCGATCATCAGTTCTTTCGCGTTGTGTTCCCATGGCTCCTTGCAAGGAATGGACCGCTCGTTTGGAGGAAAATATCCTCCCTATTCTTCTTGTTGCAGCTGTTGTGGTTTCAGCTGCAGTTGCATGGGTTGCCAAAGATTATGAGACCGTTTCAACTGATATGAAATGGCCAACAACTTTCCGAAGTGGAACCCTAGCAGGTGTTTCATTTTTAGCGGCGGCGGGTTGCACAGCTTGGGTAACTGCTAAAGCCTACATGCACGGCGACCACACCGCGCGTCTTCTGTTGCTTGCTCTTGCCTTGGGTGTTTCAGTTTGCCTTGGTGCAGCCACATGGTTGTATTTCCGATCCCATGACTACCATGCTGCCTTCTACCTAGTCGTTGCAGCAACCCTTGGCGTTCTTGTGCATACCTATTTCTGTTTTCGTCTTATTGGGACTGTTGGAGTCGTAGCGATGGTGCCGGCCATGTGGGTGTGCGTTTTCCTTCTGTGGCGCTTCTGGCCTCAAGACCATGATCACCCAGTGACTGTTAGCTCGCCGTAGAATTGATCTAAAATAAGTTTTTTTTTAGTCTTTCAAAAATGCCTGTTACTGATAAAGAATTTTCCTCTCCTTTTTGCGAAGGTTTTGGGGAATGGAAGGGAAATTGTACCTCTCGTCGCATGAATCGAGTAAAGAAATACTGCAGAAATTGCGCTCGTGAGGCGGCTTCTGTGGGAAAACAATGCCAAAATTATCCCCAGTGCCCAAGGAACCGGTGGTTTGATACCACCACAAAGGAATATTTGCCAGTTTGTCGAAGTTGTTACCTATTCTCATCAGCACCAACATGTTTGAGTCCGAAATGTGAAGCGCTTGTATCTTACGATTTCAAGAATAAGACATATTTCGAAATGTGTCGGCGTTGTTTCTCATCCGTTGAAAAGCGATGCCCCAATTTTGACAAATGTGGTGGATACCGAGCTTGGAACAAGGAAGGGGAAACGAGGATGGAACTTTGCAAGTCTTGTGACAGCTAATCAAAAAAGGTAAATTTTACCTTTTTAAATACGATCAAGTCGTTGTAAAATAGTATGAATATAATCTGTCGAACCACTTGTCACTTTTGTTTTATCAAAATGTGATATTAGCTTTTCTTCCGATATTAACCATAAAGACAACATTACATTTTCGTTTCTATTAAGTTTTTCTCTTTCTGTGGAAGATAAATAGTTTTGGTAATCAATCATATTACGTTTCGTAACTTCAATATTACTTCTTAAAGAGATTTCATCTTTTTCCGTTAGTCTACAAATTGCATCTATTTTTGCTTCGTAATCATGTGCTTTGCAAATAATGTATTTTTCGATACACTTTTTTACTGCCGGAAATATAGGATTACAAAGTTGATGAGATCCATAAAAAATAGTTTTATCAATATTTTTATCAAAGACGATATAAGATCCATCCCCTATAACAACCATGTAATCATAACTGTAATAGGGTTCTCCTATCCCATCAAGTTGTTTTGATGTTACCAAAAATTGCTTGTCCATGTAGACAGCAGAGTTTGGTAGAAGAAATTTCTCTGGATCAAGATTTTCGAGTGCAAAAAAATTCCAGATAGCCTCACTTAAAAAAGAAACTCCCATCAAATTATCCGCAAGAACTTTTGTTCTTGGAACAAGACTTCTATTCATAAGGGCCAACATGATGTCGCCCATCCTGTAAAAGTAAACTTTGTTATATTTTCCTCTGTTAGAAAAATTTCTATGAAATCTAGTTATTTTTTGTCCCTTGTAAAGGGAAGGATCCAGTCCTAAAGATATATCATCGGCTAATTCTTTCCATTCTTTTTCTGTTTGAAGGAAAATTTCACTAAGATTTCTGGAAGAGAGAAAGGACACGGTATAAAGGGATCTGATATTGTTGTTATACCACTCATCTATTTTTTCATTAAAAAAAGGATTTTCATGGTTCGATCTATCCTCTGTAAAAACAGAGGCCTTCAAATATATATAGTCAACTTTGATGGGAATATGAATATTAAAAGCTTTTTCAAAAACTTCAACAGGAGTGGATGAAAATATTATATCTGTGTCTTTAAAAAATAGATCGATAGAACCTCCATCAATAGCTTTCCATTCATTGAGTGGATCTATAGCTGTTCTTGAGTACCAACTTTTATCAACACTTTGATAAATAAAAATATGATTCTTTTCCATTCCAAAATATCCACTTCCCCTTTCGTTTAACCACTGTCCATCGGAAGAAAACAAATTATAAAAACGTTTTTTGTTCATAACTATTTTTGAACGATAGTTTTTTGGGAGAACCAATGATGACTTAAAATTATTTTCATCGTAATTTGTGCTATCATAGTCGGAGATAACGAAGCGATCCCAATCAGGTTCGTAATAAACTGATGAAGTTTGAAAAATTTTTTTGAGAGATAGTTTGATTTCATCAATAGTCTCGTTTTCGTAACGAAAGGGATCAACTATAATCCATTTACCCGCAGGTAGAGAAAACTGTTTAAAAAAACCGCTTTCTATTTCCCTGCAAAAAACAATAGTTTCGGAATTTTCCTTTGAATCAACGAACTTATAAGGAATATATTTTTCATTACGAAGCGACATCGTGCTTTTGAATCAAGAAATAATAAAAAAATGAAACTAAAAGCTGTTTCTCTTTTTATTTTTTCAAGGTAAAAATGTCTATTATTTTTTTCAATGTTTTTAAGACATCTCTTCATATGATGAAAGATCGGGGATACGAAGAAAGTCTCAATATTCTTGACGAATTGGAAAAAGTCCCATTAGGAAAAGATTTTGCTCAAATGGGTGATCTTTTTCAAAATATTGGTTGGAATTTTAAACCTTTCCACTCCCTTGAAATAAAGGATGCTCTTGGAAGATTCAAGCATTCGTTTGTTTTAACAAATGAAAAAGACAAAAAGAAGGGATTTGTTATTTTTGGTCTTAGCACCAAAGCTTTCTTGGTAACGGTTACCTCAATTATTTTAGCATATCGTCTATCACCTGATTTTAATGATTACAAAGGAGAATTCATCCTCATTTTAAATAAACCTTTTAATTCCAAGTTTACTGCGCGACTCGATGAAATATCAAATTATATTGACTTTAGAGTGCACTTTGATGATTCTCTACAGAAACGTCCTTTTCATGCCCTTGGTCCAATTTCTTATGAAAAAATGGAAGACAGCGAAGTAAAAGTTTTTTTGGAAGAGTCATGTTTGAACACTCGTCAACTTAAAAAGATTTCATCAAATGATCCGGTCATTAAATATTATGGGTTCCCAAAAAAATCTTTAATCCGTATTAAACGAACCCCTCTTATCAGAGGCAGTCTTTTGCAATCAACTCTCGATTACAGGCTTGTGGTCTAAACAATTTGAACTCGAAAAAGATAAATTTATCTTTTTCCCCAAATACATTGTATTAATGGAAAGTTTCCAAATTTTGAAGAATTTACCATCTACTTCTATCGTTGCTTTGGGATATCAAATTTATGTTGATACCAATGTTGACCTCGGTCCATCTTTTGGCAGTTACTGTACACCTTATGATCCTTCGGAGGAAGACTTATTGAAGTCTAAACTTCCAATGGTAACTGGTCTTGTAAGAAATGTTGAATTAACGTCAGAAGATGGAAAGCGTTTTTTCCATATTATTAACAAAAATAAACATGAAATTATTGATAGCTTGAAAGATCATTTTTCTTTTCCTTATACTCATCCTACAAAAGACTCCAGAACACGTCTCATAGAATCATCTGAAGTCGTTGTTTTAGACTACAGCGAAAAATCGGTTGCAATCTTTCCTATGACAAAAAAGACGCGTGATTATATGGATACTTTGAAAAAATCAGTTAAAGTTAATTTGGGTCTTACAGGACCCAACCTTAAGAAAACGAGGGGATACATTCTCGCAAAGAGTAATTTCAAATTCAAAAACATAATTGAGGCTCTTTCTTCTTTGGAAAGTGATACTGCTGAATCTAGTAATCCAAAGACATCATCAAACCCAGCAGAGACCAAGAGTAAATCTCCATCAGGTAAACTGTCTAAAGTTACTAAAAGTATGCCCGAAAGCGACTGTTCAAAAGAACAAGCCGCAGAAGAACCTGATGGTGAAGGAATGAAGCCCATTAATACAACATCTGGTGAAAATAAACGTCTTCAAATTTGGGGTTCCCAAGAATACATTGATTCGATTACAGAGGAGATAGAGGAAGACGAAAAAACCAAAATCAAAACATTGGAAAAGAAAACTATTTCCGGCGGCCGCCAACTTTTGAAAATTGAAATTATAGAGGACTGAAAAGGTACCTAGTACCACACAACATACAATGGATACAGTTGATAAAAAGAGTAAAAAAAAAGATAAACGCATTGAAACACGCCAAAAGATGGGCCCTTATTCAACGCGATCTGCTCGAATCAAGGAGGAAATTCGTGAACGGGCCTCTGAAAAAACGTCCAACCAAAAAAAAAGCTAGCCTTTTTTAGGGATATATTCCTAAAAAATAATTTATGGGTTTATTGAGATAAAGTTAACTTTGCTTCTATCCCCCAAAATGTAGACTTCATCGCTGCAATGACGAAGATCTATCAATCCACCTTTAACAGGAAAGGTTGTTCCTGGAAAACAGACTCCAGGAGTACCAGGAACAGGATCTCCACAGGGGCGGCAGGGCGATAAACCGCCCGCACTTAGGTATCGGCGTAAAACAGGGTACAGGATAACACCCGCGATAATTAAGATCAAGATAAGAAATAAGACCTCTTCCATCACACGACAAAACGTATATTTTAAATAAAAAAAAATTATTCAAACATCCTATTTTTTTTATTTCATCCAGAATAGCCTCACATGAGAAAAGGCGAAGTTCTTATCATTCTGCTTTGTTTTCTTTTTTTATTAAATTTCGCAACTGATGGTGCTCTTTTGAAATTTGTTGAAAAATCCATTTTTCAAATTCAGCTTGAACTTCTGACCTTTTTCCAAAAAAAAGGTCCTTTATCTATTCCACATTCAACAATACCATTGTATGATTTAAAAAAATATCAAGCTATGCAAAAAAACTGCGGCTGTCAGGGGGTACCAAACACTCACCTGCCGCTTTGCCGCTGTGCTAAAAAATGCGAAAATAATGGTCGTTGTTCGTTCCAACCTCCATTGGACTGTAAATGTCATGATCCGTCTTCAGCTGATAGAAAATGGCAGGATCAAAGTCCTATCAATAATATTGTCGTAAGTTGCGGTGCGCCTGCTGCTCACGAAAAAGATAAAAATTGTGGGTGCCGATCCACTTTTGATCGCCCTTCATGTGCACCATGTAAAAATAAAACAAAAGTTTCAATAGATGATGATAGAAGTGTTATCTGGGGATGTTGGAAATATATTATAGGATGTCTGCCTGGACAAATAGATAGATATAAAATCGATTGCGGGAGAATTAATCTCAATTCAAGAGAAACAATATATCACCAATTAGGTAAAATAATAAGCTTGAGTCTTCAAGGTGAAAATCACCTATTAATGATAGATAATCGATCTAATGAAATATTAGCTAAAATAGATCCAGCCAGCGGAGATCTTTATTTTTAAAAATTAAAATTACCAATAAAACTATTCTCTTCCAATGTGTGAGTGCAAAGGTGAACAAACAACTGTAAAGGAAAATTGCACCTGTTCTTCATCAGAACTCATCGTTAATCCAAAAACTATTAAACCAATCACCTCTTCCGAGGAAGCTTCAAATAAATATTCCATCGAGACAGTCGTGATAAAAATGAAAGCAGGATCAGGATCGCAGAAAATGACATATGTTGGTGTGGCTCGCACTGATACCGCTGAAAATGCAACGGCCGATGTCAGAACAAAAGTTGTTGAGGTGGCGGTTGATGTTCTTCGATCTGCACTTGGAGAGGCCTATGTTGGACCTGTCCCGAGTACAGTCACTGACGCGGATGTCGCAACCCTTGCAGCTTTCAAAACATATTTAAATGTAGCTTTTACAGGACAAACACCTATGGATACTGCAAAGATAAATCTTGTAGCCGAAACTTTATACCCACTTTTTAGTGCTATTGCTGGTCACTTGGCAGGTGCAACTCTGGGTGTGGTTGAAGTTTGCCCCAGCAAGGGCGCTTCCAGGGTTTACCAATTCTCGGCGTCGAATTGTCTTTTTTCCTTTGAAATGATTTTTAATTGATGGCTAACAATTTATAAGTTTATAAAAACTTATAGCTTGCAATTATGGGCGAAATAAGCCTTCCAAAAACAGAAATTGCCATCACCTTCGGGGAAATGAAAAGGGCTTCTGAGGAAGAATTAAAACGTTCCAAAAGTTTTTCCAAAGAAATAGAGTCAAAATATAATATTCAGGCCAAAAAAGAAAAAGATTTTGTGTCCAACTTTCAATGGAAAAGTCCACCTTATGTTGATAGAAAACATATTCTTGCAGCGGAAGAAATTGTCGCCGCAGCATTTTCCCGGGATGATATTGTTGTATCAAAACAAAAAGGTAATCATACCAAAGAACACAAATCTCGTTTTCTTGACAGTGAAAGCTTAGAACATCTTTCTTATGTTGCGAGAAATATTATTGTTTTTGATGGTCCTCAGTTTAGAACAGGATATAATTTTATTCGACGTCTGATCACAGATGTTCGTTTAATAGGAGCCCCCTCAGAGAGTGGATTTATTATGAGTGCTGGACTCTTTAAAAAATATAAGGATCTCCTTGTCATTAAAGCACCAAAATATGAAAGTGCGTATACACGCGAATCCGTTATTCACGAATTAGCTGTAGGCAAAATCTTGAATAGTCTCCGACCTATTATTCCAAATTTTGCTTTTGTATTGGGGTCATTTGATTGTGGTCCTCCTATTATTAAGCCATCCCCCGATCCAAAAAGTGATAAAGGAACTGTTGTATCGTGGTGTCGTGGTGGATCGCCTGTTAAATATTTAATTTACGAAAATATTTCCGAAAGTAAAAGTCTTTATGACTTTGTTGAAACTTGTAGCCCTCAGGAATATTTAGATGCCATCATCCAACTCAATTATGCTCTCATGGTTGCGTTTAAAGAGACAGGTTTTACTCACTACGATCTTCATGGAAATAATATTTTAGTTAGAGACCTCAAACAAATGAGCCATACAAGCAAAGAAGGTTTTTATATTCCCTATCAAGGTGATTTTGTTTTTGCGACTTCTCTTTTTACCATAATTGATTACGGTTTTTCTCATGTTTATCTTCCAGGAACAAATGAATCCATTGGAGCAAAAAGCGACGCAGGTCCAAGGGGAAATGTTTATTATTTGCAAAGCGGAATCTATCTTGATAGACCCAATCCTTTTGCTGATTGTTACAGACTTCTAAATGCAACCTTGAGGACCATGAGAAAATACAATCATACAACATACAACAAAGTTAAATCGCTCCTCCATTTCTTTCACCCACAAACCGAAGACATTGACGCTCATTTCAATGGAGAAGATGCGTCCTATACAACATATTTTGGTTCTCCAGAATATATGGAAAATGTTAAAAAATTTAAATCAACTAATTTTATTAAATATTGTAGAGAATTTTGTGCTCTTAATGATTTAGATGATCCCGTAGTATCAGGCAAAGACTACACAACTGAAATAGATGATAGCTTGATCTTTTCGGGTCCATCTTTTGATATTATCGATTTGTTAAATGATGAAACAACAATAAACAAAAAAGAAATTGTAACAATCGACAATTTATTTGATCTCATCGAACCCATTTTGGTATACCGCAATTATTTAACAAGCAATGAGCGTTCAATTGGAAGAGAAAAAATAAAAAATCATCAGGAAATATCTCAACGTGTTTATGATAAAATTCTTTCACACAGCGATCATTACAAGATCCTTCTTGATCAAGAATTTAATTCTCTGGAACGAGAGTTTCATGAACTCAGAGTACCCAAATACATTGGCGTACCTGAAATACAAGCTTCTATTTTGCGGGAGCCTCTTTTCTTTAAAAACTATACTGATAGTCTTGAACAAACGACTCGCTATGTTGATAAATTCGATCTTCTCGAAAGAAAATATGAAATGGCCGATTTTATTTGTCAGGAAGTATTTCATTTTCCGAAAGGAAACACATCCCATATACGTGATTTAATCAAAAGGAAAGATGATAGAAAAATTATTTTTTCTTTTATCAAAAGAGA
The DNA here is from genome assembly GCA_937895515.1 of uncultured bacterium. Lineage (GTDB taxonomy): Bacteria > Patescibacteriota > Minisyncoccia > Phycocordibacterales > UBA9973 > 2-01-FULL-33-17. The sequence goes on from CALAYS010000211.1 coordinate 12,906, forward strand.
TGTTAATACTATATTCGATTATATTGCCACCATTCCTTCAGGAAAATTCGATTCCATGGATACAAAGATAGAATTGGTAGGAACATCTCTTTTTTCAATACTTCCCCATGATGAACAATAGAATTGAGTGTATGTAAACTTATTGTTTCAAAGAAAAAAGAATGGACAACGTTTCTTTTGTTTCAAATGATGTATCTGTTTCTCTAATTATCCAAGGAGATGAAATCAATAAATGGCACCCCGCTCAGCAGTGGCAAATAGATTTTTTACGTCCATTGGCATATGATAGCCAAATTTTTGATGTTCCAACAAAAACAAAAAATAGGCGACAAGAGTATGTTGCGTTTGCCCCAGATTTGAAAAAGTTGCCAGGCAATGCTATGGGAGAAATAGATAAATTGTCTCCAGAAGAAAAGACTTTTTCTCAATCTTTGCTTAATGATTTTAACAAACAACTCCCAAAGGAAAACAAATCACAACTTTATGAAATTGGATTTTTGATGAATACAAAAACACGCAAGATGAGACTTTTTGCTTTCCTCGCATCATCTATTGCTAATGATACTTTTTTGTCTCCAAAGAGCCATGTTGGCAACTAATTTTTAGCTCAAATTGAACTAAATCAAAAAAACTTAGAACTCCAAAAAGAGAGATGAGCAATCCAGTTTTGTCTTCACGAGTTCAATGTCAGCATTTTCTCTTCGAAAGAGATGGACGGAGGCGCCAATGTCTAAAATTGTCATCTGATGATGCAAGTCTTAAATGTCATCTTCACAATCCTGCTTATGTTAAGCGTTCGTATGATGAATCATACGAAAGTATTACTTCTTCTGATTCTACTGACGAATCAGTGCATAGCAGCTGGTTTTGTAGTGAAGACGAAGAGGATGATGATGCCTTGAGTGAATTGTCTGTTTCTGTGACGCGTTCTTTGTCTCGAAAAAATAAAAAATCAGATGCTACTTCGGTTGTTGTTGATACTTCACCCGTTGTTTCAAAGGCTCAATCAATTGACGAAAAAAATACGAAGATATTAGAATGGTCAGTAGAACCTGTGGTAGGAACAGTTGTTTATCCTTTTCTCAGCGGCGTACATTTGTCCCCCTTTATAGAAAAATATTCGTTAATAACCGAAATGAAATATAAAATGAACTTCCCTCAAGGAATTCTCATTAAAAAAGAAATTTTTTATCCGTCCAAAGATCTTCCTCCTCCAAAACTAACAATTGGAAGGGGATCTTTTTCTCACACAATTACTCTTTCATTTTTGGAGGTTTTGTATGTTAAAATTAAGGATGTTAATCCTAATTTAGCAAACGTACAAATAATTCCGGCATACAAAGATTCGAGAACTGGATCCACAAAATATATCCAAACGCTAAAAGGATACTTGACAGATGAAAAGTTACCAATGATGGCTCTTAACTCAGCGATTTGTAGTTTGTCAGAAATAACAAATCAAAAAGAGCAAATCAATCTTGGAAAAGATTTTTCCAAATTAACGTTTGATGAATTTATGGAACTCTTTTTTGCATCTCTATCAGATGGTTCTCAAATTATTTATAGAGATCATGGATACGTGTGTTATGAAAAAGCAACTTTATACGCTATCGTTGGAGATGATTGCTATTTGAAACATGCTGACTTTGAAGATTTCAAACCAAATGTCTAAAATTTAGACATTTTTCGTGTTGGTTATGGACAAGGCGTTTCTTTAGGTGCAGGTTGTCATTTATCCGCGCTATTAACACCTATAATTTTTCGACCCGACTATCGGCTGGCTGAGGACTATGGGATCTACTTTTCAATTCTTCGTGGTCAGTGGAATTTCTGCGATCGGCTGGCATTACCGAATGTGTTTTTTTTAAAGAAAAATATTTTTTTCGTATTAATTCGGAAGGATCCTTATAAAACACCGTTTTACGCTGATTTTTGCTTGACAATATAAAATGTGTTTGTTGCGTATTCACTAAACAATGTTAGAGCATATTAATTAAAAAGTCTGGCATGAATGCTGTGAAAAATATAATTCAAATTATTTTATAAGATTATTTGGCTTGGCTTAAATTTTAGTTAGGCAAAATTGGGTTTTAAAAACATGGTCTGACCTATTATTCAGAAGGCCTTTATTTGAAGTAAATAGTCGAAAAACTTTTTCGACCAAAAAGTAAAATATAAGCAAAATCCATTATTTTCGGTAAGGCCGTTTTGTCCAAAATCATCGTTTCGAACGCTTACAAAAACTACGTCTGACCTATTCCTCAGACAGTCTATATTTGAGTAAAATAGTCGGAAAAGTTTTTCGACTAAAAATTAAAAAAAATAGCCCAAATTAGCTATTTTTGAAAGATTGTTTTTCCAATAATGGATTTAAAACACTCGCAAAAACTACATCAAACCTATTATACAGTCACTTTGAGCCCTTAGGATTTACAAACGAAATTCTTCGGCAAATGGCCGTTGAAGCGGGAGATAGCTTTGAAAATTTAAAAAGTTTTTTCGGAATGTAAATCAAGAAATTATAAATTTCATAAAGGATGGAACAGATTCAGATGGCAACAAACTTTTTCCAAAAACAATGGATGCAAGGGTAAAAAGATATATTGTGGAGGATATAATTCCCCATTATATTAGAGCTGATTTAGATGCAATACCTCATATGACTGATGAACAAAAAGAAGCATTTTTGAAACTTTTTGAAAAAAATGAGTTATCGAAATTATGCTGGAAAAGAAAGCTTTTATAGAATATTTGAATGTATGTCAGTTGAACCCGGAACTCACATAAGAAGTGGATCTCGACTACTAATTCCGTCAAGATATGTTTCGACAACAAACGATTTTAATATAGTTCTTAAATGGATTGTGCGAACATCTCCAAAAGAGATACCCATAGATTTATTGGATGATAATCGTTTTATTGGGGGGATATTTGCATCGAAAAAAATCCTATTAGGAAGCGTTATATGTTTTATTAACCCGAATCCTTCGGAAAATATTATGAGAGGAGATAGTATCTCACGGCATCCCAAACAACCTTTCGTTGAAGACTTTAAAAAAGAGTTTTTGTTTATAGACAAAGTGTCGCCAAATCAAATTATGGGATACGGCTTTTTTATTAGAATAAGTCGAGAATTATTTAATGAAATAATGGTAGATCAACGCACAAATGCTCTTTAATGAGTTTGCAAAACATTTATTTTTGCTTCGTACTTAAATTTTATAAAGAAAACTTAGAGATAATAACAAAGTTTGTTGATAGTTACGCCGCAGATTTCGATGGACCTGTTATAAAAGATGGAGCTTATGATTGGCTTAAAAGGGATTAAATCCAATATTTTTGAACCGACATGAGATTAATAAAAAAGACTTTAAAACAAGCTTTGCTCCGTTAATAAACGAAGTATGCCACTCATATCCCATCCTCTTGACAAAGATCTTTTCTTTCCATATGTTAAAGATGATTTAGATGCACCCGAAAAAATGATAAAATCTCTTATTGATGAATATCTTAAGGGAGGCCAAGAATACAAAACCATTGGAAATGTATCAACCCTTACTCGTTTATACGAAGATTCTTATCAAATGGACTCTATTTCTTCACATTTTACAGAAGAAATAAGAGTTTTATGTCATCAGAATGAGAAGCCAAATTATGTTGAAATTTGGGAATCCATGTCGCCTGAAGAAATAAGACGACATCCAACCACCGACAGCCTTAGAGTTGCAATTGCAAAGGCTGGGGGTGCCGAATGTGCTTTTTTTTCACCGGCTCTTTGTCTTCGTTTTTATATCGATTTTTCTCCAATACGTGGTCCCATAAAGATTATAGATCCCAGTGCAGGATGGGGAGACAGAATGATTTCGGCAATTGCAGCAGGTGATGCTGTCGCCGAATATGATGGTTATGATCCAAATCCGGACTTGCGACTACCATTCGAACGCATAATGAAACAATTGGATCAGACTGGAAAATGTCGTTTTTTTAATATTCCCTTTGAGGACGCACCTGTTCGTATTGGATATTATGATTTGGGAGTAACATCCCCACCATATTTTGATCTTGAGATATATGAGAGACGTGGAAAACCGTCACGTCAAAGTATTGCAAAAAACAATACATATAAAGAATGGGTCGATAAATTTTATCATCCATATTTGTGGAATTTTAGACGAGCCATTCGTCCTGGAGGACGAATTATTATATATGTATCAAAATATCGCGATAAAAAAGGCAACGAAATAAATTTGGAAAAAACAACCATCGACATATTTAAAGAAATGAAAGATGTGTCCTTTTTTACGAAGGGGTTTTTAGCGACAAAAAAGGGTCCACGAGCTTATCCTCGTCCTTTTTTTGTATTCAATGTTAATTAAAAATTCTAAGTTAGAATTTTTATCAAAACAATAATAAGTATATTCGACTATACACACTCGCTAGTAGTCAAACATGGTTGGCCCAAATTAAGTTAAGCATTATTTTAAAAATTTTTCAACTATTTTTGAATAAAATAGGTCTTCGGAATAATAGGTCAGCGTAAATTAAGTCAAACATTTGAAATACAGATAACTGTCGGCCGATTATGATCACATTTTATTATTAGAAAAAATT
>CALAYS010000212.1 GCA_937895515.1 uncultured bacterium
TTGACAACGAAGGAAGAATTACGGGATTGTCTTAGTAAAAGTATTAGTTGAAGTTAAGTTCAATTAAACAAATGAAAAATTAATTATGCTTGATTTTCAAACATCTCTAATAATAAAAATTATTTCTGCAATATTTTTTTTTATTTCAGGAATTGTTTGGAAGAAAATATTGACTGTGAATGTTAAAAATTATCATTATATTTTTTAGAGAAAAATAAGATCTTGTTTCACACATAAATTCGATAATTAGCGGATTTGTAAATATTACTTTCTAAACCAGTTTATCATGCCATCCCAAAATGCATCACCGTGGTTGATAGTCGCATTTGATCTGTCATAATTATCATCGTTTTTCTCTATCTCCATGGTCTCTTTCGAATAGGCATTAATGTCAACTGGATATTTTCTTTCACTATACAATCTCCACCAATCCTTCTCTGGTATATCCGTATATTCTGGATAGATCCAAATCTCACCAACACTGGATCCCACTCTCACCGTTGCAGGAAGGCCATAATAGTAAATTTTTCTCCCGTTATCATTTTCTGGGTTTATGAAATCATATGGATGGCTTAAGAGTTTCTCTGTCATAGTATGGGCATTAGAAAGTATAGATCCAATATCACTTCCACTCATACTATAGACATGTTTACCGTTTGCAAAAATTTTACAATAACCAGAACCACTGATACGCCATCCACCTCCCTTATGTCGGCTAGTATTTTTTTGCTTATAATGAATCTCCCAGCATACTCTATGAACATTTCGATCAATATATGGAACCAATTCTCTCTCTGGGTTAACCTCGGTCGAATAATCAAGCCACCACTGGGCTGGACTTCCGTTGCTTTTTCCAAGTTCGTGTTCGTATCCACTTATGCTATAAACAGTATGTGGATTATCGTTTATATAGATATCAAATGCCTTATGTACCCCATAGAGTCTTCCATTCTCTATGGTGCCATATTTTTTCTTTGCCTCGTCTAGGGTTAAATATTTTTCCATTACGATCCACTATAGATTAATACGTCATTCTCCCAATCAAATTCCCTGTATATTCTAACAAGTTCAAAGATGGCATATTCATATTTCCAACTAGTAACCATCTCACTATCATCATTCAAAGAATATGGCGGATATTCTTTTCTCCACTCCCTTGCCATATATGATGCATGCTCCTTTTGTTTTTCTGGTGACTTTTCAGCTAATTCCGTATAGAAGTCATAAACATATTCCCTGTAATGTTCTATTATTCTTTCCAATAATTCCTTGGAGCCCAATGAAAATTCCATATCACATTCCCATGGCATCTCCTCTTTAAAAAATCTGCTGATTAGAGGTTCTATATCAAAATCACAATATTTACCAAGACAATGTAGCTCAGTTAGACTCTGCTCCTTTCCAATATAGAAATCTTCTCCATATTTTTCCTCTATCTCGCTTACACTTAAATCCTTGAACTCTTCATAAATGACCCTTGGAAGTTTGTTAATATAGTTTCTGTATCCCATTATATCAATTTTAAATCAAATCTATTTTTCATTTTAGCAAGAGTTTTCTCTCCGACTTCATGTATGTTTTTCCCACCGTGGCGATTTTCAACAACCAGTGAAAAAACACGGTACCCGTATTTTTCACCTAATGCCACATACTCATCAACCTCATTTTTTTTAGTTAGAGTATTAGAGACTATAATGCTAGGCTCCCCCAACTCCATGGCACCGATTACGTTCTCCCTGCAATAATCATGTGAATTTTGAAGTTGATATCCATCGAAATGCACATCAGCATATTTCTCAAAATACTGGTCTGCCTCATAATGAACTCCTCCAATATTTTTAGCCAATGTTGTTTTACCAGATCCTGGCAATCCTCTCAATAGATATAATGTTTTCATATTAATTCTCCTTTTTCCAATTCATCTCTTCTGTTAAGAAGCTCTAATTCTTTAGCTATTCTTTTTCTCCATTCCCCCTTGGTTATGCTATCGTCGTCGCATGACCAATTAATTCTAAATATAAATTTTGGTACCTCAACTTGAACACGGGTTCCAAAAAAATCAAAAAATCCAGATCTTACTGTTTTATAAATGATTTCTGTTCCTTCATAGAACTCTGTCCATTCCCAACAATCATGCTCACTACAGTCACCTTTTAATTGGTACTTAAGTACTCTTCCGTCTATATTAATTTCCTTCATTTTACTCTTCTGTATGGTGATCCTTTGGT
>CALAYS010000213.1 GCA_937895515.1 uncultured bacterium
CTAAACTCTTCAGGATCACTCTCGCTGATTAGAGTTATAGTATCCATAATTTTGGAATGTAGTGCGGAGTTCCAGTATGCTTCTTTTTTGTATTTGACTTTCATTCAATCGTGTGTTATGTATAAATTATATGGAAATTGTTCATTTTTGTTCCAAAAATGAAGGGAAGCCAGCACATAAGACACATTGGCAATGGATATATAGCACATGAAGAACATTAAACTATACGAGGAATTTACTCAACCAAAACATCTCCCAGGAGGGGTTGAGGTGTTCACAATATCGGGTTATTTTGAATTTGCTAGTCATCTGACTGAATTCTCTGAGGATGAACTAAAAAAACTTGAATCACTAGGAGCCTTCGGAGATTGGGATTCTGGGTATAGAAACGAAATTTTTTATATTAAAAAACAGGATGAAGGAACTCTTGAGTTTACCAAGGGTAAAGACGGCGGATATTCATTAAAGATAGGAACAACCAAGATTGAAAGCTTTCCGTATTACTTCGCCAAGTCATTAGATGATCTCATACCACTAGCAATAGATGCGCTAAATCCCGAAGGAATCGGCTGGTCGAAAATTAAATAAAAACCTTAGATTAATCCCAAACCTCAGTGTATGTTCCACCGACAATCATAACCCCTTGTTCCCAATCGAAATCAAGTTTGTCTTTTTTAAACATGTAATGCTGTCTTATAACATTTTCGGTTTCCTCCTCAGTTTTATCTAAAGCCACATTGAGGTCCTTTATTATATAAGCCTTATTATATGATTTTGTAATATGGATAGATGCATGTCTACCAATACCCTGATCCCTAGTATTAATTGTTTTATAGTCAGATTTACTCGAACCCCAAAACATAAGAAGTCTCTTGAGCATATCGTCATTTATCGGAGATTCTTGTGATTTCTTAATGAAATCTCTCACGCTTTCATTGGGATCGAAACTACTTGGATCACTTATATCAAAACGAACAATATTATTGATGTAACCATCACCAGCAACCCCTATATAACCCCTTGGTTCTCTAGGCTTAGCATCTGATATCACCTCAGTATATGTTATCTCTGATTTAATGTAAAGGGATTTAAAGTTGCATCCCTCCAGAATTTTTGCACGTTTGTTATCCAGCCATGACCAATCCTGAGCTTGATATCGGTTGGATATATGTATATGCCCATTTTTATAATCGTAGTACTTGTCATCCTTTCCGTTCATTTGGTATTCAACGTTTCTGAAATTTGAGGTCATTGCAAGCTTTAATTTATTATTCAGTTCAACGTCCTCGTCGTTTATCTTTCCCTCACTGATGAACCCACCAAATGGTTTTATTATCTTCATCTTTATCATTTTTAAATTTACACTTCCAAAGGATATTGCTACTTTTATTCCACAATTAAATCCTTCTAAATCACATCTATATATCAAAAACAATAGAAGATTAATTCCCAGCTCATCCAATAGATGAAAAGATCCAGATATATAGAAGCATGAAACATATACGATTATACGAGGAATTTATTAACGAGAATTCAAACATCAAACCTGTCGATGTGGAAGAAATAGCCTCAACAGAATATTACGTGCTGAGGGATTATAGGTCATCGATTGTGGGACCAACAAGAGACGAGGACGAGAAGATCACAGGATTTTTTAAAATGCTGGATCCCAACGGGGTTTCCTGGGACCGATACAAATTCAATGGCGTTGGCGATCCATGCAGATATGACTACAAACCAGTGGAGGTTAAAAAATACCATCCAATAACGGTGGAGAAGATGGAAGATGGTCTTTGGGCAGCTAAAGGATTCTATCATGATATAATCTACCTCAAATCTGAATCCTTAGACTCACTCATTGGTGAGATGTCAATCATACTCACGCCGGACATCGAATGGGCCGAAATCAGGTAAACACCTAAAGGGC
>CALAYS010000214.1 GCA_937895515.1 uncultured bacterium
ACTAAAAAGTAAAAATAACCCGAATCTGCTATTTTTTGAAAGATTGTTTCTTCAATAATAGATTTAAAATACTTGCGAAAACCTTGTCTGCTTGGCTGCGCCAACAGGCCTCGGAGTGTAACAACCTGCGGTTGGCGTCAGCAAAGCTAGCCAAGCCACATTGTGGCCGCTGACCTATTATTTGGAAGACCTATATTTGATAGAATTAGTCGAAAAAGTTTTTCGACTAAAAATTTAAATAAGAGTAAGAATTCTTTTGGCTCCTTCAACAGGCTTCAGAGTGTTCAGCCTAATTTAAGCTAAATACAAAATTATAAGTGTCAGTTTAAGCTAAACCATATCAAAACAGCATTTAGTATAACATTGATATAAACGACGATCTTTTCACGCATGTGGTATTCATTTATGTCCACAACAAAGAAATTAGTCATCGAGAATCACAGATTGATCGGCTGTTTCTTCTTTTTCCAACAGACGTTCTTGGCGGGTAGCAATAGGTGGAGAAATTTTTGCTAGAGGAATTTCGTCAATATAATCAAAAAGACTAACAAAAGTTTTAAATTCTGTTTCGAAAAAAGATAATGGAATCACATAACTATGCAAACGTTGTTTCTTGTTCGAACTGGCTTTTGTTTTTACAGCAACAGGAATTTCATCTAATTCACTTGCCACGTTATATTTTTTGTCATGTTCTTTAAACAAAAGATCTTGATAACATTGATACAAAAAAGGTATGCATTTCTCAACTTCTTTCTCAACTAAAAACTTTCCAATTATTATTGGAGGACGAGAAGAACGTTTGTCAATCAAATAGCGCGTTAGTTTGAGACATTCTTTTACTCTCTGGTTATTTAGGTTGTTTTCGTTACAATATTTAACAAGTAATCCGGGGGCTATATCTATTGTTTGAAAAGCTGAAATAATAGAAAGCATAACTTCAATATTAAACCGAAGCGATGTTTGTGTTTTCATAGTTCGGAATTTTTGAAGCACTCCATTGTATTTCTGTAATAGAATACGACCAAAGTCTTCGTTTTCGGGTATGAAGAAAAAACCTTGCCCATAAATTTCAATGACAGCCGTTATTACTGCCCCAATGTAAGGGTTAAATTCGCCATGAAAAGCCCATAACCAAAAGAACATTGCCATTCTGGGTGATAAAGAAGTCTTTTTCGCAAACTCACCCGCAACCGTAACTTTTTTCCCATCAGACGAAAGAAGTCCAATTAACGAAAGTCTTTGGATCACCTGAGAAAGAGTTTTCTTGGAGATAGATCCGTCAACAATGATATCTTCAACTTTAAGATCTCTAGAAATTATGTCTAAAATAAGACCGTCTGGTGAAATACGCTCTATTTCTCTTGGTCGAACTGGCTTTAATTTATTAAAAAAATTCTCTGTGCACATTCTATAACAAAATCCTTCTCTAGTTCTGCCAGCACGTCCTTTCCTTTGACGGGCCGAACTTGCGGATATATTTGTAGTTGCCAACATAACACCTCCGTTCTTTCCAGAAACGGTTGTTTTCTCGACCAAGGTATCAAACACTCCAGTAAGACCATTGATGGTGATACTTGCCTCCGCAACATTTGTAGAAACAATAATTTTTCTAAATCCTGGTGGGGGCATTTCATCATATGCGATTTCAGATTCTTCTGTCATTGAAGAATATAGTGGAATAATAATTGTCCCTTTAGTTTCTTGTGTTAATCGTAAAACAACATCCTTAATTTCGTTTTTGCCTGGACAAAAAACCAGCCACCCATCAGTTTCATCTCCATTTAGAGGGTTTTCTTCATGGAAACGTTTGACTATTGCAACGGTGTCTTCAAAGAGGTCTTTATATTTTTTACCCTTCAGTGTTTCATAATCCTTTGGATGGTAGAAAAGCTTTACTGGGAAACTTTCCCCTGGATAGGAGGAAGGATATATTTCTTTTTTCTGAAATGGATAAACTCCGGGGGTGGCTGTAATTAAGATCAAACGAGGCAACCCAATGGGATTTCCTTTAAAATCTTCTTCTCCTTTTCTTTTTTTAACTATTTCAACGAGATATCTGTACATATACATAATCATATCATATTGTAGATCTCCAGTGTGAGCTTCATCTAGGAAAATATAATCGACAAAAGCTATTGGATCACCTGTTTCTCCAAAACGCAAAAGGATGTTACGGAGATGTCCTGCTGTGCAATATACCAAAGGTGTAATGGATTCATGTTGGAAATATAGTTTTGAGTTTTTATATTTTATATCACCCTCGACGGCTGTTCCAATCTCTGTTGAAGGAATTCTTGTTTTCATATATTTTGCCAATCCTGTCGATGCAGTTATCGTTGGTTGAACTACAAACATTGTTTTACCACGCTGATAAAAACCTTGTGGAAACATTGTGCTTTTGCCGGTGCCCGTTTGGGCTGAAATCGAGGAAATATTAAGCCCACTCTGATCAAAATCGTCAATAAATTTATGGACCTCCCCGACAGTCAACATATTATTTTTAAAATGCATAAAAATATATATAAAACTTATCAAGCGCGACAATGTCAATTATTTCAGCAAACTCCATCACTATCAACATCAATACTCCCATTTCTTTTCTTAAACCAAAAGAGGATCCCATTAAATATACTGCAGAGAAAAAGATTTTTCATCATCCAATTGCTGGTGACCAATTAGGATGTGAGGAATGCACTGCTCAATCTTCACCTCAAGAAAATGAAATAACGGTGACTATTGAACCAGAGGTTGATACCAGTGCAGCTGCCGATACCAGTGCAGCTGCTGATGGCTCTTGTCAAAGTTATGTTGGACGCACGTCTTTGGTCGGACCAAAGTCCATTTATTTATAATATTTTCGTTTAAAATTGAAACATTAAAAAAAAGTATTGTCCAAAAATGTTTGCTTATATTCAAGGAAATAACGTAGACACTTGGCTTCCGGCTCAGTTTTGGCAAGTACGGTTGATAAATGTTGGAAAAACTACTGGCGTTGTTCGATCCGGAAAAAATTTGTTGTTGACTGAAAATATAAGAGGTCTTTTTCCTTCATTGGATTTTCCTCAATTCTTTCAAAAAAACAATTCTCCAGATTATTCAAAATTGGAAAATTTGATTGAACGGTTCAATTCTGTATTGGAATCTGGATTTTTCAGATTGTACCAAGTTAGATCCACAACGCTGGCAAGTGCTGCTCATCACGATGGGACAGACGAAGCAGGCGCCGCACCAGCAGATCTTCATGATGAAGTAGCGAGTGCTGCTCGGGTAGATATTTATGATAAGACAAACAGTGAAGCTGTCGATGCTTGTCTTCAAAAAACTACGGACACAAATTCAGACAGAACATCGTATAAATATTTTGCTCCCCACAGAGACATTGATATGGTTGCAATCAAAATCATTGACATTGTTCCAAATAAACCAATTCTTTGCAAAACTTCCCTTTCAAAGGAAGAAACAGATGTATTTCCTGTTGCTCTTGAAATTGTCAATCTTTTGGGTCGTTGCGTAAATCATAATAATATTAAAACAAAATTTGAAAATTTAACCAAGAAAATTTTGTCTCAGCCATATGAATCACAACTTCTTCACGAAGTAAAAACACTTTTTATTATGGCTAACCAAACATGGGAAAGCTCGTTTAAATCGGGTGTTTTTGTAAATCTTAAGACAGGTACAACTCGTAGATATGTTTTGACAGATAGCCATCCGGAAAAAATGGATGTAAGCTTTGGTCATCAAGGTCCAACAAGGGCCACGCCTGAAGCACTAACAATTCTTAGAAAATTGGCTTAATAACCGAAAGTTTCGGTTATAATTTTTTATTCGAAGACTTTTATTCGAAGACTTTTATTCGAAGACTTTTATTCGAAGACTTTTATTCGAAGA
>CALAYS010000215.1 GCA_937895515.1 uncultured bacterium
TTACAATATTTAAAAAATCTCAAACTTACAGGCAATAATATTACAATCCTCCCGACATGGATAGGAGATTTACAACAATTACAAGAATTATCATTAGGAAACAATAATCTCAGTATAATTCCATGGCAAATTGGAAATCTGATCAATTTACAAACACTTGGTCTCGAAAATAATAATAATATAATAATATATGCAAAAAGATCTCAGAGGGTAGGTTTACAAAGAGTAAGCATCTGAAGCATATGACAAATTCCAAAGGCTTAAATAAAGATTTTAAAATTACGAAAGTTCAAACAATCATTTTTTTATTTTAGAGAAGCTTAACCCTATGATAACATATAAACCAATAAGAATTCACTAGTTCGATGCTAAAAGAAATTTAAATTCAATCATGTTCTCACTTTGTATTGATAAACTTCATTACCTTTGTGAAATTTAATATGAATTTGACTTATTCAAGAGAAAATTTGTATCCCTCAGCTTCAATGATCATCCAGTGAAGGATTCTCTCAATGAAATATTTCAAAAATAATTTAACGACATTATTGAGCTCTATAATGCAATTTGCCAAATATATCAGTATTAGTAAGGTCGTGTTGATGTGAGTCTGTTATACCCTATTTTTAATTGCGTCTATTCAGTATTTCTATAATATCCATTAGTGTTCAATGAAGATCTCTTGATGAAAGTTTTATTTTCAAGCAATATTGTTTTACCTTTTGGAAGCTTGAAAGAATATATTGAAAAGTCAAGAATATATTTAAAAGCATAAATCGAAAAAAAATGCACGCAAACAGAGAAATAGAAGAAAGACATAGTGGCTGCTGTATTTAACGCAGTTGGTCCAAACATTTTGGCTCGGCATTAAATTCATCACACAAGCAGCAATTTCTTTGGGAATTCGGAGATATTTGCTGATCAAATCCACGATTCAATATCAATAACATTTAATTAACAACAATAATATTTGAGGAAGCGTTTAAATCATCCACTGAAATCTGAGCTAGAGGAGATTGCTTAGAGAGAAGCTTCATCATGAAAACAATGATCTCATATTTTGTGGAATCTATGCTGGCACAATATTATTCATCAAGCTTAATATATTAGGATTAGAAGCTAATTTTGAAAGGTGTTATCTAGCTGAAAGGTTTTATTTCAACATTTTATGGATCTAATTTTATGTTTGTCCGAGTAATCTTTTTGTATAATCTGATCTATTCTTTTTCAAAATTTAGAACCCCTTTTTAATGATCTTATGTTTATTTCTTTCCCATACTTGTTTTCCCAACGCCTTAGCAACTCCAAATAAATGCTTGATTGTTCTCATTATGTGACAATATATATTTATAATAATAATAATCATATACATGCTTCTCGCACCCAGCTACCATAACTAATATGCTTAATCATAAAACAATATATGGGAAGAAGATCCTTGGCTCAGTAAAAATAACGATGGTTACCAACACATTCAAAATGATCGCCTCCGTGGCAAAATTGTTGATTTCAACGTCAACTATGGGTTGAAAAAAGGAACTAAAATGTATCAATATGCTAAATATAAAAATAAGTATAATTTTCAAGCGTCTGTCAACCAATTATCCAAAAAAGGTCATCTACAAAAAAAATTGGAAGTAGCAAAAAGAATAGATGCCTCAAGTAAAATTATATATACAGCTATGTTGCCAGATGGCAAACAAAAATAAAAAATGAAGGCTGCTGAGCAAATTGTGCCTGAAATTGTTCATGTTGTTAATTTAATTGTTCCTTAATAAATAAAAAAACAAACCAGCTAAATGTAATTATAGAATAGTACAAACAATACTGAGATGCGTTAAGAGAACAAATAAGTCCCGTTCAAATAAGTTTAAGTGGATGTCGTTCAAGTTCAAAAGTAAGTAGCATAAAAAATCGTATAACAATTTATCAATTAATCTCAACAATAAGTTAAGAAAAGTGTCAGAATCAACAAAAATAGAATAATCCTTCATAGAGTTAGAGAAGTATTGTTGACAAGTAATGAAATTTTAAGAAAGGTATTGGCAGCAAATTAAGCTTCTGATCAATAATTTAATGTTATCACCGTTGCAGCAAATATTAACCAAGAATCTTTCAGAAAGATATGGGGGAGTCACAAATCTATTATTATGAATTATTTTATGAAAATGAGATAACTTGGAAAACAAACTACCTCTGCGTATAATAGAATCAAAAAATTGTCACCATCCATTCACTCAATGCAAAATGTATTTGCAGTTATAATGTCAGTTGTTGAAAGTGCAATAGCAGGACAGTTAATGGCTAAGGTCAAAATATCAACATTATATAATCCTAAAAATGAAGACATAAGCAATCTTTCTAAAGAACTTCAGCAAATTAACTAAATTCTGAATTACCACGAAAAGAAAAGTTTTTCTTTATTTTGGAAATTATATATGACATTTCAAATTTACTAAAAAGATAATTGGATCCAAAGAAATATTCATGAAATTCAAATTGTTGCTCTTAAAATGCTTGAAGTACAGTAACTCAAGGATTTCAATGAGTTTTTGCAAAAATTTGTTCGACTTAACGAAGAATCTTAAAAAATTTAAAATAAAGAAAAACGATAGAATATTCTCAACATCAATCTCAGTGCAGCTTAATATGGTAAAAATATTGATTAGTATGATGATGTTAAATAATTAATGGTAAATCAGGTCTCAAGCATAGCTGGGATTGTTTAAGCTGGAAAATAAGTCGCTCAAGGCTAACTCATAAAATCACATGATAGTGTCACATCAGTTTAAAAATATCGAAGTGTTAATTGGACGGTTTCAGACTAAAGAAAAAGAGTTAAAGCGATGTATGCCTAATTTCCAACAATAAAAAAAGTGATACCAAACAACAAGATGAACAGCAATATATTGAGTCTGACTTTATATCAATAAGCAATTAATTCGGCAAATAATGCTTAAAATACTGAAAAGTTGGGATAACCCAATTAAGTAGCAAACGCTGAAAAAGATATCCTCGCCACCATTAGATTAACAAAATCGTTAGCTCCTTTGGAAAATTCATATTTATTAAATAAATTTATTTCTGAAGAGCTAAGCTTACAGGATGAGAGATTGATAATGAGCATGTAAAGACATATGGTACCGGTAAAAAGCTAAATTTAAAAATCAAATAAATAGTTAGAATCAATAAATCTATCTCTAATGTAAATGAATAATAATTTTTCTGTAGAGTTTTTAACAAATTAATTTCAAAAACAGCTTCGAATAGCAAGTCACGACATCACGGGACAATTTCAAAAGGTCCTAATGGGGCAATAAGCAATATCCGATCAGATATCATCATTTCGGAATTAAATGCAATATTACTTAACCTAAATGGTTGGAGAGATGAAACAACAAAGAGGGTAACTTACAAATTTCACTTAGAGAGCTCGTATGATGCAAATATCAGATGAACTTGAGAAGGCTTTTTAAATTTCATCAAACCAAATCATTCAAGCTATATAGAATCAATTAACTCCATTATAATCTTTACACAACCTAAAAAACTCTGTCACAGAAGCTTCACTGTAATATAAAGTCCAGTATTAGACAATCACCAAAAGTTTATAGTAAGTTAAAAATATGCTTGACTCAGGCTCTAAAGCTTTAACTTCAAACCAAATGAATTTACTTACTCAAGCCTCATTTAGTTCATTTGCTATCGCTACTGGACAATCCATGGAAACTCTTTTGTAAATGCAAAATAAAAATACATCTGAAATTGCAAGCTTAATGAACAATAAAATAATGTAAATTTACCAATATTTGTAATTTTTGCAGAAAAATAACAGGACTTAGAATAAAATTTTGTTTGACTCATTCACAGTTATGTCAACAACATTATAAGCAAACATGAATAAGATCGTTTTAAAACAAAATAAAATATAAGAAGTTTCAGCATCAATATATAATACTCTAGCTGAACTCAATCAAAACATCTACAAAAATAATTCTTAATTAGTGTCTTACGTAAATCAACTATCAATTAGCGTTGGTAAAATAGACTAAAATATGGCTAAAGGGTTTAGTTCCATGATGTAATACTCATTAAGTCTAAGATCAGAAATGAATTAACAGCTTGTACAGCAGCGAAACTATCTATAATAAAGCTTCAAACGTGAAATTAAGCTTATTAAAGATGCTAATGCAGCTAATTTTCAGTAGATTTATAATAAAATAAAGTTATAAGCTGAACAAGGGAGAGCATATTCTACTGAGATATTCTAAAAGCAAAAAAGTATGTTACAGTATTTAGATACTAAGAATACCTTTGCTATTGATATAAATACAAATCAAAATTATCAATTATATCAACAAAATCAAATGACCCACAATGCGCTTCAAAGCACACATCAGTAAATTTCTAATATGTCAAATAAATTTAGTTAACTGTAGAAGAAACTGGCTTAAGAAAATAAATAATCAATCTCACTCAGACTAAAACTTTAGCAATCATAAGGAAAAGTCAACGAACTGAAGATATCGTAGAATAACTTTAAATAATTATTAACAATGCAAGATAATCTCATTGGCAAAATTATATATTTGACTGAGAAATATAAATTATCAATGTCTTCTCGAAACATGAAAAATATGAATGACATCATCACATATTTGACCTAATTGTTTAGCCAAATACCGGCTTAATTTGTACAGAAAACATAAGTTACAATGCAGACAAAATTGTATGACTAAGTTTCTTTTAAAAATCGATAGTTGATAAGTCAACTATAAAATCTAAAGAATGAAGTAGTAAATTTAAAAATTCAAATAAATAGTAAATAAAAATAATTGGCAGATGCTAAGAATCAGATGACTCAATACGAAAAAAAAGTCGCTGAAGTAAGTTTTCAGCTTGAACACAATACCAAAAATAATGCTAAATCTGATGACATGTATAAAGACTTTATTCGAGATATTGGAGCTATCAAAACATTATGCTCTACACAAGGGAAAATTACCTTTTTAGAGGGCGTTGTAACAAATCCTGTTGCAAAATAAATTCTCTCATTATTTTCATTGAAAATGAATAATTATGAAATGTAGCTTAGAAATAACCTCACTGACAAGTCAGATGTTGAAAAGCTCCAAAGAAAAGTCAAAAATTTATAATAAGATTTACAAATGTCAAATAAGTCGCTTTTGTAAGCATAGTCGTAGAGAAAGCTTTTGTAAAATAAAATTTAACATTAAGAATAGAAGAATTATTCTGCTTCAAAACTAAAGTCATAGTTTGAATAAACTTCTAAAAAGCTTCATTAAAATTAAATTTAAATAGTAAAGATCAAAGCAGAGAAGGTATCAAAGTAAAAAGAATTGGAAGCTGCAATAAAATCCCTTGGATAACTTAAATAAGCTAAATAACAATTGTAAAAAAAAAACCTTATCATAATTGATGAATTAGGTAAAGTCAAGTAAATGTTGTCAAAAGTTAATGCACTAACAAACAATGATCCCATTGGTTACATATCAGAGATAAGTAAAAGACTAACATCTTAACAAATAAGAATAAAGGAAATTTAATCATAGCTTAATAATTCCAAACTAAAGATATCAAAAGATACCAATGAATCATAAGCTTTAAATCTTAAGATCAGAACTTATGAGAGATAACTCAATACAAATAAAGAAAGTATATCGTATCTTTAAAAGCAAAAAAGCTTAGTATAAAGTTAATTATCAAATTTACGGACGTAAAAATAACAAAGCAAGAATATCCAAAAGGAAATGCAGTCTAAAGTCGAAATTGCTGAGAACAATCTTCGCAAAGCCTAGGCCAAATTCAATTAATCACAACAATTAATCGTCAAAAACTAAGAGAAGATAAAAGCTTATTCATTAAATTAGCAAACCAATGAAGCTTAGATGAAGAAAATGAAGGGTTAACTTAAGAAAAGTCTCGAAGAAAAGAAATAGATTTAAGACTAAATGAATAGAAATAAGTTGGAATTAACAAAGTTGAAAGCCAATTTGGAGTCATTGAACAGCGCAAATGAATAGAAGACGTCTATCATAAATAAATCCTCAATTTTCATAAAAAGAAAAGAAGAATAGATTTCATAATTAAGATCATCTTAAGAAAAGCAAAAAAAAGAATATGAAACCAAGATTAAAAGCCTTTAACAGATTTCAAGTGATTTTTAAAAGCAAGTGCATAACTAAAAATAAAGGAATAAAATTTTAGAAAAATAAATTGCTGAAGGAAAAAGAAAGTTAGAATAAGCCATATTGCAAAAATAAAAGAATCAAAGTCTATTTGAAAAGAAAAATATTTAAAATTAATAAAATATGTCTTCTTTGAAGCAAATTAATTAACTTCTAAAATAAAAAGATTATGACACAATGTATGAAGAAGTCATCGGAAAGTAACTATAAATTACAAAATCTTCGATAAAGTCTGTCATAGCCCAAAATAATATTGCTAAGATAACAAAAATGATTGCCATTCTTGATTAAGTGAATTAGGATTCGGTTGATTGGGCTTAAGTTTATAAGTAATGCTATAACATATTGAATCTTTCTTATGTATAAGTTCCTAAAGCAAAAGATAGGAAAATATAATCTATGATCAAGAGTTTGTTAACATAATATCAAAAACAACAAAGCGAAAAAGTAAAGACTTATATATCTGATATAAAGAATAAAGCCACATAAATTAAGACCTTGAAAAGCAAAATTTTAGAGCTTTAAACTATTCTAAAGTAAGCACAGTAAGAGAACACAACACTTAAACGTGAGTAATAAGAAAGAAATAATAATCTTTAAGGGAAAAAAGATGGATTGTAAGTTATTTTGGCTCAACAAAAAAAAAAAGTGAGTGATTTGACAGACTAGCTCTCAAAATTAAAAAATGAGCATAAATAAAAATACGATAAGCTCGTATAAGATAACAAAATACTCTCTGAAATAACATAAGATAAGTAAAAACTGGCACTAAATCTTTCTTTGCGAAAAGAGGCAAAGTCTCTTGAAATCATGGAATCAATCCTGAAGAAACTTTAAATAAAATTTGACTACAGTGGGAAAAAGACATATGATGATAAGTTGAGATATATAATCTCATTACTTGATGACTAGAGTTCAAAGCGAAAGGGAACTTAAATTTAAGAAGAAAAACCAAATAAAATTATAGTAAAATCGATTTAAATTTAAAGTAAAGCTGCATAAAAGGATGATAAACTAAAGGAAGTTGTTCGATTGACCAAAATATTTTTAGCAAAGTTCTAGATAATTTTTATGTTCATCATAGAGAAAGTATTTTAGATTCTAAAGATAATTATGAATGATTTGAAAAAAATAGCAAAACCTTTAAATTGGATAGAAAAAAAATGGATTCATAAGTACACTGTTGTAGTTACAGCAGTTGTTAATTGGATTCTGTAGATCTATAAGCACATCCATTTTTAGGATTTTATGCAAAGCTACCATGTTCTCCAAGAAACACTAAAAGATTACGAGAGCATTAACGTTGATATAAAGCCGTTAAAGAACATAGAATATATATCTGGAATAAAAATAGTAAATTTGAGCTAAGTTGTAGCAGCAACTATAAATTAATTACTCGACAAAACATCAACATGATTTGCTTGCAACTTTTTTTTTGAAGTCTCGCTCCTCTTTAAATTGATAAACCATTATGATGCATATTATTACATTACATATCATGCTTACTATATTGACAAGTTACGTTTCTCCATTGCACCAATATGCCATTCCTTCTCTTGACTACAAATATTATTATAATATATATAATAATGTAAAGTGTTGTCCCTCCATAACTAACTTATAAGCAAATTCTCCCTAAGGGATTCCCATCAATCTACAAAGAGTGGCAATTAGATCCAATGACTTCAAACAAACAATGGGTCAACAATGATATTGTGCGCTTCAATTTTATGAATTTAGGGAAAGGAGTGTTTGATCCATATAAATCGTACATTTAATTTACGATATCATGCAATCCAATAAGCACACCTGTCGGAGGACTTCAGATAGATAATTCAGCTCAGTCTTTGATTCAACAATTTGTGTTGTATTCATAGTCAAGATAAATTTAGAGAATCAACGATTATTCTATACTAGCTGCATATCTAAATGACGTCGGGTTAAGTTAGATAATTTCAGAAGGAAGATAAACTTAAGGACTCGGATATGGTTCGTTCTAAACGATGCCATTTGCTCGAGTTTCTGGAAATAATAATATGACAACATCATATATAGGAGCAAAAGCAAGTCAGACGACTAATGGAACAATATCAACATCTTTAACTTTTCCCACTATTGGAAATTCGTATCCTTTTAATGTTGCGAATATTCAACAACTTCCTATAACAACAGCAGCAAGAATATCGAAAGGCCATTTAACAAACTCAAACGTTGCCTACATTGATCAAATGAATTTCAATGGTTTACCAAATGAATCTCAGGTAGCTATAAGTGCTTCAATGTCAGTGTTGGGGTATGCAAATAATATTAGATCTTAATATTTAACAAAATTTCAGGAGAACAAATTCCCTTAATCAACACACAGTATACCCAATTATGAAATATTGCTTGCAAAATAAGTTTCACAAGGTAAATTTCCTTTTTACTTTAATGATAAAGTACCATATATTACAAAAGTAAGAGATACAATGCCATACAGTATTTACACAAGTAATGCTGCTCACGTTCAAAATGTCCCTATAAAGACCTCACTTCAGGGATTTAGCAACTTATTTACACCGTTCTTTACCAGAGGAACATTTTAACCTATGATTTCTCCAACTATACCTCAAAGTTCTATTCAATAAGGAATTATACTGCCAACAAAAGTTCCAATTTTTAGACGTAAATATAAGCTTCCATTGTTATCAGCTGTCATAGGCATTCTGATCGATCCGAGTCAATTTGTTCTTATTCCCTTACAGTCAATTAACAGTGCATTGATATAACTTACATTGGATCCATACGCTTTTTTCACAACAGGATACAGTGATTATAGCGAATATGATGATATTGGAATGGGTGTTCAGCAAAGGAGATCTTATATTATTGAAAGAATTCAATATAAACTTCAAACATACTTTTTTGTGGATCGATAAATCTAAGACTTTATTTAGATGTCTCTTTACAAATAGATATCAATAGTTTCAAACTTTTGGGCAATGAGTAATCAGTATCAAATTCCAGGAGGAACTCCTCCAAATAATACTTATATTATTGGATGTAATTCTACTCATTTAAATGAACTAGTGTGCCTCTTCATCTCCAATGATTATCAAAATTATAGTTTCTGTAGAAAGCACTTTAGATTATCGAACAATATAACTAAATTTTGGTCAAAATTAGCTGTGGACTATTGGCCTCCGCAGCCATATAAAGGGAATGCTGGGAATATTGCAAGTAACTAAATAGATTATGATAATTCTGTGTTTGTTGAAAACGTGTATTGGAGTGGAAACTACATGTTTTCGAAATCTGCTCTCCCAAGAATAAATGCATATAATTTTGCTCTAAATTAGCGACCATACAATGTCAAAAACACTAATACCTTCTATAATAAAGATATGCTATACAACCCACAGGCGACAATTACAGAAGATAGTATCAATGCAGACACTGCAATGGGAATGTCATGGATCCACTAAAACAGATGCGTTGGAAAAGCTGCATTTGTAATTTCGTATACCCCATTTTCTCAGTCTGATCATGTTTTGCAAGGAATAAATGTTTCAAATCTATCCAATTTCGAAGCAATATTTGAAACAAATGGCAATTTCATGTTTCCAAGAGATCAAACATTATACATGTTCACTAAATCTTCTGGTATTGTGAAATATGGTCCAAACGGAATCAAAACATATGGAAGAGGTTGATAAAATATGATTAATTGATATGTATATCAAATATATTAGAGCATCCAGCGTTGGTTTGGAGTGAGTGTTCCTTCTTCTTCTTTTTTTCTTGCATCTTTGTGATAAAGCAAAAACAATGATCGAAGTTGTTCATCATCTTTGACTGAACTGTACTTTTTATGCCATTCTTGCAATTACTTCCAGCTTTTCAAGGATTTAAATTATTTTTGCATGACAGGGTGCTTGCCAGTCAGATACTGTAATCTCTACTCATGAGATGACATTTATAATATTTTATGAAATAAATTAAAAAGAGAGGGAGAAAGGCTCATAGTCATAAGTAAAGCTTGAAATAACAATATATTTAAATCGATATTCCAAGCGGAATTTTAAAGCAAATGAAGGAAGTTGTAAAGATGATCTAAAATAATAGATGAATCATAGTGATCTCAGAAAATGCTTCAACTCCATGATCAGACTCAAAGGAATTTTTTTATTTTTCAATAACTAATTTATGTACATCATCGAATATATTTACTTAATTGATTTCCTTTTTGAGTTGGAAATTTTTGTTATTATTTGCTTGAGCTGGCTGAGTTTGAAGATTTGTTACATAATTATATTATATGTTCAGAAAAATTCCAACACTCAGCCAGAAGATGATTCAAAGCCAAGAGAGTCCAGAGAAAATATAGAGAAGCAGGTAAAAACCTAAAGCAAACTTTTAAGCAAAGTTAAAAGAAATTTCAACAACAAATCTCTCAGCCTCAAATCAATTGCAGTAATATTTTTCATTTAAACTTCAAAACACTGTTTCTGACGACACAACTGTTGGCTGGGTGTACAATGTTCCTGTTTTGAGTCCCAATTAGAAAAGCATTTATTTGGCAACGTAAGTTTTCACGGCTGTGATCTTGGATTTTGTTGGAGATAATTTTCCTCAGACAATTTCAATCGGAGTCAAAAACTTTTCTGGATTTGTAGAGAAAGATGGAACAAACTCAAACAAAATCATCGTTATGAACCTTTTTTCTGTTAGTTCAAATATTACTCAACAAGGAATTCAATATCGAGACCTCATTTACAAAAATGAAATGAGTGCGTTGTGGCAATTAGGAAGTTTGAGAAATTTACAGTTCCAAGTATATTTAGATGAAGAAATAACTCCTATAAATTTCCCAATTACAAATCCGATTAATGTGGCATTCAAGATTCTCCACCTCTCTGTGTGATGATGTATCTCAAATTAACAAATAAAATATATATAAATGAAATAAAATATATATAAATGAATATTCTGATATGCATTTTGTTTCTTCGTCATTTAAAATAAGTTGAGTATTCAAAAGAAAACATCAAGGAAATATGTCATCTCCCTTTTGATTATTACAGAATCTTCATGAACCATGAAAAAATAAGAAAGTGATATGAATACGAATTATTTTTTTAATTGAATCATCTCATGGTGACAGGTTGACTCTTTCTTGCAATGGGAATTTTCTTTCTTTTTTAAATCCATCTTCTTGCTTCTTCATTAATTTTAGATCTGTGATCTAGACACCGATCTTCTTCATCTTCCATTTATTTCTAAAGAATTTATGTTCCTTATTGGATTTCTGCTCTGTTGAAAGGATTTGCAACATGTAAATGGGGAGTTGGCCATAACTTTGACTTGTAAACTTCATAGTGAGGATTTTTCGAAGTCATAAAGCAAATTGCACTTTTCAAGAAAGCTTCTCTTTTCTTTTATCCATCACAAATATTGTGAGCTGAATATTAACAAAGAGAAAAACAAGATTCATAATAACTTGGTTAAAGCTTCGGATCATCAGTACTGTCACAAGATAGAGTGTTCGTTAGGAAGTAATATATATTGGGGGTAAGGTACCCTTATTTATCAATTCCAGCCCACTTATTCCAAGGCTCCAACAAATCTAACTTTTAATTGATTTATTTTGAACTTAATTCAGCAACAATCCGAGACTTTTAGAATTTAGCTTTAAAGTTTCCTCCACCAATACCTTCAAAAATCTGTTTTGCAAAGCGATAAACACACCTATTTCTAACATTTTTAATTTTTTTTGGGTCAACAATCAGCATATTCGAGAAATTGAATATTGAGACATTTTAATAACCAGGAACAATGCAGCAATCAGTCATAGATAGTCTTTCAATGACTTTGAACTCGTTTTGAAGAACCATATTAGACACCAAATATGCTGAGATAAACCCCTATAAATAGTTACCAAGACAAGCATAAACAGGTTTTGTAGTCTGAGCAAGCCTTGCAAAAAGATATTGGTCAGATTTTTGATCACTTTTGTTGGACAATTGTGATAATTTTCTCTTTGAAGTTTCATGAATGATGTGGCTGCAAAGACATGTAATTTTCTGGAAAACAACGTATTAATACAATTTATCAACATAAACAAATATAGGAACTTGCATTGGGAACCCCTTTGGTCTGAACTTATGAAATTGATCCTAATTTAACAAAGTTATTACAACGTGGAACTTTTCAACAGAATTTTATATAGGAAAAACTTGACAAACACAATATCCAAAATTTTCGTTGAAAACATCATGCAATTCATAGCTGTCTGTTTTGAGTTGAAGTCCGACGAATTTGAAGGTCGGCAAGTCTAAAGATGGAAAGCTCATCTGAAAATTGTGTGGTGAAAAATATAATTATAATATTAGATGAGGTGGTCAGACCTTGAAAGAAACAAACTTATTTACCTCTACATGCTCTACGGAAGAAGGTATCAAGTCATTGCACAATACTTTGAAAATAGAACCCCAAATCATGTCAAGTCCCAATGCCAATATCTTCGGAAAAAAGGTTATATTCCCTGATTTGTATAATTTTATACTCAAACATTTATTTGAAAAAATATGCAAGTTATGCTGATAATGTTCAAACGAACACTAACACACACATGCACATTTTCTCTATCTTTGTTTTTTTTTATTTATTTGAAATTATAGAAGAAATAAACAAAACCAAGAATACAATATATATATAGGGGGATGCGAGAATCAATCAAGCCATATCGCTTATGTCATCATCGATTTAAAGCTCCATCAGCGTCAAGGATCTATGAATTCTTGCTCTCTTTCTTTGGTGTCGTTGTCGAAGATTTCTCACGAGTGTCTTTGCTGCCAAAGTTTCGCAATTGTCCAACAAGATCCTCCATCTTCGATCCAAATTTGTGTTCATTCGCTCCAGATTCGCAAAAACTTCAACATCAGAATGCTCGTTTGGATCCAAAGATAATCTTGCCAACATAATGCTTTGAACTCTTCCCTCTTCTTGAAGAATGCTTGGAACCCCGTTTGGACCTTCAGTGAGCCCTTGTTGATAGAGGAAATCTCTGTCTTCCTCTTTCAATTGACTGAATCTTCGTATCATAGTATAAAATTATACCCTCAACAAGCAACATTAAATTTATATGACCCCATAATTGTAAAATAAGGACATTTTGCTTTTGAAACTATGTAAATAACATCTTCACAAGACTATTCTTGCTCTTACAGGGCTCGCCTTCACTCGAAAAAAATTAAGTAAAAAATAAGACATCAAATCATTTTACGAACTCCTAATTTCAGTATCCCCATTTATTTTTTGTGTTTTTCATAAAGAATTAAGCAGATCTTGCTTAGTTATCGATTACATGATCAGCAAATACCCTTGCTAATTTTATGTAATTCGCTTGTTGAGGAAATAATCGTTGGCCAACAAATGAAATCCCATCAAATATACTTTTGGAAATCTTTACTTTTTTGCGAATAAATGATGCAGCCGGAGTATTTTTATAGCTTTACTTTCTCTCCAAAAATTTCATGGGTTTGTTATAAATTATATTTTTTAAAAAAAAGAAATGGGATAGCAGTCTTTGAGCTTCTTTGAAGAATGATGTGTTAGATATTGAATAATTTTTTAAAAAAAAGAGTGATTGAGCTTATTTTATATTTTTTATTTTTTTATAATAACACAACTTTGATTTTGAAAGTATTACGCAGATCATACAAAATTACTTTGGCATCAAAACAAGTCATATTTTTATGTTTTAATTAATGTCTCAAATCTTTTAGATAAATTTGAACATTGGTTTTCCAATTAGATTTCGAGTTACTAAAAAAATTTAATAACTCAAAATCAACATATAGTGAACAAATAGTAAGGAGCACAGTCGATGCTATATGATATGTATTTCAATAATTTACGAATAGATCTTTCTAAAATTATTGTTGAGCATTTATTAATTTTTGGGGTTTTCAGGAAATTCCTTTATAATTTTAAGATTATATAGGGATATCGAAAATAGACTTGACTACAACTCAGTCACCCAAAATTTAGCATTTTCCCAAGTGTGATTATTTCTGTTAATATTAAGTATATTGAGATTGTAAGTGAAGTAATGTATTTTGTGCTTGGACTTAGGTCAACACTTGGGGTTGGAATAGGATTTTTTTTTTGGATTTTGGGTTGGGGTTGGGGTTGGGGTTGGGGTTGGGGTTGGGGTTGGGGTTGGGAGATC
>CALAYS010000216.1 GCA_937895515.1 uncultured bacterium
TCTTCCGATCTTATAATTATGGTACCATCTCGGCTACTCCATTTAATATTTATCTTAATGTTCAAGCTGTATTTAATGATTATGTCGAATGTACTATTTAAACGGAACATTAATTTATTATTAATGTATAATCTATAAAATATAGATTATGCAGAATAAAGTTGTTTTTATTTGTGCCCAACCCGATGTTCCTTATTTTCATTGGCAGGTTGAGGTTTTCATAAATAATGCTATAAAAAATGGAATAAACCCAAACTGGATAGAAATAGTTTTTGGCTATGAAAGTGTTCCTTCTGCTGAGGGTATGGATCTTGCTGGAAGATATCCGTATGTTAGAGTATTTTTCTACAAGAAAGATAAAATGAATGATTATGGATATATCCCAGTAATTAGACCAAATATACTCTCCAAGCATTTTGCTGCTTATCCGGAATTATCTAATGAAAATATATTTTATCATGATTCTGATATAATATTTAGAGAACTCCCAGATTTTGACAAGCTAACAAATGATAATATCTGGTATCTTAGCGATACTGTTTCTTATATAGGATCCGATTATATAAAATCAAAATCTGAAGATCTTTTCATTGAAATGTGTAATATTGCAGGTATTGATCCTGATCTTGTATCCGATAATAATAAAAATTCAGGGGGGGCTCAATATCTAATGAAAGGTATAGATAGTGAATTTTGGAAGGAAGTTGAATTCATTTCGCTGGATTTATATAAATATATGAGCGAGAGAGAAGATTCTGAGAGGTCAATATTAGATGAATCACATCTCGTCTCTTATAATCCAATCCAAAAATGGTGTGCAGACATGTGGGCTGTTTTATGGTGTGGACTTAAAAGAGGTAATCAGGTTAGAATATCGGAAGAGCTTGGTTTTAGCTGGGGGTCTTTCTACGGAACAACTGAATGGAAAAGACACAAGATAATGCACAATGCTGGTGTTGTTGATAATGGAGGTGGCAAATTTTTCTATAAGGGTGAATTTATAAATAAATCACCATGGGGCGAGGACTTTAGTAAAATTGACGATAAGCACAATACTTATAATTACGTGCAAGCAATATTATACGCCAAGGGCAAAAGAAATAACCAATAGTTTTTGTACCTATTTTATTTAGATATATATTCTGAATAAAAATAGTTAGATGTCAGGACAATTAGGTATAAATCAGGGGGATTCCATATATTATTACGATCTTAGCACTGGTGCGATATCCAGAGAATGGGTATTCCAAGGTGGAACACCAAGCACAGGTGCTGCTTATGGACCTTCTGTTAAGTATTATGGTGTTAATTATTCTGGGTATAGTACAGGATTAGTTATAACTGGTGCCGGTGGTATAACCGCTGAAGCTTTTAAATCGAATATAATAGTCGTTTATCCCGAAATTTTCTCTCCTGCTATAGAAATAACGCAGGGACCTGGTGTTG
>CALAYS010000217.1 GCA_937895515.1 uncultured bacterium
AATTGCTCTGATGTTTTCTCAATTGATCTTGATCCTTCCAATAAATTCTACCCAGAATTTAGATTCACCTCAGTTCTTATAGGTCCTGATGGTGGGATAATTTATAATACAGATGAACCCATAGACCCATCAGTAGTTATAGTTAGCTTTGATCTGGATCTTGATTTCGGTCCGACACCTGAAAAAATACAAAGTAGGCCTTCGCCTATATGTTCACCCGAAACATCGAATAGACCTGTTATTTTTTCTGATTGTGGATTTACATTCAAACCCTATGCTGTTAACAAAGCATTAAACATATATCAGGATCTTAGTTTAATGGTCAATAAGATGTTTGGTCTTGATGCTAATTATTATTCTGTTCAACCGCAGGCTAGAGGTAGGGACGTTATTCTTAGGGAATATACATTATTTAATGTTGTTTCTGAAAAATGTGTAAAATTAATGGTTAATCAGAATCAGTTTCCTGATAATAAAATAAATTTCGATCCATTTGGGTTAAATTATGATGATCCTTTTGAAGTTCAGATGGACAAAAGATATTTCGAGTCGATATTTGGTAGAGGATCTCAACCTAGAAAAAGAGATATTATATACTTCCCAATAACAAATAGAATATATGAAATAAACTCAACCTATTTGTTTAGAGATTTTATGAACGCTCCCGTTTATTTTAAGATTGAGCTTAAAAAATATAATCCTAAAAGTAATACTTACTTTAGAGATCCTGCACATAAGGAGGAGCTTGATGGTATAAGTCTTACTACTAGTGATCTGTTTGGAGCAGAGGTACAAAATGAGGAGCTTAAAATAACAAATCCTCAGCAATATGCAACCACGATAACTCAAATGTCGCAGGATCCTATAAGATCATATATTTATAAGGATCTATCAATAATAGGATATGACCTAAATAATAACTGGACTATAGTATTTAATGATTATTATGATCTTTATGGATCATTTGTTGATGACTCTGATTTTATATATGCGACCAAGCAATATAGAGAGGCTATTCGTTATAAATTGCTTCCTAAAATTGCTATAGGTGAGGAGTTAGCATTTACAGCATGGTTTAATATAAAGAATCTTTATAATAACCAACAGCTGATGAAAAGACCGTATCCGGTTATAAGCATAGCTTTGGAATCGTATGATAGCGACTTTCTTGTTTTTAATTCATATCCAAGAAAACATAATCTTGAGAGATGGGAAAGTTATCAATCCAACCCAGAAGGATATGTAGCAATAAAAGGTGATTCCACTCATAGTGGTGGATATCAGGTTGATAGCATCATAGATGAATATAGATTCAAAGTTATTAATAAGTCGGAGAATTTCTCACAAGGACCGGTTACATGGAGAATGCAGAAGGCACAATCTAGAAATTTAATCAGTGGATTATATGAGGATCAGAATGGTGATATTAAGGGATTTAGAGCGGACATTATACATTCTGGTGTAACTGACGAATTAACTAATACTTTTCTGGAAACCGGAAGTTTAGTTGTTAGGTTTAATGATCTCATTATAAATACTACTCTACAATTCGTACCTTCCATAGACGAATGGTACGGTATAGTGATAAATTTCTCGAATGTATATAAACAAATATCTTCCATAATATGGGGAATAACGTATGACCCAACAAATAGCTCTCCTGATCAATCCAGTAAATTGAGTAAGCTACAGGAGGATTCGAGAATGTTTATTGATCATATAGTTTTCAATGCACCTTCGAGTCTGGTTACTGATAAATTCAG
>CALAYS010000218.1 GCA_937895515.1 uncultured bacterium
TAGTCACGATAACTTCCTTAGAGATTCTATAGAGGTCCGTGCTGTTGACTATCTACATTACATCCATATGCACGAGCACACATTTAAAAGTTGGCTCAAGCTGAAAGCTGCAGAAATTCTATTTCCAAACAAGAAGGTTAAAAAAATAAGATATCAATCAGTAGATGAATTCTTTAATGATGTTAAGAATTCAATCAAAACGCTGGAGGTAAATCCAGGTTCTGTTGAGTTTTATACTAATGCAATAGAAACTGCAAAGGAAAATGGACAGATAGCATTTTTAGAAATACTACGAGATAAGAAGGACGGGGTTCTTGCCGAAGCTAAGCTTCTAGAGGTTGGTGAGATTAAATATGTTACCGAGGAAGATGTTGTTAAGTTTTATAAAAAAGCAAATCTTGGAAACAAGATGCTAAAGCTCACCTGGATGAAAAACTACGCTAGAATGATACCTGAAGAGGTCATAGCGGAAAAGAAAAAGTATGATGCATCAGAATTATTTGATAATTATGTTATTTTACATTTCGATAAGCATGACAACTCAACCAAGATGACAAAAGCGGAGGTAGAGAAAGCTAAGGATCCAATACTATTTGGAGTTCTCAAGGGGACTAGAAATTTATACTTTATAGGTGACTGGATTGATGAATATTGCGATCTAACACTGGACAAATTTCTGTCTATACTCGAGATGGAGGAGGCAAGAAAGCTATCCGAAGATTCCATGAAAGAGGGATTAAAAATGTAATTTTTTTCATCATTTATTTTTTTATTCCGAAAGGATTTCATATATTTGCAATGTAATTAATAAGAGAATGACAAGGGAAGAAAAAATACAAAAACGTAAATCTAGAGCTAACAATCGCAGATCTAAAAGAAACGCAAAGTATTTTAATAAGATCAGGATTGCTAGAGATATAGGATTTGGTGTTCCCTTGCATGCAGTTGATAAAGATGGTATGGTTACTGGATCTTGGCCGGATCCAGATTCGCCAACAGGATATACACAAAAATGCTCTTATGATGCATGGGGTACATGTCAAAGCCCATGCAACGGAGATTGTTAAAAATTGGGAGGTAGCTCAGTTGGTTAGAGCTCATTTTCGAAGGTTCGAGTCCTTCCCTCCCAACTAAGCCAGTTTTTATGATGCATCTCTATCGACAGAGAACCTTGTTTTAGATTTAATAAATAAGGTTAATGTGGTCGGGTAGTTTAAAAGTTTCCTAACCTTAAGGAAAAGTAAGGATGGTTTTGCAGAAGACAGTTTCCTCGCCTAGTGGAAAAGTCAGTATAAGAAGGGATACCGGTCGGCTTTAACCGGTTCCCAACAGGGGGAATAGGCCAGCGGTGTGGCGCGTCTCTAGCTTACATCATAGATATAATCTATGACGTCTTTCCACTAAGACGAAGTTTAGATGATTCAAGTGGCACGGGTTCGATCCCCGTTTCCCCCACTAACCGCGTCACTGTAAGCTGCAGTGATAACTGGACACGAAATAAGGTGGTTCCGCGGATCACCAATAAAATCGTTCGAGGCAGAGTCCAAGTCCAGGGTTAGGATAAAGCTATTCGCTATTGAGCATACCATCCGATGGGTCAGCGAATTAACCATTGGAGACGCGTGGGGTATACTGACGTTGGTCTAACATAAATCCCCAACTGTAGATACGTACTAAGGGCTGTAAGGAAATTCTACAAAAAGGTTTGGTGGCAGAGTGGCTTAATGCGTCGGTCTCGTCCAATATGATCGGTTAAGAGTGAACTCCTTAATCTTTTGCTCATGGACCAAAACGGAGATCGGAAGAGCACACGTCTGAACTCCAGTCACATCACGTTATCTCGTA
>CALAYS010000219.1 GCA_937895515.1 uncultured bacterium
TAACCACCAATCAAAATTACTTGGATGCCTTATTAGATGAATGTAATCCTCCTCCGCATTTGCCGAGTGATTGTTAGTTAGAAAGAGAATTTGGCGAGGAAGAAGTCTTGGCTTCCCTTAAGTGTATTATTGAAGAATGATGCATTCGTATATCCTCCAAGATAAACTTTATTAGAAGCATCAACGGCAATTCCACGGCCATAAGTTGCACCACTTGCTTCTCCTATATCTACGGTTACAGCAAGGGTACCGTCACTAGTATAACGGGCAACAAAAGCATCATTTGTCCCACTTAGACTTGATCCCGTTAAGCTTGTATTTGTATTTCCCGCGATAAAAATACTATTATCACTATCAACACTCACAGCGTAAGCATATGTTAAAAACGAATTATACTGAACGCATTTGAGTTTTCAAGTAAAACTTAGGCGCCTACTGCTCTGAAGTTATCCGTGATGAGTGTTTCCAATTCAGCTTTAAATTTCCGAATACCCCGAAAAAATGTCATACAAGCTGATTCAAATTCATTAAATTTTTCATAATATTTATTATAAATAACTTTTTTCTTCATAAACTTCCAAAGTCTTTCTATCGGATTTAAATTTGGTGAGTACGGTGGAAGGTAAAAAAGTTTAATTTTTAATTCTTTCGCCAGAGTCTTCACTTTCCAGGATCGGTTGTAGGCGGCATTGTCCATTATAAGTGTTATGTTTTTATCAAAAGGATTTTTATCTTTAATTGCCTTTAATAAAGTACAAATTGAATTGGCATCCACGCGGTCACTATTTCTGGTAATTACGTCTTGTGAATTGATTTCTATTGCGCCGGAAATATTTAAATGCTTTCGTCCATTATTTGTTTTTATTTCAACTTCTTCTCCAGTTTTTATCCATCCATATGACAAAACTGGATTATGTTGAGGGTGTGTTGAATCAGAAAAATAGATTTTTCCATTGGTAGATTTGATTTTTTCATATGCTTTAATAAAATCTTCTTGATCTTGCTTGTTGGCCTTGCCAGGGACGCCTTTCGTTTTTTTATAAGAAAAACCCATTCGATGAAGAAGTGCAATCATCCCAGAAAGAGTATAGCTTGCTCGATATTTTTTCTTAACATATTCACAAATATCATGAGTATTTTGATAAATAATGGTGGTTAGGTGAAGCTGGAGTTCAAGTAATTCATCATTTGAAATTTTATGAGTGCCACCTTGGTAGTGATCATCCAAAAGCTCTTCAATTCCACCTTCCTTATAACGACGACGGTAGTTGGCGATAGTTCCATCATCTATAAAGAGTGCCTCTGATATTTTTTGATAAGTCCAACCTTTATCAAGTAGCAAAATAACTTTAATGCGATCTGAGTAGCGAGCTTTGTCTTCTACTTTTAATTCACGGAGAAGTTCTTTTCGTTGGTCTTTGGTTAAAAAATCTTTCATGGGTGAAAGAGTAAAACATTTTCAACAGGCAGTGAAAGCCCTATTTGAAAATTTAATTGTGTTCAGTATAATGCGATAACTCCATCTCGATAAACTGAAACCTCATGTGCTGTCAAAGGAAAAAAAAATTCACTTTAATACTGTTTGTACTCATTCCTGTTGCACTAACACAACCGCTATAACCAATACTCACTGCTGCTGCCTTAGTATCTAAAACAGGCTTCATCTCTGTCATACACGATTGCAATAAAAAACAACCAGCTATAAAAATGATATTGCTAGTGAATTTTAAATAACTAAACATCTTAAGCTCCCCTGATTAGACATTCCTAAGTCTAATTATCAATTACCTCATGCTAATCCCTAACTAAAGAGTTCAGCACAAACGCAAGCCATGGATATTTGAAGTGAATCTATCAACCAGAGACTGTATTTAGCTGCCAACTTATATTGGTAGGTTTTTAGGACTCCCCATTAAAATCAACATAATAAAGGGTGATGGTTTAATTTTTTTATATGTTTTTCCAAGGGACTCCCTTATAATTTTTTTATGAAATTCCATCAGATTTTTATAGCGTTGTTTTTTGGTCTTTACTCACTCCAAAGTTTCGCCACTTCGAGTGAACAAAAAACACCGCTTACCTATGCCACAAGACTTAACGTCAATCGCTTTAGTGAATCAAAAGTCTCTGAAGGCTCCGTTGGATTCGGAAACCCGGACCTTTCAGTCAACTATTTTTTCGCCCCCAAGCACTCAATGGGGATGGGACTTGATGCCTACTTCAACATAAGCGCCCTCAATCTTTGGTCTATACGTCTTTACTATAATTACTATTTTAAAGGTCAAGGCTATGCAATGATTTCTGAAGAAGAACATTTCAAGATTCAAGAAATTTCAAAATCCTCCTGGTACATAGGGCCAGAACTTAGAAACTACCACTATTTTCTAACTCAGGAGCAAGAAGCAAGACTTTTCATCAACAATGAGAATATTGACAACACTGGATCTTATTTCAATCTCTGTGTTAAATTGGGTTTTGAATATCGACTCAATCAAACTTATGCTTTTAATGCGGAAGTTTCACAGGGACTCTTCTCTCTCGCATCAAGTGATGATCGCTTTAACAACAAGGGTTCTCTTTTTATTTTTGGCTTTATTATTACACCGTAATATTTGCTAGGGAAGAACAACCACTTGCTCTCGCCCACTTGAGGATACGAAGACATCTTGTTCCGATACAACCTTTCCTTCTTTTAAAACTTTTACCTTAACTCGTTTATTGAAAGATAAATTAAACGGCATATCTAGTTTTTCAATTTTAACATTATCAATAAAAACTTCATGCAGAGGGCTTGCCCCTTCAAAAACAATATGTCCAACCTCCTCAACTGTAGCCACAGAGGCCGGCTTTTTCTCTTGCTTTGGCGAAGCTTCTACAACTGGAG
>CALAYS010000220.1 GCA_937895515.1 uncultured bacterium
TTTAGCTTAATTTTGGCAAAATATAAAGTCCAAATGTTCAAAAATCATGTCTGACTTATTATTCAGAAGGCCTATATTTGAGTAAATTAATCGAAAAACTTTTTCGACTATTTTCTTCAAATATAGCCTAAATCCATTATTTTTGGACAAAATATTTAAAACAATGCTTAGCTTAACGTAGGCCAACCTTGTTTGACCAGCCATAGCTAACTTTATAACAAAGCTTGCTACGGCCACAGCTAATTTAATAACCTCCAACAAAAAAATACATATAATTTTATTAAACTGCATATTTTTGGATAAAAATATGAATATTATAAGCACACCACAATTATTGGAATATAGTTTCTTTTATTGCAACAATAATTTAACTTCAGGAAAAAACCCATTTAAATCCAAACTCTTTCCAGAGTTTTTTATTACATATATTATTCCTCTAATTTCTTTGTCATTTGCTGACAACAAACAATGAACAGGTATTCCCAAAAGCAAATCTTCTTCTCTGTACCAAGAAGGAACATATTGAAATACATCTTTACAGAAATACTTTGCGTCAATTATATTTCTGCTTGTAAAGCCAGAGTTGTTTCCTATATTTATGGGTTTATAAAAATGGATTTTATACTTATTTCCTTTCAATGTTTCAAATTCAAGAGAGACATTGTATATCAAGATGTTTTCTGGGGCATCCATTACCATTTTCTGGGATCTCAATATTTCTAAAAAAGATTTCATTTTACATACGTTGGCACCATAATTATTGCTAAATTTTGTAGTTAATAACAATGTCCATTATACACTTTACGATTGATATTATGTACTTAACTTTGTAATAAATTTAACAACCAATATTGCATCAAATTTTATAACAAGGTCAATTATAATTGATATTTTGTATATCAAACTTTTCAACAGGTGTTGTATGGTTATTACATACCAAATTTAAAGGAAAACTGGGCAATAATTATTGGCCAATAATTTTTTATAAAAAGGTTTTATCTAGAACAGAATAACCTTTTATCGAGTTAAAAAAGTTTTTTAAGGAAATGAAATAATGTATGGTAGAAAGATGGGAAATAAGATTTAGAGATAAAAGATTAAAAAAGCCTAGAAGAGGAGAAACATCGGGATAAAAGGTCCCTTTTTTAATGTTGAGTCTCTTCTACTACTCTCACTTCAAACAACGCTTTGTAATAAGAAAGTTCCATCTTTTCTCGATTCGACCATCGCTGATCTCTTGTCATCGTTGGAGAATAAAATATTATCTCAAATACACCTTGTCAATTTCCTACCGTGTGGTGATCAAAAACTATCTTTAGTAAATAAGAATTCCCTTCGTGATATACATTTTCCTTCTCTGATGAAACTTCGTAATCTCCATGCGGGTACGCCAATATGGTCAGATGAGGTTTATTTTTACTGTAGACTAGATTACTTTAATCGAGTATGATTAAAAAAATACCTATTTTAATAGTTTTCAAATACAATTAATCGTTCATAACAATTATCCGAGATTTTTTGTTTGTTGTCAATGGTTATCGTTGAGAAGTTTGTACTATTTTCGATGTCTCTCTCACTCAACATGACTATCCTTTTTCACACTCTTACGAACTTTACTTTCTATCTCCAACTTAAAGATTTGACCTATTCAGACGATTTACCAAGAATAACAATGAAGACACAAGTCATTAACTTTATATTTCTCAAGTAGATATAACGGAATATCTCCGAATGAATGGATTATCTACAACCAGAAGAAAAAAATTTATTCATGACCTTAATATGGTGGACAGAACAAATGTTTGAGTTCTGTCCACTTCATATTAATATATAATTATAGGGAACTTTTTCCTATAATACATTATAATCATATTAAAAGTAATTTGTCCACCTTTAAAAAATTGTCCACTTTTGCATAGTGTTAATATTTTGTCAAAAAATGACGTTATGTTTTTTACGAAAAAATAAAGTGGACAATTTTTCCAAAAGTGGACAAAGCTCTCTTCTTTTTTTAGACATATTGTTACAAAGAAAACCCATAAAGCTATTTAAAAATACAAGGTGGACAGAACTTAAGAAGATTTTTTGTCCACTTGAACAATAAATTCATATTTAAGTATCTCTAGATTTCGGCAATATTTAAATAAAATAGCCTTTGTTTGTAAAGTTTACTGGTCAAAACTCGCTCCAAGATTTTAAGAAGCTGCATTCTTAAAATCAACTTCATCAATGAAACGATCATATCTTTTGGCATCACACTTGTTCAAATTAAAAATATAATCGTTTTTGATTCTACAAATAATTTAGCTTTAATTACTGAAAAATATTTAAGTTTTTTAATAAAATGCTTTTATTTTTTGATTTAAATTGCTATTAAAATAGCAATGTCACTTTTTCCTTCAGGACAACATTTTTTTGCTTTAACAGCTTTATCTTATGATACGAGCCTTTCCACCTACAGATATGGTGATCACATAAGTGGGAGTACTGTAACTAGTAATCCTGCCTATTTTATGGTTAATGCTACGAACGGTTACAGCTACCATTTTGCATCAGGATCTTCCTCTCCTACAAGTTACTCATATGCAGATCTTCGAAGCAATACTGGTGTAACAACGCCTGATAATGTTTTTAATATAAAAATAACAAACGATGATGATGTTACTGCTTCGGTATATTATGTTGATAATGCGAGTGTTCGTAATCTTGTAACAACAATGGAATTTAATTTAGTCGATATGTTAAGCACAAATGCGAATTCATTAACCAGTGTTAATGGATTCATGTCTTTTACCGAAAATTCTTCTTATACCATGACTACAGGTTCATTTGTGAATTCTGGTTTAATGAGTGTTGGAGGATACACTTATGGGTATGATTACAGTTTTTCATATTACAATACTAACGGCGAGGTTACAGGCAATCATGCGAGATTTCAAGTCAAAAGGGGAGATGTAACAATGCAACCAACAGATCTGACAGCTACAATTACACCCCAACAGAATAACCTCACTTTCTCGGGAAAGTCAACAATTGTTACCGTAGATTTCAATAAAAATATTCTTTCAAATTTAACAGAAAGTTCGTTTGTTGTTACTGGTGGCGGGACAATATCAAATGTCCAAATTGATGGAGACGCCTGCACATTTATTTATACGGCGCCAGATAATCTAACTGGAACAGCCACGATAAGTTTAGCGGCAGGTTTACCCGAAGGGGAAGACTATTCAACCACAGCAAATAATACGTCAACCCAAATAAATTACAATACAACTGAACCAGATCCAAGCGCCGGCTCAAGTGAAAGCAGCATAAACTTTTCAATGAGAGCATGCGCCATTTCGAAAGAAAATGGCACACGCTCCAATACTCTTTTCACTGGGAAAGTTGATAACGCAGGATTCCAAAGCTATGTTCTCAAAGCCATCCAATTTATCATCAATAATATCTTCGATAAAACATATAAGATGTCTCTTCCTAGAGATGGATTAATGTTTTTTTATCTTCCAACTGGTTCAACTCAAACTGAGGCGTTGTCTTCGGATCTGTTATATCGTTTTCTTTTAAAGGAAAATAGTTTAACAAGTAATGATACAGACACAACGGTTGAAAATGGGACACTTTTGGCATCAGCAGAAACCAGAAAAATGTTTAACTACATCGCAAGCCAACTTTTTCCTATTTTGAGAAAGGGAGGAATAATCATAGGCCAAGACGACAACACAACGTTGGATTTTTGTGCAACAGAGAGTGATGAAGGTAAATTCCAACTTTGTGTTAAGAATTGTCTTTTTGAGCTGTCACTTTCTTTCTAAAGTTTTATCAAAGGAAAACCGTGTCCTAAAAAATATGGAAAATTCTAATTTTATTTTTAACAGAATTGCGGGTGCCATAGCAGGAGCCGTAGCGGGAACAGCTTCAGGAATTTGTTTTTAAATAAAACTTACCATTAAATTATCAAAAAATTTTTTGATAACTTAGGGTCGTCCTAAACGGATTATAACACCATCCCATCCTTCCTCACTGTATTTTTTGCATAATTTGATTAATGATGATAAATCATAATTATCAGATATGCTTTTCAGTGAAAATATAAAATCTTCCATCGGATAAAGGTCAAATTTTTTAGAAGCACAGCCAAACAATAAAGGAGGGGAATCTTTGGACGATGAAATCTTTTCTACCATTTCCTTATCCATTTTTATGACGTTTCCTGGATTTCCATCTTTATCAAATCGACCTGTTATCTTTGAATAAGGAAAAAGCGATATCATTTTTTAGAAAAACAAAAAAGTTTTCCGATTTCAATATTTTAAGGGGAATATTACTTATATTTTGGACAAGAAAAAACGTTAAGGGGAAGAAGATTTTTTGAACCCTTTATTAAGTTTGGTAGGTTGCAACAACTTTAAGTTTTTTACACATTTTTGTATAAAAGTTCTATCAACCTTTAGTCAAAAAACAAATTAAAAAATATCAAGGTCGTCAAAAATTTTAACCGTTCTTTTTTGAATTTACTTTTCGGGCACCTCCATCCAAGCTGGGCTTGGTTTTGGCCAAATACCTGTATTTATTAAATATCCTACAAATGTTGTTATCAAGATGTTTTCATTATTATTATCTATAAAATCAAATATTTTTATAAGATCTTCCTCCCGAAATAATTTTTTCAGGTAACGTCCAAATTCTGCCATATTTGATCGTTCGCGTCGGACGTGTGGATGATCCAAAATGGTTAAAACCAAAGTATAAAGATCTATATTTATTCTGTTCCCTTCTGACAGACGAAATATAGAACCTTGAAGAAGATTATTGCTTGTTGACATTTTTGGTTCGATGCTAAAGAACCCATCTGTCATATTGTGTTTTTTTGGAGTTGAAGATATCTTTTTTTGTAAAATGTTTTTGGTCTGAAGATACCTTCTTCCTTCATATGTCATAGATGAGTTGTCAAAGTCTGAAATTTTAAATAATAAACTTCCGTTTTTTTCGTCAACTAGGACATTATCAGCCTTTAAATCGTTGTGAATAAATTCATATTCAGTATTAAGGAAAGACAGAGTTTTTGATAAGCTTTTCAAACACGAACAGACTACATCATCTAAATCAAAAGATGGAATTTTATGGAGAAACGATGCAAAGTCACCATGTTTAGCTTTTTCGTATATGGTAAATCCTTTCCCACCGCATATATAGAGGGTATGACATTTAACAAAGTTCTTGTCTCTCTTTTTGGATAGAACTTTTTCAACCAACAGGGATATAACATATTGCAGAAAAAAA
This sequence comes from uncultured bacterium, assembly GCA_937895515.1. Lineage (GTDB taxonomy): Bacteria > Patescibacteriota > Minisyncoccia > Phycocordibacterales > UBA9973 > 2-01-FULL-33-17. Next base: position 5,284 of record CALAYS010000220.1, read on the forward strand.
GAAGAAAAATAAGAATTACGTCCGATAAACTTATAATCTCCTATCTCTTTGTTCATCTTTATAGCCTTATTTTTCTCAAGAATAACCTTTCCTTTTTTTCCTTTATGATGATAAAGACCATAAATTAAATTCATGGTCTCTTTACTCTCGCAACTTAAATACTCATCCGTCACTCTTTCTATGAATTTGTTGAAGGAAAACGGATCCAAAAATAGCAAATCCATGACAAAACACTTTTTTATAGTTGATTTTTCAACATTTTAGCTTAAACATTTCTAAAACAATATCTTTGCAAGCTATGACCTATTTTCAGAAGGCCTATATTTGAAGAAATTAGTCGAAAAATTAAAATAGGAGATAAATCTGTTATTTTTAAAAGGTTGTTTAGCTTACTTTAGGCCAACAATAGATTTTAAATATTGCAAAACCTCGCCCGACCCTCCTTATCCAGAAGGCTTATATTTGAAGAAATTAGTCGAAAAAGTTTTTCGACCAGAATTTAAAATAAGAGATAAATCTGTTCTTTTTTAAAAGAGTATTTTGTCCAAAATCACCGTTTTAAACGCTTGCAAAAACTACGTCTGACCTATTATTCAGAAGGCCTATATTTGAGTAAATTAATCGAAAAACTTTT
>CALAYS010000221.1 GCA_937895515.1 uncultured bacterium
TATAACTATAATAATATATATAAGTATTATATTATTAATAATAACTATAATTCAAATAAAATTTAATATATTTAAACCTATTATTAATATAACTTGTTAGTTAATCAAAATTTGTCTGTTAATAAATTAACACTTATTAACATTTAAAATTTAATATCCAATTATATTAACAAAATATGATTAAACTAATATTTAATTATTAACTATTTTTATATAACTTTAATATTCTGTTTTAATTGAATATTATATATATGTTAACAGAAAAATTAGTAATTAATAACTATAATAAAGTATATATATTAAATAAATAATACATAAATGATAAAATTGCGGATTGTTATTAGTGAGGATATATAACATGAGTAAAGAAAATAAGTATACTATAGAAAAAATAACATATTTAAAACAATGGACAGATCATTTATTTAGTTTTAAAATTACAAGAAATGAAGCTTTTAAATTTATTCCAGGTCAATTTGCTAGACTTGGTGTAAAAAAAGAAGATGATAGTATTGTCTGGAGACCTTATTCAATTGTCTCTGCAGATTATGATGAAGAATTAGAGTTCTATTCAATTGTTGTACCTGATGGTGAATTTACACAACGTTTAAAAAACCTTAATTTAAACGATGATATATATATAGATAAAACTAATTATGGATTACTAACTACAGACCGCTTTGAAAATGGTAAAGATTTATGGTTTTTATCAACAGGTACTGGTTTAGCACCTTTTATCTCAATATTGTATGATTTTACAATATGGGAACAATATGATAAAGTTATATTAGTCCATGGTGTAAGAACTGCTGAAGAACTAGCATACCAAGATACAATAAATGATTTCTTTACTCATGAATATTATGGTGACTTAGTTAGAGATAAATTAGTATATGTTAAAGTTGTTACTCGTGAAAATTCTGGTGGTGATTTATATGGACGAATTACAGAATTAATAAAAAATGGTGAACTTGAGAAATTTGTTAATATTCCAATTACAATTGAAAATAGTAGAATTATGATTTGTGGAAATCCAGAAATGGTAAGTGATACTAGACATATGTTAGCTGAAAAAGGGTTAACTGTTTCTAAACGTGGAAATCCAGGTAATATGGCAGTTGAAAATTATTGGTAAAATAAAATGTTTCATGTGAAACATAATGAATAAGTAGTAGATATAAATGGATGAATATAAGGCTACAATAAATATACTAAATAATGTATATAGTGGTAAAAATTTAAATGAAGAATTATTTGAATATAAAAGTAATGCTAATATAGCAAAAATAAGGTTTTTAGTTTATGGTGTTATTCGTAATTATTTTTTGATTAAATTCTATATAAAAAATATAACAAACTATATATCAAAACAAAATGAAATTTTAGTTCAAATAGGAATATTTGAGCTAAATGAAAGTAATAAACCAGAGTATGCTATAGTAAATAATCTAGTAAGTATTTCAACTATAAATAATAAAAAATTTATAAATTGGGTGTTGCGTGAATATCAAAGAAATTCAGAATTATTAAGAAAATTGGCTGAGAAAGATTATTCTATAAAATATAATATTCCAAATTGGATGATTGATATTTTAAAAAAACAATATAAAAAAGAATATATGAATTTTCTTGAAGGATTTAATTTTCATCCAGCTTTTGGTTTGAGAGTAAATATTAAAAATAAATCATTAGAAGATTATTTATCTATTCTTGATAATAATGATATAAAGTATAAATTAATAAAAAATAAAATTTATTTGAAACAACCACTGAATGTTGAGGATATACCTAATTTTAATATTGGTGATGTTAGTATACAAGATATAGCAGCACAATATTTAGTAGATATATTAAATAGAAATAATGTTATTCCAAAAAAAGTGATTGATGCTTGTGCTGCGCCGGGTGGTAAAACTTGTCAAATATTAGAAAATTATAATTGTGACTTAATTGCTTTAGATATTAGCAATACTAGATTAGAAAAAGTAAATCAAAATTTAAAGCGTTTAAATTTAAAAGCTGAGGTATTAGTTGGTAATGCAGCAAACAAAGATTGGTGGAATACAAAGAAAGTTGATTTAATTGTTGCTGACGTACCATGTTCAGCAAGTGGAACAATAAAAAGAAATCCAGATATAAAAATAAATCGGAATTATAATGATGTTTTAAAATTTGTAGAAACTCAGCGTAGAATAATAATAAATATGTGGGATTGTTTAGAACATAATGGATTTTTACTATATATAACTTGTTCAATTTTTAGTGAAGAAAATCAAGATAATTTATTATGGTTTAGAGATAATATTAAAGGTTTTAGTATAATAGATGAATTACAAATTTATCCAACGGAATACAATGATTCATTATATTATGCATTAGTAAAAAAAATTGATTTATAGATTTTTATTATAAATAAATTTATATTTACTGGAATAGTAATAAAATTTTGAGATATTATAAGTTATCAATATTTAGGTATTAATAAATGAAAAAAACTAACATTGGGTTTTTAATAGTATTATTTATATTAATAATTTTTAGTTATTTTTATGTAACAATTTATTCAAAATATGATGTTATGTTATATTTAAATGATTATAAGGAAATTATTCAACTTAATCGTATTATTGAAGTGTTACTATTTATAACTATTGCATTTTTTGTATATAAAATTTTTTTTAGAAGTAGTTATGTTTTTGGTTCAAAGATAACAAAAAAATTATTTATACTTTTATCTTCAGTTATAGTTATACCTTCATTGATAAATATCAAAATTGCAAATTATTTTATTGATAATACAGTCAATCGCTTATTTAATCCGCAAATAGAAGAATTATTTGATAATAGTTTTAATATAGCTGAAGAAAATATTAAATATTTTTCTAAAGAGTTACGAAAGAAATCGGTAATTGCAGCAGAATATTTGAAGTTAGTTGATAAAAACGATGATAAAGCAGACTTAGCTAAAATTCGAAATATTTTGGATGTTACTAGTTTAACCATTTATAAAGAAAATGGTATATTAGAACTACAAGATAAACAAAATGATAGTAAATATTTCCCTAGGTTATTACCAAAGTATATTATTGATAAAATAAAAAATTCTGGTTATTATTATGAAATTAATAAAGATAATAGCGGTAATTATTTATTTTACTATTATCAATTTTATGATGATAATAAAATTATTGCATTAACTCAATTTGCTCCAGATTTTATTCGAATAGATAATACCAAGTTAATCCAAAATAAAGAATTATATTTAGGATTACTTAATAATAAAGATCATTTAAAAGATGTATATACTAGTACATTAATTATTAGTGTGCTATTATCAATTTCAATAGCCGTATTATTATCAATGTTTTTCTCTCAATTTTTAATCAAAAGAATAAGTAATTTGATTGAAAATATTGAATTAATTAAACAAGGTTCGTTTTCAAATAATAATTCATTTCAAGGTAATGACGAATTATCACAACTTATTACGTCTTTTAATGAAATGAGCCATAATTTAGATCGAGTAAGAAAATTAGAAAAATTCCAAAAAGATCAAATAACTGCATCAAAAAATTTCCTTGAAAACTTAATAAATAACCTTAATTTAAGTGTAGTCGTTTATGATCAGGATTATGTTATTAAGAGTATTAATGTAATAAGTCACAGTATACTTGATATAGAGTTAGAAAATGTAAGAGGAACTCCACTAAATCAATGGGGAAATTTATACCCACATCTTGAGGATTTAATAAATATAATTGAAATTAATTCTAAGCAAAACAATGAATGGGAAGAAAATGTAATTGTTCGCAATAAACATAGTATAAAAAATTTGTATATTAAGACAATAAAATTTAAAACTCACGAAAATAGCCAATACATGACTTTGATAAGTGATGTAACTAATTTAATTAAAGCCAAACAAAATCAAGCTTGGGCTGATATTGCAAAACGTTTAGCTCATGAAATAAAAAATCCATTAACACCAATTGTATTATCAGCAGAACGAATTGAAATGAAATTAATGCCTAAATTATCAAATGATGATCAGGTATTTTTACAAAGATTAGTTAAACAAATTATCATTCAAGTGGAAGATCTTAAAGATTTAGTTAATAAATTCAGAGATTTTGCAAATATAAATAAACCTAGTTTATCTAAAATTGAAATGGTTCATTTCTTCAATCAATTTTTGGCTTTATATGAAAATATTAACTATATTAAATTTGAGATAGAAATACCGGAAAATGAAATTTCTATTATGGGCGATTCAAGTTTATTAAGGCAAGTTTTTCATAATTTATTAAAAAATTCAATAGAAAGTATTGAAAATATTGAAAATAAATCAATTAGAATTATTTTAGATATTAAGAATGAATATTTAGGAATTACTATTAAAGATAATGGAAATGGTTTTGAAAGTATAATAATGGAGAACTTATTTGAACCATATCGTACCACGAAAGGAGTTAAAGGAAGTGGCCTAGGAATGGCAATTGTGAAGAAAATTATTGATGAACATAATGGTAAAATTGAAGTATTTAATGACAACGGTGCCAATGTAGTAGTAAAATTACCACTTATTAGTCAAAATACTGTATTATAGGTTAGAATAAATGGATAAATTAATATTGATTGTAGATGATGAGCTTGGCATTCGCGAGTTACTCCGTGAGTGTTTAGAGGATGAAGGTTATGTTGTAAAATTAGCTGAAAATGCGTTGGAAGCTGATAAAATAGTTAAGGAACATCGTTTTGATTTAATCTTGATGGATGTATGGTTACCTGATATGGATGGTGTATCATTGTTTAAAAGATTTTTATCTAACGGTATCACTGCTCCAGTTATCATGATGTCTGGGCACGCTTCAATAACTAGTGCTCTTGAAGCAATTAGGATTGGTGCTAGAGATTTTCTTGAAAAACCACTTTCTTTAAGTAAGCTGTTACCACTAGTCGATAAGCATATTTTAAAAGAACGTACTAATAGTGATGGAATTCTAGAAGATATTTCTGAAATTATTACGCTTGATTTAAATAATCAGCTAAAAGGTATAAAAGAAACTTTAGAACGTAGATATTTTTTATATCATATGAATAAGCAAAAAGGTAATATAACTAAAATTGCAGAAGTTTCAGGTGTAGATAGAGCTCATTTATATCGTAAATTTAAAAATTTAGGTATCAAAATTAAATAATATTTAAGCGGATAATAGTATAGTTAATTTATGAAAATTTTTAATAGCTTATCTAAACAAAAAGAAGACTTCATTCCAATTAAACACAACGAAGTTAAAATGTATATCTGCGGACAGACTGTTTATGATTATTGTCATTTAGGTCATGCTCGTAAAGCCGTTGTGTTTGATATGGTGCGCCGTTGGTTTATTGCTAGTGGATATAAAGTCGTGTTTGTAGAAAATATTACGGACATAGACGATAAAATTATTCGACGTGCTGAAGAAAATGGTGAAACTATTTACCAATTAACCGAGCGCTACATAAAATACATGCATGAAGATTTTGCTTCTTTAGGTGTTATGCGTCCTGATCATGAACCAAAAGCTACTGAATATGTTACTCAGATGGTTTATCTCATTCAAGATTTAATCAATAAAAATTATGCATATCAAGCTATAAATGGAGACGTGTATTACCGCGTACGTAAATTTGTTGGTTATGGTAAATTATCTGGAAAATCTTTAGATGATTTAAGAGCTGGTGAACGTGTAGATGTTGACCTTAATAAAGAAGATCCACTTGATTTTGTATTATGGAAAGCATCAAAAGAAAACGAAGTTTATTGGGACTCTCCTCTTGGAAATGGTCGCCCAGGGTGGCACATTGAATGCTCAGCAATGTCAGAAGAGATTCTTGGTAAAAATTTCGATATTCATGGTGGTGGTCAAGATTTACAGTTTCCTCACCATGAAAATGAAATTGCTCAAAGTGAAGCTCATAATGGGTGTCAATTTGCTAATTATTGGATGCATAATGGATTTTTAAATGTTAATGATGAAAAAATGTCCAAGTCACTAGGTAATTTCTTCACATTGCGTGATGTGCTAAACCAGTATAATCCTGAGGTGATTAGATATTTTATACTAAAGACTCATTATCGTAGTCCGTTAAACTTCAGTTATGATAATTTATTAGATGCAAAAAATAGTCTTACTAGACTCTACCAAACGTTGCGTGAGTATGATTTTAGTAGCAATATTTGTGATTTTAGTAAAATAGACTGGTCGGTTAATTATGCGGTAAACTTTAAAAATGCTATGGATGACGATTTTAATACGTCATTAGCAATTAGCATTCTTTTTGAATTAGTTAATGAAATTAATCGTACTAAAGATTTTGAATTAGCTAAATTGCTTTATACGTTAGCTAATACAGTTGGTTTATTAAGTAATAATCCACAACAATTTTTACAATCAGGCGTGGAGTTATCGGCGCAAGTTATTGAAGAAATGATAGTAAAACGTAATAAAGCTCGCCTAGATCGTGATTTTGCTCTATCAGATAAAATTCGTGATGAATTATTATCCAACAATATCGTTTTGGAAGATAGTAAAAATGGCACAATTTGGCGTAAACTATGAGCTTTTACGTAATAAAAAA
>CALAYS010000222.1 GCA_937895515.1 uncultured bacterium
TACGAGATAACGTGATGTGACTGGAGTTCAGACGTGTGCTCTTCCGATCTGGATCCCTATTTATCTCCAATCTATACCCAGTCTTACCTGCTATTTTAAGCTGATTGTTGCCAACCAATTTTGGATCATAAGTAAAAGTTATATATTCATTACCATTTGGATCCTTAACTATAGTAGAAGGTATGGATTTAAAATTTCCATCATATTGTCCTGTTGTCTGTATAACTATATTAGGCGTCGTACCTCTTCCGTTAGCCTTCAGACCAAGTTGATGTATAAGTTCTTTCTGATCGTCGCTTAATTCAGCTACAGTGAGCTCATATACGGACTTCTCAACTATGGTGTGATTAAGATCGCTCTTTATAGTTCTAACAGAATCCTGGGATGCAAGATAATTATTATGTTGTCTTTTAGCTTCTGCTTCAGCAGCATCAGCAGCTCCATATTGTTTTAGTAGAAGCATCACAACTATTGCAAGTGCAGCGATAAGAAATATTTTGCTACCAACTATATCGGTAACTTTTTTAAAATTTTCTTTAGTAAAATAATTCATCTTATTTTATTATTTTTTCCACGTTAGAGTAAGTGGATCTAATGATCCATTACCATATTTTTGAGTCACATCCTTTATAAAAGATTTCTCTGATTCTCTGCATTTTTCAAGATCACTTATTAATTTCAGAGATCTCTCGTTCATAATCTTAATAGATTCCTCTATTTTAAAAATTTCCTGATGAACCTTTATAAATTTTTTGGATAGTCTTAATAATCTTTCCTTTTCCTGGTCTGTTAGATCTTTCATATTTTATCGTTTTATTATATATCAATTTTTTTATTCAACTATATTTATGGCTGAATATTGTATTCCAATTTATTATGTACTAATATTCCATTAGCATAATAGGTATGATTCCCCTCATTCATAATTATATTATAAACTCTCTGTAGTTGATGTTTATTATCATTCATTGATACCAATACAACCTCATTTCCATCAATATCCAATAATATATCGCCTTCCTCAAGTTTAGATACGCTCATCTTATGATCCAGCATTGTTCTTTCAGGGGAGTATGATGACCATCCCTTATCTAATACCCAGAAAGGGTGCTCAGTAGTAACTTGTATTAATGTACCATTAGATAATATAAAGTCTATAATATCATCCTTTATAGGAGATTCTATATTAGTTACTATACCCTCGCCATATTCTGATGTTTCAGGGTTATATGTTAATATTGAATCACCAGCAAATACCTCGTCTATAGTTTTAAGAGTACCGTCATACAATGTTATCTCAGTATCACCAACAAAACAACATCCACCACCGGATGATATTAATTGTGATTGAGTCTGACATACTATTTCATAACTAAATCCACTTTGTATCGTAATAGGATTTGAGAAATTAGTAATCGTACCGCTATCTGATGTATTAGATCCAGAAAATAGAACACTGCTAAGACCAGTTGTCAATGAAGTTCTAGATATTCCAAGATATGCATAAATACCCATATATGTTGAACTACTGCCAGAAGAAACTGATGCATATATCTGATCACCAACAGAATAGGAAAG
>CALAYS010000223.1 GCA_937895515.1 uncultured bacterium
AAACTCGGATTTGCAGAGATGATTCAAAATATAAATACCATATTTATCCACAAATATTACTATGATAGGTGGATTCAAGGATCTAGTAGATATTTTGGATTAGATGTTTGATGGAACAGAGCTTCTATAGGAGTTTTAAACCCTAAGCACTTTCTAGGTGTATTATTCATTTTAAGTTGGATTTGGTCAAGTAATTTTTGACTTAAGTCTCTATGATTGAATCTCTTCGGCAAATATCTTCTAAGCCTTCCATTAAAGTTCTCATTTGAGCCTTTCTCCCATGGAGAATGAGGGTTGCAGAAATATACATCCATGTCCAAATCATTATATTTCGCAAATTCTCTCCCCCTATCAAATGTAATAGTTTTTCTTAAATCTAATGGCATATTAGATAGCCTCTTATCTATGTTGCCAATAACAGTTTTAGAGTATTTATTAGGGTTGTATATTAGCTCAACATAACGAGATTTCCTTTCCAATAACGTTGTGACATTAGATGACTTAAGGATAGTAAAAACGACCAAGTCACCTTCCCAGTGACCTTTCTCTTTCCTTTTATTTATATGATCAGGACGTTTCTCAATCCTGCAAGATTCCGGTATATAATGCTTTGCAGGTTTCTTCCCATAACGACTTCCTCGTTTTGGTCTCCTACGCAATAATAGCAGTGATAGTTTTTTACGCCTACCTTCCTCGCTATAAATATACTGATATATTGCCTCATGCGATATCCTAAAGCTGGATCTCTCATACTTCAGTCTACATGCTATCTGCTCAGGAGACCATTTTTGCTTTAAACGAAAAATAATATGATTTTTGAGAGCTTCATTAGCAATCTTACCATTATATCTTTTATCCTTAGATCTAGCATCTATATTAGCTCTATCTGGAAGATATACAAGACCCCCAGGGCATCTCTTTAGTTCATAGCTTATTGTAGACTGGCTTCTACCCAGTAATAATGCTATCTCAGCTTGTGTTTTGTTATTTTGTTTGAATAAATTGTATAAGTTCGAAGAGATGTGAGACAAATTGGAAGAATAAAAATAGGGATTTTTGATTGTGTTTGGGGTTGTGGATATGTGTAGAACTGCTTGCAGTTATGCATATATCCACAAGCTTCTAGACAAAATAAAAAAGGCCTCTAGGATAAGTTTTATCAACAAACAATCCAAAAGAGGCCAGTATGCAGATATTATATCTACACAAATCTATTTATAAATTAAAACGCATTGCTTCACCAGAAGAAAATTTTGATCCCCAAATTTTGATTCTCAAGGATCAAGTAGAGACATGGAAAAAACTAAAATCTCATAATGTGCCAGAAGCTGAGATAGTAAAGATTACAGGTATCAGTAGAGCTAGTTTTTATAGATACAAGAAATCTATCGATTCTTTTGGGCTTAAAGGGCTAGAGAGAAGATCAAGACGCCCTAAATCCATCAGAACAAGCAAAATTCCAAATGAGATAATAACTCTAATAGAAAAGCTTCGTTTAGCTGAACCAACTTACGGTAAAGCGAAAATTGCTGTTATTTTAAAAAGAGATCATAAAGTCAACATATCTGAGAGCACAGTAGGTAGGGTTATTTCTAAACTTATTAGCCAAGGCAGGATCAGGCTATCTTTATCATATGCTAGGATTAAAAGGAGAAGAAAATTTGATAGTCATGCTAAGAAATGGAGATATGGGATGAAAGCAAGTAAGCCGGGTGAAATGGTACAGATAGACCATATGACTGTTACAAAGAACAATATTTGTATGAAGCATTTCCAGGCTTGGGATCCTATTACTAAAGTTATTATTGCAGATGTGGTATCTGATGCTACAAGTACAGCTGCTGCTAAGTTTTTACATACTGTAATAGCTAGGATGCCTTTTACTATAAAATCTATACAGGTTGATGGCGGAAGTGAATTTATGAAATATTTTGAAGAAGCATGTCAGAAACTCGATATAGATCTTTATGTATTACCACCCAGCAGGCCTCAATATAATGGTGGGGTAGAACGTGGCAATAGAACTTTTAGAGAGGAATTTTATGCTAAAAACATCCTTGCAGAATCTCTTGGGGAGTTCAAATACCACCTCAATAAAGCTGTAGAAAAATATAATTCTTACAGACCACATTTTAGCTTGAAAGGTCTTACACCTTTCGAATATACTAACCAAATCCTGGCGGCTTAACTTTGTCTCAGATCTTATGAACTCATACACATTTGATATATCTTCTTTTAATTAAAAGTAAAGTATTATATAATATTGAATTGCTTCTGATCAAATAGATAAATTTAGCCATCGAAAGAGTTAGCATTGTATTAAAATAAGTGCTTTCTTTACTGTCATTATCACTAG
>CALAYS010000224.1 GCA_937895515.1 uncultured bacterium
AATAAGAAAAAGGTCCTCGCCTCCCGAAAAACCTTTTCTTATCTTATTTAATCGCTATCTAGACTCCCCTTCCAAATTCCACTATCTTGGAGAAAAAAATGAGATTTCTTTATTCCAATCTTACAATCCAGGTAATTCTGATGCTTTTTATCTTTCATCGGGTGGAATAAAATTGATGAGAGAAAAAATTAACAGAAAGACAATTGATTTTAGGAAAATATTATTCGATTTTGTTAAGGAGGGAAAAATAAATTGCTTTTCTTTTAATCCAAATCTTTATGTTTTCGATTTAGCCGGATCCGATAAGGTTGACAACATTCAGTATATAAAATCATCAATAATTAATTGCAGTTCTCTATTTGAAAAAAAAGGATTAGGAAAAAATATCTCCCTCCTTCTTTGCAATCATGTTCTTTTATTTTGGGCGTTCTTTGTTTTTTTTATATGCACAATATTCATTATTGTTCTTAAAACTTTCAAAATTGGAAGCCAATTATTATAAAAAAGGATTAAAAAATGTATCACCTAATTTCGGACATGGTTGACTTTTGTGAAAAAAAGGCTTGTCATTCCATATTCAAAGGCCATAAACTATTATTTTCTGACGATGAAGGCCTTAAAAACCTTAGAAAAAAAATATTTATAAAAACCAATAACAAAAAAAATAACTTTGGAATTGTTGTTTCTCAACTACCCAATATTTTTCCAAAATTGTATACATGGCTTGAATCGGAAACTGACAAAATACTTACAAATGACAATAGACAACCTCTTTTTGTTTGGTACATAGATGGACATGAATGTTTCACAAATAAAAAATTACTCCCTAACTTTTCTTCATTTGCCATATCTGAATTTGAAGAGGAAACTAGTAAGTTGTGGATATCAAAACCATCACATCCATATGTTGGATCAGGTAAACTTATAAAAATAGGAACAAAAGAATCTTTAAAAAGTCGTGGTGTAGAAATATTAGGGAAAAATACAATTGATACATGGGTTCTACAACCTTTGCGCGAAAATTTATTATTTTGGGATGGAAAGAAAAAATTTGATATTAGATTTCATGTCTTAATATATTCCAATAAAGGAAAAATTAATTGTTTAATTAACAAATACGGATATGGAAGAAAGTGTGTAAATATTTATGATCCAATTAATGATGTTTCAAGCGCCATAACTAATATTTCTTTTCAAGAAAAAATTCCGGGATATGATGTCAAAGTTTCTGCTCCAATAATATATGATGATATTGGAATGGTTAAAGAAATAATGGAAGACTTGTTTAAAAATATTAAAGGAAAACTGAGTCTTGATAAAAAAAAGGATTATCAGTTATTGCCCTTGGGATTGGATGTAATGATTTCTGATAAAGGAAAACCAATTCTTATTGAAATAAATGAAGATCCATATCTCAGCGTGGACGAACAAAATAACATCGGAATTGTTATGTCAGCAACCATTCTTGGTTTATTTGGTTATTTAATTCCATCTCTCTCTCATGGAAAAGATATTAAAATAACAGACATACCCGATTGGGAACAAATCGGCCTTGATTTGTAAATATATAGCGCAGAATTTTTCTGCGCTAATTTTAATCCGTTCCTCCTCGGAGGCGAAGAACCAGGTGAAGAGTTGTCTCTTTTTGAATGTTATAATCAGTTAGAGTCCTTCCATCCTCGAGTTGCTTGCCTGCGAAAATAAGGCGTTGTTGGTCAGGAGGAATTCCCTCCTTATCTTGAATTTTAGCCTTAACATTTTCAACAGTGTCGTGGCTTTCGACTTCAAGAGTAATGGTCTTACCAGTTAGGGTCTTAACAAAGATTTGCATATCTTTTGGAAACTATATTTTTAAAATATATTTTTTTCAAATCAGTATTACAAGAATTTGAAAATATGTTAAAAAAGAGGTTAAATAAAAAATGCTTACATCATCCGATGTTAAATTTTTATTGGATCCTTATGTCAGCCTCGATGCTCTAAAAAATCGTTGGCGAGAATTTCTTTCTAACCGTGGCCAAAAAGGAATGCATGCTGAAATGGAATCTTTGGGTCAAGAAATTGTTGAAAAACATCGGATCCCTAGTTCAGTAATAAGAGCCCTTTTTTCTAGACTGAAATGGACACCTGATTCAAAAGCTTCGAAAAAAGAATTAGAATCTTATGAAAAGAAAATTAAGACATCGTGTCCCAATTTTTTATCTCTTCGAGACCAATTTGTTTTTTCTGATGAAACTCTTTTGAACGAAATAGAATCCCGTGTTTACCATTCGGATTATTCTTTTGGACCCACAAACAATGATAGCGACACAACCTGCGACCGGCTATCTCCCAAAGGATGGTGTCATGATGAAGATAGGGATGAAGAAAATGGGAAATACTCTCATGGTTTATTTCGTTGCGAATGTTTTGTGCCATTAGATGACGAAGGTTTTTTTTGCAAAGGTTGTAAAAGATTTATCCAATGGAAAGAGCTTTGTGTTGAGGAAGATGAAAAAGTGATTCGTCTTCCTGAAATAAAAGACGGTTTAGGGGGATGGAAAGACTTTTTTTGTTCGACTGAATGTTTTTTTCTTTCGGAAAAAAAAGTTGAACCTCTCCAACAAATTTTAATGGAATTAGCTTCTTCTTCGATGCAATATGAAGAATAGCATTAATATATGTCTAAAATAGTAAATACTATTTTAATTGCGTCATTTCGTCACAACTAATTTATAAAAAATATTTTTTATCTACCTGTGGAACCAAATCCGCCTGTGCGTTCTCCACCACCTCTAGAGGGTGGAATTGTATAAATACCAACAAAAATGCCTTGGGAAATTTTGTCTCCAAATTTTCCTCTGTAAACTTCTTTTCCGCTATTGCGAAGAAGAACAACAATTTCGCGTGGATAATAATCACTATCAATGACGCCGGCTTCAGTTGTAATTCCATGGTTTTTTACTAAACCTGGGCGACTTTTGAGAAAAAGAGCATACGATCGGGGAAAAAATGCAGTGATTCCAGTACGAATCCCAACAGTTTCTCCAGGATCAATTTTAAAAGACTCTAACGCACGAAAATCGTGACCACAACTACCAACAGTTTCAACAGTCGGTATTACAGCCGCGGACGTTAGTTTTTCAAAACGAAAATCTCCATGACGAGACATTGATTGTTTTTACTCAAAAGGCTCTAAAATATTGACTATAAGTCAATTTGGTCACCAGGAATTCTTTGTGGGATAAAAGGATTGGCGATTGAATGAATTTGGAGTTGGAGCTGAGCATCTCTATATTCTCTAACAACATGGGGTATTTTACTTTCGATAACATCATGTGTCCGAGATACTTCCCCAATGATGTCTCTAATTGAAGAAACTGCTTTATGGTAATCATTTTTTTTTTCTGGATGATCAAAAGTATCATAAGGAGTGTCTCCAAGAATATTAATTAAAAGACCCATGGAAGATATTTCTTCAGCTTTTTTATGAATTTCCCCAATCATACTACGAATTAATTCTCTTTCTTTTTCCGAAATTCTTCCATCAGCAATAGTTTCTTTTAATTTTCTTCTGACAACAGCACATAGCGATTCAACTCTCTCAAGATCTTTAGCTTCGATAAGGTATTTTTTACTTCTTTCTCCAAGATGGCTCCAAAATGTTAGAGAAAGAATAAAAGTAAAAATCGACATCCCATAAGTGACTCCAACAGGTATTCCCCAACGAAAGAAAGGGAACATAGCGGTAGCTCCGGCAATAATATTTTGAAACCCCATTAAAAAAAAACCACCTGTCCGAAGCCTCCAAGCCCATAATTTGCGGCGCTGACGATCTTCACTTATTTTAGTTTCTAAACACTGAACTTCATCTAAACATCGCCTCCAATCTTCTTTTATTTTGATAGCAACTTCTGTCCAGTGTTTATTATCTTTCAAAATATCTTGACATGAAACAGCTATCGGAGATGAACCCTGTAAAGAGCTTTTAGGAGGCATGGCCTTTGGAGAATACAACGATGAGGCGCGAGTTTTTTGACTGACACGAGGATCTGACATCACACCTGGAGCATCCGTTTGAAAAGCAACTGTGGGAACGTCACTGGGGATTTGAATTTCTTCGGACATAGGATTGAAAAATGGATGGTCTGGATTAGATTTAGTATAAACTTTGTCGGAAATAGAAACTTTTTTGCTAGGAGCCTTTAATTCAAGCGCTCTTAAATCGGGTGAATGATGTTCAGTCATAAAAGATATTATTTAAATTGATGATAAAAAATATCTCTAAAGAGATAAAAAAATATGTTCACCTCTTTATTTAGGACCTTCTCTAATTCATCTGCTCGTCGTTTCAATCATGGATGTATAATTCTTTTCAGGGGAAAAAAAATTGTTGAGGCTTGGAATCAGGAGGGCATTTTTGATCATGCTGAAATGAGAGCCATTAAAAAACTTCATGATGTTTTACACCAGCCACGCAAAATTAAAAGATGTAAGCTTTATGTTGCACGTTTTTCTCCAAATGGAACTTGTGGATTATCTTTACCATGTAATTTTTGTAGAAATGCCATCAAGGCTGCTGGTATAAAAAGAGTCTACTATTCTTCTAACAGTGATGAAATAAAAAGACTTACCAAAGACGATCCAT
>CALAYS010000225.1 GCA_937895515.1 uncultured bacterium
AATAAAAAACCTGCATTTGTGCTTTCAACAATCGGAGTTGTATTGATTATGATCGCAATGTATTTTTTAATCGGAGAAGGTGCATATAGACCATTGATGTCTGATACTGTTGCTTATAGCATATTGAGTGTTTTAGCTGTCTTCACTTTAGGGATATTAATAAAAGCAAGCCGTAGAAAATTAGTAAAAATTGAAGATATTCAAGTAGTAGATACAAAATTATTAAAAAAATCAGAAACATAGAAAGGATTATATGATTTATAATTAGCTAGTTCTAAATCACAAATCACAGGTACCAGTTCTGCAAAGTTAGCATAATCTATTGGTAGTAGAGCATAAATATTTTAAATAATGTGATACTTTAATTTATTTAATCATACATTTATATTTTGCCAATATATATATTTATTAATATTTTGGAACATAATAAATAATCTTGATATTGAAAAAACAATTTCTGTTGGAGAAAATTCTCGGGGAACAGCACTGACTGAAGATGGTAAATATATTGCTATTGGAAATTACGAGCCCGGAAATGTAGTTATATTAGATGCGTATAGTATGGAGATTTTAAAAGTAATACCTTTAATTGGCGAGAAGGATGGGAAAAGTGTATCATCTCGGGCGGGAGCACTTGTTGAAAGTGGGCAAAAAATTATTGTTGCCTTAAAAGATTTAACAAGTGTATGGATTATAGACACCGATCAAGATTTTAAAGTTACGAATAAATTTGGAGGAATTGGAAATAATATTCCTGCTCTGCATGATGGATACGTAACGCCAAAAGGAAAACATTTTATCGTGTCATCTCAAGGATCAAAGACTGTCTGGGTATTGGATACAGAAACAATGAAGCCTATTGCAGAAATTGAAACAGGAGAAACGCCTCATACAGGACCTGGTGCGACATGGGGAGATACGACATATATTCCAGCTCTAGGCGAAGGACTCATTACCGCTATTGATATGAATACTTGGAAAGTGAAAGCCAAAATAAAAACAGGTGGACCAGGATTGTTTATTAGAAGCTATTTAAAAGATCCATCATATCCCTATGTTTGGGCTGATACTGCCTTTGGGGATCATAACGATGAGATTTATGTAATTGATGCTCGAGTAAACAAAATAATAAAAACACTCAAACCTGTCGAAGGTGAAGGTTCTTGGCATCCAGAATTTACTTATGATGGTAAATTTGTATATATTGTTTCTCAAACTGCAAATGAAATAACTGTATATGATTCGTATACATTTGAAGTAGTAAAAAGAATCACTGCAAATACTCCTTCTGCTGTTTCGAATGTAGGACTCAGGATTGAGGAACTTGGCTTGTAACAAAAAACACCTCATCCATATAGGTGTTTTTTGTTACCGTTGGTAGGTAATCGAACCTGTGATAGAATTTGGGTATGAATAAAACAAATGGAATAATGATTGGATTACTAATTATCATGATTGTATTGCTCGGATATTTAATACTTAAACCAACCTATAAAAATAACACTACTCTCATTGAGTCCGTGGAAATTAATCAAGTTAAGGATACTTCTGAACAAGTAACACAAACTTATAACTTAAATGGCAAACTTTTAACATATCCAAAAAACTGGAAAACAATTGAAACTAAGAACGGTGAAGGTGCTAGTTTAAATTATAGTATTAATTTTACTTCAAATAATGGATCTAAAGGAGTACGACTTATAGTGCATTCAGCTTATGAGGCAACAAGCTGTAATAATAATTACCGTGACGCAGAAGATAAACCTATACAATGTTTTGATATTCCTGAGGGAGGTGTTGTGCTTGCAGAGGCGACAGATCCAGAATCTTTCGCTGTCTATGAGTCTTTAGTTAACCAGCTTTTCCAATAAAATCATTAGAAAATTGTTACCATAGTTACCTTACATTGGTATACATGCCACCAACCTCTGTATATCCAACGAACAGGTTCGAAGTGTAACCGATAGGCGGAGCTAAGCAAAAAACACCTGTTTTACATAGGTGTTTTTTGTTACCCCTTGTAGGTAATCGAACCTGTGATAGAATTTACATATGAATGATTGTATTTTCTGTAAAATATCTCAAGGAGAAATTCCGACAAATAAGATCTATGAAGATGATTCAACTTTTGCCTTCCTAGATAAGCATCCAATAAACCCAGGACATATTCTGGTTGTTCCTAAAAAGCACGATCCAGATTTCCATAAATTAGATGATGGCTCATACCGAGCACTAATGGCTACCGTAAAAAAGCTCTCGAGCTTAGTTCAAGATAAGTTTAATCCAAAGAAGGTTGGTCTTATTATTGCTGGTTGGGATGTCCCCCATACTCATGTACATATCATACCAATGAATGACTACAATGATATAACTTCTAAATCCATGATTGACGGAACTCGTGCAAATCCAACAGACAAAGAACTAAAGGAGGCTGTACAAATCTTAACCAGCTAGTATTTCCATTTGAACATTGTCCCAGGTTTGGAGCAGGCTGAAATACACCTAATTTACATAGGTGATTTTTTTTACCGTTGGTAGGTAATAGAACCTAATTTATTCTAGAGATTAAATTCCCTGAAAAATCGAGAATTTTATCAAGTGTCATTTTTTGTTTCTCGTTAGCAATAATTTGAGTATTCTGAATTATTTCCTCCAGGGTTGCAACATGATGAGTTTCGCTGGTAAGTGTTTTCACAGGAATACCATAATTATGTTGTAGATTGTTGTATTCACGAATTACGCCATCTAAGGGGTTTTCAGATTTTCTTATAATTTTTTTAATAGTATTAAAAATAAAGCAAATAAAGAAATCAATACGGTAATTCTCATCAATTTGAATTTTTTGTGGATTAAATCCAATGGTCCCTTGTGGTAAATCTATGCCAAATAATTTCTTGGCTTCATCTGTTATATATGCAGTTGAAAGTGGGCATAGATAGATATCTACCATCGTTAGATATCCAGGTTCAATTTCAATAATCAAGGCTGTGTGGACACCTCCGATAGGTGCGTTTTGTGGTGCTTCACACGCATGAATTATTTTTCCAATAGTATTGTAGTATTCAAATCTATTTTCAAATATTTCTGAAAAACTACTATCTTCAAACGTGAACCAAATATCCAGATCACTGTATGGGTCTGCATCATTTCGTGCAACCGATCCAAACACATGGGCCTCAATGGCTTTATTTTTGAATTCCTCTACAGCTCTTTTTAAAATGGTTTCTCGTCCAGATATTGAGATGATTTCCTTTTCAGGTCGGGTAAGTTGTATCATGTAATCATTATATAGTTTTAATGTTAATGCTTCAAAACATTTTTTTTAAATTAATAATCAAGTTTTTTATACAGTAAATTAAATATAACCGCTTGAAAACGCGCCAAGTCTTTATCTCTAATAATGAATGCGTCTTTTGCATTAAGGTTAATAAATGCAACACTGTCCGCATACACCAATTGGATAATATTCTGATCGAACAAATCTTTTTCCGGCGGAATGAATCTAATGAATCGTTCTAACCGAGATTTCTTTGCCTTTCCAGAAATAGGATTACTGATAACCAGTCGTTCCAGTTTTTTCTTGTCACGACGTAATCGGTAATCAGGTGACAGGTAGCGATTTACTTCCTCTAAATCACGTTCAGATGTGTAACGGAAAAAGGTACCACCTTTTGGCATACGGTCGATTACATCATCAAACACAGCACGGATACCGGCAGGTCCTTTGAAATACGTAACATGATCAGGAACGCTTCTCATTTTTTTCTTTTGAATATTTTCTGTCAGTGTTTCAACTTTTTTATCAATGTTTTGAAATGCTTGCTGGATAACCTCTGGGTTGGTAGTGCTGTAGTGAAAACGTTTGCCAATCCGTATTTTTTTTATAAATCCTTTTTTCAGGAGGGAAGTAAGATTCCGGTATACTTCTGGCCTATCAATTTGTGCTAGTTTTGAAATATGAGCAGCTAGTAACTCGCTTTTATTTTCTAGTAGAGTTGTATAGACCAGGGCAGCATTTTTGCCTAGCCCAAGTCTTTTAAATGTTTCAGAGAGGTTCATAATTAAAGTGTACTATTATTGATACACTTTCGCAATATTTCCTGCAGGAATTAGTAGATCCTATACCATAGTAGGTGAGTCTCATTCTTCACAATATAAAAACAAATAACATGACTGATTATTAAAGAACAAATTAAAAAATGATTCTTAAAACAATTTTTTACATTTTCTAATTTTATCTAACATCTACTTATATGTTATAGTTAGAATTAAGATAAAAATTAATAATTACAATCTAAGCTTATTCTTGCTTGATAATATTGTAAAATAATTCTATTATTTTTTAAACAAAGATTTTTTTAG
>CALAYS010000226.1 GCA_937895515.1 uncultured bacterium
CAGCTATTATGTTTGGATTCGTGATACTCAAAATTTATACAATCCTGTAGATAATCGGAAGGATCCGTATCTGAGAAAAAGTAGAACTTAATCTCGCAATCACCTTTATAGTGATGAATGAATTTCTTTATAAATCTAATACCAAGTACGAAGTACGAATTGGTAGCTAATATTACAATTCCTATTTTTTTTCTTTCCATAAATATTCTACTCACATATCAAAAAAAATTCCGGACAGTGCCGGAATTTTTTTAAAAATCATCAAATGATATTATATTTCTCAGAGGTGGTAAATTTTCACTTAATTTCTGATTTGGCTGCATGGCAGGTGAGCTTTGAACCCACTTAGAAATATTTAGTGTTTTAGCTGCTGCTCTTTCGTGATATGCCTTATGCGGAAAAGTCCCGCATGTTGGACATTCTTTTTCAGGATCAGCTATCTGTTTACCGCATCCTTCACAGACATCCTGTTTTTTTCTTTCGCTGACCTCTTCCATTAAATGAATCTAAGAGCTCTAGAAACTCTAATTAATTTTCTAGTTGCATCGTCAATATCCTCGTGTTTAGTAGTAATCGAAACAAGCTCATCAAGATCCGAATTTTTCATTATTCTCTCTCTTATCTCAGACGATCCATGTTTCATAAGATATTTAATTAATAATGCATTAGCATTATCCATTATAGGTCTGTTGTCATCATCCTCAGGGTTAATGAATATTGTAGGTTCCAATCTTCCTGCAGCCTCAGTAAAGTAATCAGATAAAAGTCCATTGAGCTCAGTTGCAACGTCAATTGTTTCCTGACCCTCGTTTCTTAATATATAAGAATTAGGATTTATTAACTTTTCATTTTCATATCTTCCCTTAGCTCTCTTGAATGTTCTAATGAATATAGAAACAAAAACAGAACCAAATATTTCCTCGTCTTGGATGTTACATTTAACAGAATTGTCACCAGTTCTATAATTAATACTATTAAGAGGAAGACGGTTAGAGTTATTAACTCTCCATATTTCCTGTCCATCATCAAATAATAGTCCCTTACCTTTACTTGATTTTTTAAGATCGTCATATTTAACTTTTAATATACCGGCAATTGTTTTACCGTATATCTCACCAACTCTAAATGCTGCTCTTGAATAGAATTTATACTTAGGAGAAATGATATCAACTTTTTTAATAATAGTTTCTCTGTTATCAATTCTTCTACCAACCATTCCCATATCTTCAAGATTCTGTATGATAGGTAATTTCTGAACTGCATTAGCATCAAGGTCTGTTAATTCCTCTCCTCCTATCGCACCTTTCATTCTAGAAAGTATTTCAGGAAATGCCATTTGAGACCCGATCGGAACAAGCTCATTAAAGTTAAGACTAGGTATGTCTTTTTTAGGTATAATAGCGGCTGGTATATTGTTTCTTATGATTCTTAAAAGAAATCCTCTTAGACATGCAGTTGGTGTATCAAATCTGGAAAGATTGTATCTTTCAACACCCTTTTTACTTGATGTGTACTCATAGCAATATTTACCATCTCCATCTTTCCATGCCTCAACAGTTGCCATTGGACCACCTCTTCTTTTGAATATAAGAACACTTGGAGTTCTTTCCTCTACATAAACACCAATAGAAGCTAGGTCCTTACCCTCGTTGCTTTCTTCGAATGCTCTATAGATATCGCTGGTTTTATCATTCAGATTATCCCATCTCTTTCTAGCCTCAAGAATATATTCCTCGAATCTTATTACCTTTTGTGTTTTTTCCATTTTTATTTGTGTTTTATTGGTTCAGTAATTTTAGAATATCTATTATTCATCCTTGATTAATTTTTTAAATTTAGCCAATGACTTATCTTTATATTCCAATGCATTTTTCATGCCCTTAATATCGCTTTCCTTCATATGTGGATATTCTCCAGCTTCTATATCCTGCATAATTTCTTCCATAGCTTCATACCCCAATAATGATTCAGAATATAGCTTTTTCATTTGCTCCGGAGTATAATCATTCTTAACAAGTTTGTCGAATATATTCCATGCTGCTTCACTAAATATTCCTCCCATACTATCGGCTCTTTCGCCTCCAAGGAATGCTCTAAGGAAATCCTTAGATGTTAATCCCTTCAATTCAGAGATTATCTGTGATACAAGAGCAGATATTTTTTCCCAATGATCCTCTGACATACTTCCGCTTAAAAATCCTCTATTGAATTTTAGAAGAGATGTTATTATATCAAGCGGTGTTAATTTACTTGAATCTTTAAAGAATAACTCAAGAGCAATTTTTATATCAGCCTCTACTGGGAATTCTCTCTCAAATGCTTCTATACCAGCTTGAGGTACGCCGATTCTTCTAAGTAACTCTGAAGCAGGCTTACCTGTATAATTTCCACCTCCTGGTGCTTGTATTCTTCCATTTGGTCTATCTGCATCGGTATGAACTGTTCCGTTTTTATTTACTGTTATACCAACCAAGCTATTTCTTTCAGATGTTGGAATATTGTTATTAATAACGTTTATCTGTACTCTACCAGAGCTATAGCTCCAGAAAGTTGAATCGGTTCTAATACACCATCCAGTTTCAGAACAAACTAATCTCTGTGCATCTGGTGTTCTTGCAGACATAATTAAGAATCCATCTCTAGCATAAATAATACCAGCTTGAGGTCCAAGAGCTTTTATTTTAGCAATAACAGCGTCTTCATCCTCTCCCCATTTTTCAATAAACTGCTCAGCGTCAAATATTATACCATCCAATGCTTTTGCTGGTTCCTTGTAATCTGGATATGTTCTTATATCGTCATAAGATCCCATTCTACCTTTAACCTTACCAAATTCATTAACAACACCAAGATCTGGATAGAAAAAAGCATCCCATGCTTCTCTACCTTCGTCACTCTTAGGCATAAGCTTTAATTGGTTAGATATTTCCTCCAATTTTTCTAGCTGTTTTGTTGTTGCTTTTTTAGTAACATATTCTTTCATTCTAGGGGTTAATCTATCGATAAAATTCTTAAGTTTTCTTTTTCTTTCGATATTTGATAGATCATCTCTAAGCATCTCCCATCCTGGTCTATAATCATCGCCTTCCTCATTTTTATCGTTTTTCTTTTTTCTGTCTATTTTTGCATATTCCATAATAGTCATCGGAAGAGAATTTAGATTATTTTTATTATCTTTCAATAATTCGATAATCTCTTCAATCTGATCGATTGTTGCATTCTGATCAATACGAAACATAAGGAACGGATAGGTATTACCTGGCATCTTATTTTTATCCATAAGATCCTTGATTTCTAGAAATTTAGGGTTATTTGTTATATCTTTTTTTGTCTCATCATCTATATCTGATGCCTTAATGTTGTTTTTTTCTGCATATCTCTTGATTAGATAGGATTTTGCATCCTGAACATTTTCCATTAGAGGTTCGATATCGAAAAAGGTACGAAAACTTTGATTCTTCATAATAATTATAATATTAGATTTGGATATATATATCCACATATAAAAATAATAATAGTTATGATTTATACAAAAATTGATGAGTTTTTAGCGGGTAGTCCACAGGAGGCGCCAAGTAAACCGGCACCTACAATTAAACCAGGAACTGCTCCAGGAAAATCGCCACAAAGACCTAGTCCTATAAGAAGAGATAAACCAGCTGCTGATCCACAACCTAAAGCTTCAGGACAAGAAGCTCCGTCAAAACCAGCACCTACAATTAAACCAGGAACTGCTCCAGGAAAATCACCACAAAGACCTAGTCCTATAAGAAGAGATAAACCAGCTGCTGATCCAAAACCTAAAGCGATTGCTAAAGATGTAGTTTCTAGATTCATGGTGGAATTGAGAAAAAATAGAATTCCATTGGAATTTAATTTACCAAAATTAAAAACTAAATATAATGATTAAGAAATTTGATGAATATGCAATAGACGAAGCATCATTGCAAGGAAATCCAGGAATTCCTGGTGAAGGTGGAACTGGTGGAGTACCAGGAAATTATTTACAGGATGTCGAAAGAAGAGCACAGGGAGTAAATGCTGAATTCCAAAGAAGATTTGGAAGAGAAATACCAATGTTCATGCAATATGTTAGCAGAGCAAGACAAATACAAAGAGGTCATGAAGATGCACTAGAAGGACTAGCTGTTGAGGTTATATTAGAACATTA
>CALAYS010000227.1 GCA_937895515.1 uncultured bacterium
TTACTGCCGGCTTCTTGTCCTAGATGTACAGGAAATATTAAATTTCCTGCACCAAAGAACATACCAAATAGCATAGACCCAACTAAAATATTTTGGGAAAGTGAAAGTGTTCGTTTCATGATAAATCCTTTCTGATGAGTTTTTATTTAATTTTTGATTTTGGATTTTTGATTTGAATTTTTGAATTCCTTCCTCAAAAAATATACTTATATTATATTTTTTTATTTTTAATCGTTTTATTTTTTTATTTTCTGAATTTGGATGGGAATAGCATTCTGAGCTCGTGTCCCTGAGGAATATCCTTTGTTCTTATACCGAAAACTTTCTTTTCTGTGCATGGATCCTTTCCGTTTATCTTAAATCCATTATTACATGCCCATGTCTCAATAGAGCGCGTATAATGCTCTCCTTTTCTATATGGGAAGTTTACCCCTGATTGATTATCGATTGTGTCTATACGACCTCCTAATAAGGTAATATTAATATCTCTATTCTGTCTTGACGTTAGAACAATTTTCTTCTCGCTTGAGAATGCTTCAAATAATAATAAATTTTTCATTTTTTATATATCAATAATATCAGATTATATTCTAGTATTATTTGGACTTCTTTATGATATTATTTTATAACTTAGACCGATTTTACGCTATTCCATTCAATCCTTGTTTTTTCGATTATCGAGTTTAACTCCTCTTCCATTAATTGTATTTTCATTTCTATTAATTCACTATTATACCTTCTAAAAAACTTCCCATGTAGATATGGAAATATTCTGACCCTACCTCTATATCCATAATACTCATCTTTCTCCCATTTTACCAGATATTCCTCGTCGTCTATCATAAGATAGTCACGACTAGCTATATCGGCAAAACCTATATGCTCGAAATACGTAAATTTGTATGCCTCTCCCATCATCTTATTTTAATTGTATCGAACAAAACGATAGAATCAGTTTCACTGGTTATCTTATTAATTTCATTCATATCTATTGCCCAGGTATTCTGTGATTTTGAAACATCACATCCACCAAATTTTTCAATAAATAAACCGGATATAATATATTTCGGCTCTGCATTATCTGCATCAATATATTTTAATATTGTATAGACCTCACCATCGTCCATATAATTTTTTATATAGTCCAATATGTTTCCAAATTTATAATGGTCATAATAAACAAATCTATATTCCTCCAGCATCTTATCTGATATTAATCCAGGTTATAAAAGCCTCCTTTATTATAGTATTAACTAGATCTATATAGAAATCCCTACCCCTCACGGTGCTTACACATATCTTACTATTCCCTTCAACCCCTGGTATCGGGGTAAAGGTTCCATCGTTTCCTATAATGTTCCATCCTGGATCTATTATAAAGCAGCCACTTATAGAAAACTCATATATGTCAGGATTTGAATCTGTGTGTTCATTCAATTCTGTAAATTCTATGATATACTCCTCACCATCTATCATTTTATGCATATTCTGATCTAATCTATACTGATATGTGTGATGTTCGTAATAAATGAATTTTCTTGTCTCCTTCTTCATAATACAAATTTATGAAATGTCATCGGAATAAAAAAATAAAGAACAAAAAAATAGACTCATTAGAGTCTATTTTTATTTTGAATATATTATCTTACATGGTGATCCTCTATGTGTGGATTCCTCCACGTCATATTCTTTTGATAATTTTTCCCATACTATATTTGCTCCTGGACTTCTTGATGTATTGCTTGATACAACGTCATTCCCCTCACTAAGAAGCTCGTCTATGCACATTTTTATGAACTTGTACCCGATCCCTGGTTCAGATTGTATGTATTTATACCTAGCGTAACTAACTATTGATGCTCTGTTATTTTCTATGGCAACCATCATTTCACCAATCTCCCTACCGTTTAGCATCCATCCAAAACTAACACCATATTTGGTTCCTTCTATTCTTTCTCTTTTTAGTGTCATTGAATCGGATTCATTCTCACTTAGAAATTCGTATGCAGTTTTTATATTTTTCATTATATCAATCCATTTTTTAATCCTCTCCCCAATTTACTAAAATCCTTTATACCTGTCTTGAGAATTATTTTTTCCTTTATATCCTTATCGTGTATAATGTGCAATTCTAATGGATTCTCTTTGAGATCGGAAGAGCACACGTCTGAACTCCAGTCACATCACGTTATCTCGTA
>CALAYS010000228.1 GCA_937895515.1 uncultured bacterium
CATTAATTAAAGAAGTTGCTTCTGCAAAATTTGATGAGTCTGTTGATATCGCAGTTAAATTAGGGGTAGATCCTAGAAAAGCGAATCAAATGGTGAGAGGTGTAGTAACATTGCCTCATGGAACTGGTAAAACTAAGTCGGTTGCAGTAATTTGTACTCCTGACAAAGAAGAAGATATTAGTTGTCTTGCTGAAAGCATTCTTATCTTTCAACATAGCTATTTTGATTAACATTAATTTCCATAGCTAATAACATAGTTATCGAAATAAATTTTTATCACGAATTTAACTCAATATTGCTGTTTCACATTTACTGAGACAGCAATATTGAGTCATCTTTGCTCTTTTCTTTGTATTCCTCTCTACACCGAAGAAGGACGCATTAACCTACAAACAGGCTACAACAACCGACACGAGTACAACATAAAAGACCACCTCGGTAACACCCGCGTTTGTTTTACCCCACCCACCGACAACACCACCACCCCCTGGATTATACAACAAACCAACTACTACGCCTACGGCTTACCCATCAAAAACCTAGCAACAACCTACAACACGCCATTAGTAGGTGGCACGCCCTCGTTGGTAAATAGGTATCAGTATAATGGCATTGAGCTACTCGATGATTGGGGCTTAAACCTAAACACCGCCCGCTACCGCACCCTTGACCCACAACTTGGGCGTTGGTGGCAGATTGACCCATTTGCAGAAAAAGCACCACAATGGAGTGCCTATAGAGTTGGTTTCGATAACCCCATAACAAACACCGACCCACTCGGGTTGTTTGAATCGGAATTTCTTGCAAATATGTACTCAATGGCATATGGTGGTACAGTGCAATACAACGCCCCCACTAAAGATTGGGCGGTAACTAATTCGGGCTGGACAGAAAACGGGGAGTACGAAAAACAATTTGCCTTTGATTGGAAAAGTAAACCTTTTACACCACTAAGCCCTTACCGCACTGCCGCCGAGCGTTTAGCCGCCGACCAACAATACGCCAAAGATCTAGCTAATTTTGCAGATGCTTGGGGTAGTCTTACCGGTAATGTTATTATGGGAGGACTTGCTGCCTTACCCAA
>CALAYS010000229.1 GCA_937895515.1 uncultured bacterium
GAAAAAGTTTTTCGACTATTTTACTCAAATATAGGCCTTCTGAATAATAGGTCAGCGGCCACAATGCGGCCATGCGGAGCAGACAAGGTTTCGGCCAGCGTTCAAAATCTATTGTGGAAAAAATAACTGATTAAGGTCATATTTTTAGTTTAGTCGAAAAACTTTTTCGACTATTTTTCTAAAATATAGGCCTTCTGAATGGTTATAGCCACCCATAAATGGTTTTTCGTACGTTTAAAACATTGCTATCACCATGATAGACAACAATATTTACATAAATTATACTTAAAATTTTTAAGTATTTTTCAGAAAAAAGACTACTTTACACCTCAGCATTAAGTTTTTCAACTAATGAAGATATATCAACAGGTGACCAAATTTGGCCATATCCTCCTGCCGAAGCTTGTACCATATTCATGGGCTCAAATGAATCCCCACCACCTGCATATTGAATGACTTGACCCAAGTCTCCACCAATCGTTCCATTGTAGTTGTATCTAACATCTTCTAATGCCTTGGCCAACACACGCTGACTATAGCCCGTTGTTTGAGTACCAAAAGCAGTGTCAATTAAACCTATTCGAGAGGCCATCATGTGTGCAACCATGTGTCCTGGTGCCATTCCTTTTCCCAAAGGACGAGGAACAAACCCCCGTGAGGTAATCTTTTCAGGTCTTCCCTTGCGAACAATATCATAAATTGGCAAAAATCTTAATCCTTCACCCGAAGAAGTTCGATTAATGTACATTGGGGGACGTTTTCCCTCGCGAAGAAATTGCTGTCCAACCATCCCAATAACTTGGGCAACATCAGCCGCTTTTCCTTTAGCGCCAGAGTCAGCCATAATTTTGAGAGCATTTGTTGGAACCAAAGCTTTCCTAATAATTTCTTCTCCAATTGGATTAACAGAATTTAGGGCAGCCTCGATAGATTGCATGTAGAATTCTTGAATTTCCGGATGAGGCGAATTTCTCAAAGGAGCGCGATTGTCGATAATCTTTTGTGCTTTTTCTTGTTCAGCTTTAAGAATCTCTTTCACCTCCTTTTCAGTGTTTGGCATCGCACAATCACGATATCCAACTGTAAAACCGCGTCTTTCGAGGTATAAATCGAAAAGTGATTGACCTTCTGAAATAAAACGGGCAGCAACAGTTGAACCATAATAGTGAAAAAGTTCGTGTATAATCGATTTAACGCTTACACCGATATGTTTTTTACCAACTCGTCCTGAAACAAGAATCCCTTCTTTTATTAATACTCCACCATGTCTGTAATAGAAATCTTGGGGAAGCAGTGCTGAAAGAAGAACAGGCCCACTTTTTAGTGTTTTATCACCAGGTCTCTGTCGACGGGCACGTTCAAACAATGAATCAAATCCATCTGTTTTATCGATTCTGTCACGATTGGATCCAAACGTTTGATTGACAATTAAATCCCAAGTCCAATCGTCAATTTCCTTTGTGTCTGACAAAAGATAAGCTGAGGATATAGAATTGTAAACCAACCCCATCATGGGGCGAGAGAACTGACTTCCGACAATATTGTTCCAACATCCAGCAATATAAAATATTTCTGCTCGCGCTTGATAACTTGGACAAGAATGAACATTTCCTTCGTCGCCATCGAAATCTGCATTGTGGGGAGAGGTGTTTGAAGAATGTACTCCAATATTCAAACCTTTTCCCATTTGTGCTACATAACCCATCATTGAATGTTTATGTAGAGTGGGATTTCGGTTAAAAATAACGGGATCTCCGGTTTGAAGGCATCGTTTAATAACCATTCCATTTTGGAGAACAAAGTCATCATTGCGTTTAAAGGCAATGTTTCCAAACCGTTGGTCTGAAACTTGTTCAATTCTTCCTTCTTCTAGCATTTTGTTAAAATAATCACGATTTTGATCACAAATTTTTTCCTCAACAAGAATAGATGACATAAAGTCAGGCAATCTTATGTAACCAAATTTAATTGATGGGTCCGCAGGTCCAAGAACAGTTCTTCCAGTATGGTCACAACGTTTGGACATAGCTTTTGATCGAATAAGACCATCTTTTTTGGAAATTAATTCCATAATATTTTTGGATGTATCGATAGAGGCTGGATTCCCTGTTTTTGCAGCATCTCTATCACGAAAGTGAAGAGAGCAGACCTTTCCCTCGAGGGAATCAAGGGTCATCCTATCTTTTTTAATTTTGCTACGAAGAAGGTTGTTAATAGAAACAATACTATGATATGTTGTTGTTAGAGTATCAAGACGAACTTCTTTTGAATCATCAATTATAGCATCTGGCCTATGATTTATAGGTAAAACTGGAAGAAAGGTAAAAATCATGTTCTTAGGGTGATTATGATAGACAGTATTTTGGCTAAATCCAAGAGCTTCAAGTTCTTCAGAAGTTAAATTCTTTAACAATTGTAGTATTCTTGTTGAAGTCATGCTCTTATGGGTACCATTAGAATATTCAAGACGAATTTTAATCATGGTGTCCATATGCTTAATAATGGACGGATTTTGGTTCTCATAGTTGGGGCATTTCTGATTTCGGCACGAAAGAGACTTTGAAGCATCTGCTATTTTTTTAAGACGATCAGGTACTTTTGGATATCTTTTTGCCGTATCTGGTTCCATCAAAAGTGTTCCACATTCATGACAGATGCTCTCCAAGACTGAAATAACTGGTTTGTAGGCCCAAATATTAATAATAGGACGAACTAACTCTATTCTCCCCAAATGACCAGGACAAATAATTTCTGGAAGAAGACATGTCGAACATACCACACCACGAGAGTTAGGATACATTCTAGGATCAGATATAGTTCCTGAAAGATTACCACTTTTTTCTTCTTTATCATCAAGTTTAATATTTACTTCAGACAGACGTCCTATTTCTTCCTCAGCCATAAACATCATCTGAACTCCTTTGATGTCAAGATCATCGAATTCTAGCTTGCGAGTGTAGACTGAACTATTTTCACCAGGTCGCCTAATATGTCCGTCAGGCCGACGTTGAGACACTCGATTAATCGAAGCTGCAACAACAGGCTTTTTTTCCTCCGAAGATTTCCCTCCTACCAAAAGCTTGGCAAAAAATTTTGTCTTCATTTTTAGGTGGATAAAAAAAGAAAGCGACTTTCAATCTTGAAATAAAAACTTATCGTGATAAAACAAATGAATATGAAAATATTAGCTTACCTGATTGGCGGGGGTGTCGCGCTCCTTTTGATTTTAGGCCTTCTTTTCTTTTTAATTTGGTTCTTTGTTTGGAGAAAACGTTCATTGGACACGCCCTTAGGAGAAATGGTGCCAATTGCAGGTCCTTTCCATGAATATAATGGGTTCTCTGATACAGGTACTGGCGTTGGTATAACCGACTACTGTAAACGACAACTTTGGGGTTTGTATGGATATCGTGCAATAAGATTCTCGAAAGGAAAGTCCGAACCAAGTTCTGTCTCAAAAGTTTGCTGGATGACAAAACGTTTGAAAGTGGCAGATCCAGCCAGTCCGGATGAAGCTCCAGGATTCAAATTCCGTGTTCCAGTTCAGTCCGATAGTCTAATTTCGGCTGACATACAATATGAACTTGTTGTTTCTTACTTCGAAGCCCAGACCGGAGGAAGTGAAATTGTTGACACAGTCCCCGTTGGAAGAAGCCCAAGCGGAACTTCACCTGTTATCCTCAGCGAAACAATTGATTCAACCAATCGTCTTCCCACATTTTGTCGCCTTTAATTATGTTGAATTTCAACATGATCATCCTTTTTTCTGTTGAGATTCCAACAGTACCTTTCCCATCTCTCCAAAATAATTTGAGAGAGCTCTCTGATTTTCTATAGAAAAGAGTTTTTGAAAACTAGTTACAGTTGGATTCATATTTTCAGAAGAAAGGATTTTTTGGAGATTCTCTCCTAAAGCCATTCCATATGGATCGCTTGAAATAGCGTTTGTAAAAACCTTCAATAAAGAATCTGTATCAGGGTCAGGATCACCTTGATTTCTCTGGTGGAATGTTGCTTCTTGGGAAAACTGCCCCTCGGGTGAAGAACCTTCGCAATGAGTTGGGCAATGTTTAGTCTCTTCATCTTCTATTGTAAGAGATTCAGTAGGGACTTGTGCTGGAGTAGGGACTTGTGTAGGAGTAGGGACTTGTGCTGGAGTAGGAGTAGGGACTTGTGCTGGAGTAGGAGTAGGGACTTGTGCTGGAGTAGGGACTTGTGCTGGAGTAGGAGTAGGGACTTGTGCCGGATGAGGGGCCTGTGCTGGATGAGGGGCCTGTGCAGAATAATTGCATGTATATTTTTTCTCCCAAGATTCACTCTCATGATTGCGATGGCCATCGCCTGATGACTTGATAGAAACGTGACAATCTATTTCTATACCATTTTTAAACAATTCACTGAAAAAAGAATGAATGGTTCCCTTTAGCAACTCAGAAAAAAAAGGGTTATTTGCAAACTCCATGGAACGGACTTTTTTATTATTTTGTTTTCTTGAAGAAAAATATTTTGCAATAGTATAGCCGAGTTAGGTTTCTTCTTCATGATCAGCAGGGTACGCAAGAGACTCAAGATTTGTCATCAATAATTTTGAAATAACATCTATAGGATTTTTTTTCGCCTCTTCCCTATCTATGTTTTTTTCTTTCAAAGTTCTATATTCGTTTCTGTAATAAGGATGACGAACAGTCCTTAAGCCTTGAACTCTTGCATAGAGACTTCCGCTTATTCTGTCATGAAGAGCACGTTCCCAAATCGCAGAATGCACATAAAGAAAAGTTGGAAATAAGTATATATATTTTTTAAGTTGGTTTATGGGTATATTTTCTGAAACAAGTCTATCGAAAGAAATAGAGAGCTCCTTTTTTTTAATCACCCCAAGATTATCGCTTCTAAAGAGAAGAGACTCATTTTTTACTTTTGGTGATGGCTGATATTTTCGAATGAGTAATTGGTTTTCTTTATTAAAACTGAATAGAGTAAATTCCAAAAGAGAACGTTGGCTATCTAATGTATCAAAAAATAATTCAATGACACGGCAGCGCTGTTCTATAATTGCAGATCCTGACTTTGATTTATGTGTTCCTCCCTGAAGAAGAGTTTCAAAAAATTTTTTATCCCATCTCCATTTTTTGTCAGAGGGGTCGTCTTGGAGAGATGAAATAGAGTATGGCAAGCCATCTGATGGCCAGCCATTTTTTCCCCTCATTGTGATACAGTGTGAACAGTCGCGATTTGTAACAATTACTAGGATTGGGTGGTCAATATTCATAAGGACTTTTCTTTTTATTAAAAGAAACATTTAATCCTCACTTAAAATCGAATAAAGTAAGGATTTTTCGATCATAGAATTTAATTTTTGTTTAATCCATTATTTTCACAAAAAACAGGGTCTGTATATAGAAAATAGGTTTTATTTTTTAGCCAGCATAAAAGTGTGGTTCGAAATAGGATGTCTCTAACGGATGGAAGAGTTTTTAACCTCATAATGGCTGTTGTAATGGCGTTAATTTTTGCATTTGCAATTCTTAACGCTCATGCCTATAATGAGCTTAGGGTTTCAAAGACAGATAAGGCACTACCTCTTTTGTCAGCAAAAGCTATGATGGTCATTCACATTATTTTGGCAGTTGTCTTCTTTTTCATGTTTATTTGGTTCTGTTACAGAGTATGGTCTGGGCCCGGGGCCAGGGCCGTTCGTAGTAAGCCAATTGATAGAGGAGCCGACCTTATTGAAAACGAAATAGGCAAAGCTACTAACGCCGTGGGACGCGCAATTATATGGGTGGGGGAACGAGGAAATCGAGAGATTTTTGTTCGTAACGGCGATGGGAGGGCTAAACGTCTCGTTGGTGGACTTTATGTTGATAATGAGGATGTGGATGAAGGTGTAACAGGCAGCCGACGGGTGTATCGTTGTAGCGCTGGTAAATGCAATAACGGAGATAAAGAATATTTTGATGCCTCCATGGAAAAACTTAAGGGACGTGAAAAAGATAAATACAAAGACTATGAAATTTATGATAAAGGTGAAGGTAAATTCTATCTTGGAAAACGCAAAGTGCATCGTGTGGACGTCGGCGGCGGCGGGGGCGGCGACGACGACGACGACGACGACGACGACGACGACGACGACGACGGCGGCGGCGACGGCGACGGCGGCGGCGGCGGAGGTGGAGGCGGTGGCGCGGGAGGCG
>CALAYS010000230.1 GCA_937895515.1 uncultured bacterium
GGATAAACCTATTATATTAGATGAAGATGGTGAGTTAATGGATGGTAGACATAGACTGATGAAATCTATGTTACTTGGTAAAGAAACTATTAAGGCTGTAAGGTTTGATGAGAACCCTAGTCCTTGTAAAGTGAGTGATTAACTATGACTCTTACACTTCATCAAGTAGCTCATGCTCTACCCCCCAATCTAAAAAATAATGTTACTCAACAGTTAGTAGATAATATTAATAACTGTGTAGCTGATCCTATTATGGCTGAAGCTATAAAGGATAATTTTCTTAGCTATACTCAGGTATTGAGTGAGGGTAAGTTTAAGACTGAAGATTATCTTAGTGCTGTTATGTATGTTAGTTTTAAACTAATGGGTATGACTAATCAAGATGCTTATGCTCGTACTTTTCCTGCTAGGTATAGAACACTATTAAATAACGGAACCAGTGCCAAAGATATATCCTCTTACGTATCTATGTACAATAAGGGCAGATTAGTTAATCTTATCTTGGAGAAATCTTTAATACCTACTTGGGTATTGAATCAACATATTTATCAGAAGGCTATTAATGTTCAAGCTGATTTGATGAGTAATGCTAATTCTGAAATGGTAAGGATGCAGGCAGCTAATAGTATCTTGACTCATTTGGTTAAACCAAAAGAAGTAGGTCCTCTTATTAATTTGGATCTAAGAGAAGGTTCTGGGTTAAATGAATTGAAGGCTACTCTTACTCAACTGGCTCAACAACAAAGAGATCTTATTGGACAAGGTGTTACTACTAAGTCTATTGCTGATCAAGGTTTGGTGATAGATCATGTCGATGATTAAACAAGATATTGATGCTTGGTTGGATCAGGTAGATTATAAAATTCTAAACTCTGCTGATTACATACCATCTGAGTTTGCTCTTACGTATATGAATTTTATTAAGCTAGTAAATGGTGGTGTAGGTGAATCCCATAAGACACCGCCTGTTCATTTAAAAATGCTTGATAAAGTAGTCAGTGGTAGAGACTATACAGCTAACCTTTGTTTTCGTGGTAGCGGTAAGACTACTCTGTTTATGGAGTACTTCTGTTTATTCGTAGGGGTGTTTCATTACCTTCCTAATTTTGGTTCAGTGGATGGTTTGATTTACGTCTCTGACTCAATGGATAACGGAGTAAAGTCTGCAAGAAAAAACATTGAGTTTAGATATAATAATTCTGAGTTCTGTCAGCAATGGATTCCCCATGCTACCTTTACTGATAATTATATTGAGTTTGGTAATAGAGAAAATCAGTTACTTGGTATAAAACTTTTTGGGGCAAAAACTGGATTAAGGGGAACCAAGATATTTGGTAAACGTCCTAAGATTGCTATCCTTGATGACTTGGTAAGTGATGAAGATTCTACCAGTCTAGCTTCTATGGAAAAGATTAAGATTGATACCCCCGAAGCAAATGCAGAAGAAGAAAGAATTATGCAACATTTAGGAAGAGAATATTTTTTTGATCGCAATAAAGTAAATGCTGAAGAATGGATTTGGAAAAATTATTGAGGTAAATTATTTTATAACTTTTCAAGCTCTTCCGCAGTTAAACCTGTTGCTTGCATCACAAACTCGAGAGAAGCTCCTAATTCTCGCATTTTTTTGGCGATTAATATAGAGTTTCTTTTCTCACCAATTTCTATTCCTTTCTCCATCCCTTCATTTATACCCTCTTGCCGCTCGGTATACATGCTTGTGTTGTAATCACTTAAGTATTTTAAACGAGCTTCATACTTTGCCCGAGCAACGGGGTCTTGGCTTAAATACTCTAAAGTTTCTTGTGCTTTATTTATTGCAGAATTGTTCATTTGCATGACCTCCTTTTTAGATGCACCCTTTAAAAAGACCATCCATTTTTCTAGGTTATTATAATAGGTTTTTGGGACTTTGGGAACTTCTAAAAAGATAAACTCCAAATCTTTAGAAAATACTTTATTGGTTTTCATGTCTAATAAACCCACATTAGTCATAAATTCTTCTTTTTCTTTAAAAAAATTAAAGTTTAAAACATGAATACATATAGATGGTGCCAAATATTTATATGTTTTTCCTTGTATTAATTGTTTTTCATAAAGTTTTGCCCAATAGTACAAACAACGTTTTTCATACTCACCCGTATTCCGCATTTGCATTTCTAAATTAACAAACGAGCCATCATTTAATTGCGCAATTACGTCAAACCGAGATTCTTTATCAAACTCACTATCTTTATTGACTTCATTATTTAAAAAAGTGACAGATATTATTTTTCTTTCGTCTGGGTAATTTAAAATACTATTCGCAAAATCAATAAATATTTCTTCGTCTTCCCCAAATATGCGTTTAAATAAATAATCATTTTTAACATCCAGTAACTTATCATTTTCCAACTCAACATCCTTAAGTAAACAAATAAACCTCTTGTTTATTTGCCAAAGGTTTGAGTAACAAAAAATTTTAAAGAAAAAAGGGGGTGACCAGAAACTGGACAGCAAGGAGAATTCATTAAAATTAATATTAAATGGACTCTTGAACTTTAGAATATCCGATGAAAATGTGAGACAACTTATAGAAATTGATAATGATAATTATCAAAAATATTAAATAATGAAAATAAAAAAAGAATACTTATGATAAATAAAATGAATTAACAATCA
>CALAYS010000231.1 GCA_937895515.1 uncultured bacterium
GGAGTTCAGACGTGTGCTCTTCCGATCTGGTAAAATGTTAGCAAATAAAGCATCAAAGAACTATAAGAAGATAGGATATGAACTATCACTAAATCTTGCAATATATTTACTCAAAAAAGCGGACGGTGAGGTTTATAATATTGTCCCGATGGAAAGAGGGTTTAGAATATTTACTCCCATAGGAACTTACCATTATCACGATGGTAACTTTTATGAGAATCAAGAAATAATAGATAGGCTTTGTGTTGCATTCGGGGAGGATCTTAAAAAATATCCATTATTTGTGGATCAGGTTGAATTTCAAAATATAGAACATCATGGATAATGGAAGATAAATTTGTCCCATACGAGGAAGCATTAAGGCTTAAAGAATTAGGCTTTGATATGCAATGTTTAGCATATTATAGAAAGACTGACAAAAAATTACTACAAACTCAATGGTCTTACATGATTAATCATGATAAATTGGATTATGTTATTGGAAATGCTATATTAGCACCAATTTGGCAAGATGCTTTTGATTGGTTTAGAGAGGAACATGGTTATTTCTCATCACCAACAGAAAGAGATGATGATTATAAAAAACAATATGATTGTATAATAACCAAAAATTTAGGTTATGGAAAAACTTATATCCATTTCGTAGGATATCATAATTCATACCAAGAAGCGCAACTTGCTTGTTTAGATAAACTAATAGAAATTTTAGAGAATGAAAAATAATTTTATACCATACGAACTAGCGGAGAAAATGAAATCTCTGGGATATGATGAACCCTGTCTTGCAATGTACTCTGATGAAGTTCTGGAAATGTGGCTTCAGGATCAATATGATTTTAGAGACATTGGACAGAATGATGGATTCCAATTTAAGAATTCAATGTGGGACGATTCAAGATTTGTAGCAGCACCTCTTTTTCAACAAGCATTTGATTGGTTTCTTGATAATTATGGATTATTCGCTGAAACAACTCTATGGGGAGATGGTATAGGATACATGAGCAAGATCAAGGAGATAAGACATGAGGAATTTAAAGAGGTCTATGATCTTGGATTTGCAACACCAAATAGGGGAATGCCAAATTGGAATAGAAGCATAGAGTCCTTAGCTTGTCTCAACAAGATAATTGAAATTGCTGAGTCTAAAAGCGATCTTGATGAGAAAAGCTGGAGGGTACTAATAAATCCTATTGAAAGGGAGGATTTATTATTATCAATAAGCTCAACTTTACCCGATGATAACGAAACAACAGAGGAGAGATATAAGGAAACATATAACACCGAACATGGAACATATGAGGTTATATGGGAAAAGAATGATGATGAACCAATTGTTAGAAAATTTATAGGATGACCGAAGAAATAGTAAAATACGAAACAGCTAAATTAGCTAAAGAAAAGGGATTTAAAATATTGGTAGATGATGCTTATTTCATGGCAAACGATAATGGTGAAATAACATTGGGATGTTCTAATTATGATGAACCTATATATGGTGAAATTAAGGCACCAACGCAATCTTTGTTACAAAGATGGCTTAGGGAAGTTCATAATATTGAGGTTGAGGTGAATAGAATTAGGTATTCAAATAGTAGGGAATATGTATTTGATATTAGAAATAACAATGTTCAATTGAAGTCTTCATTAAAAAATACATATGGATCTTATGAAGAATCTTTAGAATATGGATTATTCGAGGCACTAAAATTAATGGAATAATGAGAGAACAATTAATAACGTTGGAAACAGCTAAACTAGCTAGACAAAAGGGCTTTAAGGAACATACTGATTTGAGATACGTTGAAGAAAAAGCATTATCAATGCATAACGATCAAACTCTAATAAATTGGAAAGATTACAGGGCTCAGGAATTTATAGAAGATTGTGAAACCGGCTATCGTGATAAAGCATTGAATTATTTCAAAGAATTATATTATGATAAATTTGAGGATCTTGATGAGGGTTATTATCTTCACGCACCAACACAATCCCACCTACAGAAATGGCTAAGAGAAGTTCATAACATAAGCGTCGAGGTAACTAGAGATTCTGAAGTTCATTATCAGGATGAGACTAGATGGATCGTTAGATCCTCCAATTGGAATAATATCAAAACCAAAACTTTCCCGATTGCGGAACTTAAATTCCCGGAATTTGCTAATTTCACAGATTTCAAATCATACGAAGAAGCTTTAGAAAAAGGATTAATGGCGGGATTAAATTTTATAGACAATGAGAAAATTTGAAAAATTAACACAATTTAGACGGTATATCAATAGAGCCTTAAATAGAGGGCTTAAGGAAGTACATATCGGAGATGACGTTTGGCTATTTGGTAGACAAAAATACATAAAGGGTAAGGGTATGCACATGGTTGTATACGGTCCGGACAGAAAAACCGAATATCACATCTGGGGCGATGATGTAAATGAATTAATCGTAGATGATGATTATGGGAATAATGGATACGTCAACAGAGATGGAAACTTGGCATCAGAATCAAGGGTTAAAATATACATACTAACGAATATCCTGGATAATTGTGGGAATTGGTGTTTTGATCTCAAGATAATCCCTGAGAATGGTCCACTAAAAGTTATCTATTCGAACGGAACTGTTAAGAATATAGAATTCAATGGTAAATTTGAAAATGTTCAGCTAAAGAAGGATTGGGGATATAGATACGACGTTTCACCGGTGGCTTACAGAATTAAATAGGATTTTATTTTTTTATATCGAATTATTTTTTTATATTTGCATAACAAAAATAAAACCATGCAGGACTTCTATCTAAAAAACGGCGAGAGAGTAAGGCTTATTGAAAAAATAGGCGAGGGTAGATTCCTAGTTGAATCATACATGTACTATACCGGCTATGAGGGCGATGAATACGAAGAGCCTTCTGGTATTCAGATAGTAGTTAGCGAAATATTCAAATCAGTTCAACCGATTTATGATAAATCTATCGAAGAGAATAGACAAAAGCTTTCTGATATGGATAAGGAGATTTCGGAGAAGAGAAGGGAGCTAAATGATATAAAGAACGAGCTTTCGGTTAATTTGAAGAAAAAAACTGATCTTAATAGACTCGTAATAGACAGAAGCCAATTTCTAACCTGCAAGGAAATGGTTGTGTTCACGAAGGATAGAATAATGCCTACGAGGAGAGATGGAAATACAAGAGGATTGAAAATGTCAATCGAGATAAATCTTGTAACTGGTGAGGAAAGAAGATGGTCATATAAAATCTATGATGATTACAACTCAAGCGGTGATTATGTAGAATCACATTCTGATATTCTATTTGATCCAACTGAGGAAGAAATAGAAGAAGGAATAAGATCAAGAATAAAATCTGGAAGATTTACAACAGCACAGATTTTTCAATTGGACGACATGTATCTCACAGAGCAACAGATCGATGAGAAATACACATCAATTCTGGAGAAGCAGATGATCGAATATAATAAGATCGAGGAAGAAATTAAGAAGGGAAAGGAAAAAATGGATAATCTCAGTCTTAAAATGAGTCAAAATATAAAATGGAAAAAACTATGAGTTTAAAATTTAATGTTCCTATTTTAAAAATAGATAAATTATCGGCAAGTTTTGATAAACCTATTGAGAAAAATGACAATATAAAACTGTTTAATGGAATTTATGAAGGATTAGGTCCAGTATCAGTCGTAATTCTTTACAACATAGAAAGGCAAATTGAAGCTTTTTATAAAATTTCTAATCAAATAAATATTGGATATGTTGAAAGCTTTGTTAACTCTTTAACAGAAAAGTTTGAAGACCTATTTATAGTAAGCATAATTGGGCGTCAAAGCTCTGGAAAGAGTTATCTAATGAATAGAATTTTTGGAACTAGATTTTCAGTGGCTGCTACGAGATGCACTGATGGCGTATGGATTTCTCTAGCGTTCAT
>CALAYS010000232.1 GCA_937895515.1 uncultured bacterium
TTATATAAACTTCTAAAGTATAGGATATTAGTTAACACTTTTGTGTTATTGGATATGGGGTATAGGAAGTATTTTACAAGAGATGGTTATTGGATATGGAGTATAAAAAATATTTTACAAGAGAGCCGCTTGCAAATTCCACCATCATAAACTAGTGAATTTGTAAACCTACTAAGCTTATCAAGCAGATCTTTTAAACTTTTAATCATTTTACCACTTTATGGGTCAATTTTAGATAAAAAACTATTATTGGGTGCGTGCTTGATGGTTGAGTTTTAAAAATGGCTAATTTTTAGTGTTTTTAGCTAAAAGTTATGTTACCATTTTCAAACTCTGATGAATACAAACTGATAAAATACCAAATGCTAAAACAGAAGCTACTTTTGTAGCTCCTTTATAATAAATATTACTGCATCCAAAGTCTTCTTTGAGGTATTTATTTACACGCTCAACCATACTTCTTTGGTTATAGTGATGGGTATCTAAACTTTGAGTAAGGTTTAGAATTTCAAATTTCTTTTTTTCATCTT
The DNA here is from genome assembly GCA_937895515.1 of uncultured bacterium. Taxonomy (GTDB): domain Bacteria; phylum Patescibacteriota; class Minisyncoccia; order Phycocordibacterales; family UBA9973; genus 2-01-FULL-33-17. The sequence goes on from CALAYS010000232.1 coordinate 531, forward strand.
TTATAAGTTGAATTTTTCCTTTTAACTCTTTGGAGTTCTTCGGATTGATATCAATAAGCGGTCTATGATTTAGTTTTTTGGAAAAATCTCTGATAATATTGCTGTCGTATCCTGCATCTTGTAAGTCATAAAGATATGATACTTTTTTGCTTGTCTCGTTTATAAGAGGAAGTGCTACTGAGCTATCATGAACATTTGCCCCTGAATAAATAGCAGTAATAGGGATATCTCCATCTACTACACTGATATGGAGTTTCCCTCCTATCCATGTTTCAAAGTTGCCTTTGGAATTCTGTTTTCTTCCAACTCCACACTGCGTTGATACCAAAGATAGCATCTGCTTTGTGGTTTTCATATCTTCTTGTTGCTGCAAGATACTGGGTGTTTTAGGCTCTCTTGTTTCACCTTTTTTAGGTCGTCCTCTTCTTTTTGGTTTAAACTTTTCTTTTTCTACTTTTACAGGTTTTTCTCTCAGTGGTATTTTTGTTGCATCACTTGCATTATAAAAAAAGAGTGTATCCCTTAGATACTCCTTCACAAACTGCTCATGCGTCTTTTGTGCAATTTTAAGAGCACTTAACTCTTTAAATACTCTACTAAATTTAGACTCACTTGGAATATCGTTTTTATATCTCCACCCACACAAGATCCTCAGCGTTCTATCACTATGAAGTCTATCGATAAGGTCTCTGGTTGTTTGGATATTGTAAACACTCTTTGCAATAAATGCTCGTGCAATCTCTTCTCTATGCTTTGGAGTGTTTGTAATAGATACGACAGTGATATTTTTTTCAATCGCAGCAAAGTCTAATATCTTAATAAGCTTTTGCTCTTTATTTGACAACTCTTCTAATTGAAGCTCTCTTTTCAAAGAAGGAAAAAGTGAATTTTCAAGATTTAAAACCTTAGTCCACATTTTAGATAGACTTGAAGATATTTTTGGTAGAATAATTTCCATAAGTTGAATCGCTCTTCTGTTAAATTTTTGTAGTAAAAAATTATAACTTATCTGAAGTTTGATTCAACTTTTTAAAATTTAAATCAGCTTAAATTACGGGTTGTTTGCGGGAATCTGCAAGTGGCTCCAGAAACTAAATGTTTGCTTGAGCCAAAAAACTGTAGTTATCTTTGTGAGTCATTTTAATATTTAAATTCTTATAATGGCTCCTTCGAGCGTAACAAAAACAAGAGGCACTATTAGCGCGCACGATGAGTACCCCTAGGGTTGTTAGCGTGGCCAAAGGAATAACTTCCTTTAGCGAGACAAAATAAACACAAAAGGAGATGCGTATGAAGTTTTTTATATCTTTCATACTGCTAATATTAACTATGAATGCAATGAATTTAGAACCGTATCAAAAGAGAGTTGAACAACTTAGTGATGAAGAAAAAAGAGTGCTTATTCATAAAGGTACTGAGCGGCCATTTAGTGGCAAATATACTAACGAGAAATCAAACGGCATCTACACTTGTAAGATTTGTGACACACCACTTTACAAATCAAATGATAAGTTTGATTCAAATTGTGGTTGGCCTAGTTTTGATGATGCAATTGAGGGCGCAGTAAAGAGAGTAGCAGATGCTGATGGAAGGCGAGTAGAGATTGTTTGTGCTACTTGTGGCGGGCATCTCGGTCATGTCTTTCTTGGTGAGGGACTTACTCCTAAAAACACAAGGCACTGTGTAAATTCTATCTCTATAAAACTAGATGCAAGCAAAGAAAAAAAAGATGAAAATCTATCTTATGCTTACTTTGCAGGCGGCTGTTTTTGGGGAGTTGAGTACTACTTAGAGAAACTCGATGGCGTAAAAGAAGTTGTCTCTGGTTTTATGGGCGGACATGTTAAAAATCCAGGTTATAGGGAAGTTGTAGGTGGCAGGACTGGTAACTTAGAAGCTGTTGAAGTTATCTATGATAAAAACAAAGTCTCTTATGAGATGCTTGCCAAAACTTTTTTTGAGATACACGACCCAACCCAAGAAAATGGACAAGGTCCAGATATTGGCTCACAATATCTCTCTGCAGTCTTTATTAGTA
>CALAYS010000233.1 GCA_937895515.1 uncultured bacterium
TGTTTTACTAATTACACGTTAATATTTTTATATTTATACTTTATTTTTAACAAAAATAAATACAATTAATCAAAACAGCCCTAATACAACAACTCAATGATAGTCATAATTATATCGAAACAGAAGAATTATTTTGGAATAGGTATTTACTATACTTAAGAATAAAATTGTTTATTTTAAAACTATGATTTAGACAAAAAATCAAGTAAAAATATATAAGAATTTTCTCTTTGACTCATAAGACTTGCACTTCCCATAATTTCATCTGGGTTTTGGCTGGAATAAATTTGAGGGGGGAAAACAATGCCTTTATTTCCCTCAATCAAAGTTAATTCAACTTTGATATTAAAATTATCTTCGATAGGAAGAAGTTTAAAAGAACTAATCATTTTTTAAAAGACGGACAAGCCTTATGGTGAAGCTTTGACGCTATAACAGTAAGTCATTCTGAATGACTTCATTTGAGCAAAATAGTCAAAAAAGTTTTTTGACTAAAAATTAAAAAAATAATCTAAATATGTTATTTTTTAATAAAGTGATTTGGCTTAAATATGTAGTTTAAAACATTCGAAAATCCTTATCTGCTCCGCACGGCCACATTGTGACCACTGACCTATTATTTAGAAGGCCTATATTTGGAAAAAATAGTCGACAACCGTAGGTTGGCGAAGCCAAAAACTTTTTCGACTAAAAAAGTAAATATAAGCCAAATTCATTATTTTTTGGAAATTTGTTTTCTTCAAATATCAAGTTTTAAAGGTTGGCTTAAGCCAAACCTTGCCTGAACTATTGCCACTGGCCAATTTACCTATAACAATGAAAATGAATGGCTTTCTTTTCCTCTTATGGCAATAAAATGTCTATTTGGATACCCCACCACCTTCTTGTTGATACAACCATTAAAGACAAAATTGCCAAAGATCTTACCGTAATCCAACTTGATGAAACATATGAAGCAATGAAGAAACAAGGAAGGATAATGCCTGGATATACAGTTGATCCAAATAAAAAAATTTATGTTTTTGATATGGATGAACATGACAACATCCATCTTCCATATTATTATGCTCGTCATATTCTAGAAATAAAGGGTTTGCCACTCAGTCCCAAGATAGATAACTATCCAAAATTTTCATCCAAAATAGAAAATCATAGTGTTCTTCGCGAAAATCAAATAGAAACAGCAAAAATTTGTCTTAATCATCTTCGTGAAAAAGGAACAACTACTGTCGGTCTTCCTCCTGGATATGGAAAAACTTATATTGGGGCTCATCTTTCCTTCCTTCTTGGGTTGAAGGTTGCTGTCATTGTTCCTCGTGAACCTCTATTAAAACAGTGGGCCGCAACATTTAAAAGTGCTTTGCCAGCTGCTTCACAATGGATAGTTGGAAAAGGTAAAGTACCAGATGTTATGCCTGATATTACTATTGTTTTGGATCCTCGGATTTCTAAAATCCCAGAGGAGTGGCGCTCTCAGATTGGAACACTTATCATTGATGAGGCCCATATGATTCCAACCCGTTCAAGGATTAGTAATTTGCTTTCAATCCAGCCGGCCTATATAATTATGGAAACTGCAACGATGGTTAGAGGCGATAACCTTCATCTAATTTGTCATCTTGTTGGTGGAGATCATGGTGTTTTCATGACAGCCAAAGATCCATATACTTTTAATATTGTTGATCTTGGATTTATCAATGCTGAAGAAAGAGTAGGACCAATGGGAGTAGATTATACTAATCTTTGTTGTTCGTTGTCAGAAATAGAAGAATATAATAGAGCCATTCTTAACATTGTTAAACAGCACTCAAATAATAAATTTATAATATTAACTCGAAGAGTTGAGCATGGTGCGGCATTAGTAAAAATGTTCAGAGAAAATGATATCTCTGCGGATACAATGATGGGAACAAAAAAATCATATGTAAACTCCCGAGTATTGATTGGAACATTTTCTAAGATAGGGACGGGTTTTGATGAAAAAACATCTTCAGCTAGTGTTTTTAAGGGTAATGTTTCGGATTCTCTTATTCTTTGTCATTCTGTAAAAAAGGAAGCTAACTTTGAGCAATTTCGTGGTCGAGTTATGAGAACAGATAATCCGACAATATATTGGCTTAATGTTGGAAACAAAACGATACGGAGTCATCTTCGACCAATAAAAAAGCATGTTGATGCAACCGGAGGCACCATATGTCATCAATCAGGAAAACGTTATATGTTTTCTTCTTGTTCGGAGTAATTGGATCACATATACTTTGTTAAAATAAACTTTTTATAAAAAGTCTAGACCTATATTAGGGACTGTATATTTGTTTTACTTTGAAGCCAAAAGAAGTGTTCATTATATATGATTTACAATTTGTAATATATGGCTTGTTGTGTGTGGTTCGTGTTTATAAATTGTGGTTTACAATTTGTAATTTACAGTTTGTAGTTCATATATAGAATTTGTAATTTATAATTTGCAGTTCATAATATAGAATTTGTGGTTTGCAATTTATAATTAAATTATAGGATTGTTATTAAAAACTTAATTACAAGTAAATTGTTTTTAACAATAGAGGGTAATTTCCTAAAAGTTATTTATCACCAACATATTTTTATTCTTATCAGTTCCTTCATCCATACTCTGAAAAAGTCAGAGCATTATAAATACCCATATTGCCAAAGATACAATGTGCATCTACCATAAAGCTTATTTTTTATAAAAAATAAGTTTGTTACAAGTTTTATCTGAACAACTGTGTGTTGCAACACATTGTTATGTTTTCACAAGCAGATATTTGTCCAAAATTCCCAATGCTATAACTGATTTTTCAACACTTTCTGTCGAAGCTATCTTCTTTTTTAAAGCAAAAGAAGCCCCCTCAAAATAAGGCGTGAACCCCAAATCAGTGACCAATTTTTCATACATCTTGATAGAATCCTCGTTAGAATTGGAGCTATTTTGTTTAATTGTGCCAACATTTTGAATAGAAAAACTAAATGTTTTACCCGTATCTGGACATGTCCAGATAGCTTTGAAACATTTAATTATGATACAATTGTGAAAAATAATTTGATATCCTTTGTCATGAAGAAGTTTTGATTTTTCTTTTAAAGATATTTCTTCGGGAAGACGGTAGTTATACACAGAATTACAATTTATCAGAAGTGCCATCTGTGGTTTGCGCTGATAAAGACGTCTTCCAATCAAGGGATAAAGATCTGCAAGTCTTTCATCGACATTCTCTTTTTTTCGATCAATAATTACATCAAGAAAGTCTGATAAATCTGGATCTATTCGACTTTCATCAAACTCAGATAGATCCATTGTTTTCATCCATGAAAATGTGTTTTTGACTATTTCGGAATCAAGAGAAGAATATTTTTCCCATCGTTCTCCTAAAGAAATTAAATGGTAATATACAGTTTCGACTAATTTTTCAGTTTTTTCCATGGAACCTCCACCAACAACAGATATAGCGTTAGTTGAGACTTTAGCGTGAAAATTTTTATTCAAAAAATAGAAATCGAAATCAAGAAAACTTTTAATTTTGCTTGGAGCGCGATATCCTCTGGATTTTGGAAATCGACGAACCGAAGTAAAGAGACCATTATAGTCATCTTCACTTTTTTCTATTTCTTCAGGTGATACAGATATAATAGGTAAAATATTAAACAAAACATCGAGGTCTATGCCTGCTTGATGAAAAGATTTAATTACAATATTTGAAAATTTAGGAGGGGAGGCTGTTTCATATTGCCCATGGAGAGGTGAAAGAGGGCTTTCTTCTAAATTGTCGAACGGGAAAGGGGAGCTATCAGTTGAAGGTGTTTGATGTGTTTGATCCGATATTTGACGAGATTCTGAGACAAAGTGATCTGAATTATAGGTTTCCGTTTTGAACAAAGGTTTATCCATTGTAGCAGGGTTATCCATTTTGTTGGGCTGTATTTTGATTAAGCGCAAATTAAATTCTTTTGTTCAGTTTGTTCTTTTTTTTTAAAACTATTTATGATGGGGGAATGCAGCCGAAAGATTTCACATAAGTGCTTATTCAACAATAATCATCTTCTTTTCATTATTGCCTATGATTATGCGAATAAATGGTCGGCTTCAACCAATTCTCTTTCCTCTTCTTTAAATGATGTTTCTTTGATTTGGAAAGTTTTTCGTCGGAAATATTGTCTGAACACTGACCAAATATTTATTTTTGGAGAGCTTGATCTTGACGGAAAAATGGTTCCATGGCGCGAAAGATACTTTTCCAAGTTTCCAGATGTTATTCCTTCTGATAAAAAAATTGTTTTTTATTATTCAGGACATGGTATGGAAGATGGGAGTTTTTGTATTCCGGCTGGTCAAGCTCAAATTGCTTTGGATCTATTGAAGAATGGAAAATATTTATGGTACATTCTAGATTCGTGTTATTCTTATCGTTGGAATCCTCCATCTGTTCCTCTTTGGACAAAAGTTTGTGCTACAACAATGGCTATACCCATCGGAATCAGTTGTAAAAAAATATCCTTTTTTACGTATAATTTTACTTCATTTCTCATGAGTGATTCACAAACTCAAGATCTTATACATTGGGCTGAAGAAAATGGATATCATGTTGAATCACAAAAAATACATGAAATATATAAATAAACTTTTTCTAAAAAGTTTTTTTTGGTATTTAGTCCACGCAGTTAAGGATAGATTTCGATAAATGGAGTTCTCCCTTCAAAAATAATTTGTTGATATATAGTCAGCGGCAACATTGTGGCCGTGCGGAGCAGACATGATTTTTGAACATTTGGACTTTATATTTTGTCAAAATTAAACCGAACAACCTTTCAAAAATAATGGATTTAAGCTATATTTTAATTTTTAGTCGAAAAAGTTTTTCTACTATTTTGCTCAAATAAAGGCCTTCTGAATAATAGGTCAGACAAGGTTGACCCAAATTAAGTTAATCATTGTTTTAAATATTTTGGGACAAATAACTTCCCAAAAATAATGGATTTAAGCTATATTTTATTTTTAGTCGAAAAACTTTTTTGACTATTTTACTCAAATAAAGGCCTTCTGAGTAACAATAGGGCACATATTAATTATGTAATTTCCTTGTTTCTATTAATTTTAAGACGATATACGGCAAGTGTATTGCTTGTTGCATCCGTAATATTTCTTTTTGATGCAATGAATTTTTTTGGACCATAGCCTAATATTATCTTAATAGATAGAATAGCTCTATAAAAGATAATTAATGGAAAGAATATAAAAAAACCAATTAACAACAAAAAAGAAATCCCAAAAAAAGAAAAAAGAAAAAAGAAACCACCACCCAAAAAGAAACGCCACCATCAAAAGAAAAACAAATATAACTACCGATCCCCATGTGCTAAGTCTATTTATCTCATGTCCCCCCCTGTATCCAACGTGATCTTTGTCGAAAAAAATCTTTCCATGTTGGACATGCTTCAGATGAGCTTTTATAATTTTCTTCCCTTTGACCACTAAAACCAAGTTTATGAAGACGCATCGTTAAATCCTTGTCTTCCAAAAGACAATTTGGATTAAATCCATCAGCTTTTTCGAGAACCTCTCGTTTAAAAATAGCATCATGTCCTTTAAAAGAAGCATTTGATGACAATATTTTCTCAAGCTTACATGCAAGGCGGTTTTCACTTTCGTCAAGGTCCACGACAATTCTATTTTTTCCTCTATTGACGGAATAATTACCTTGGATCCATCCTATCTCTGGTGGAGTATTTTTGATCTTATGATAAAGGATAGAAATACATTTTTCTTTTGGTCTGGAATCAGCATCCAAAATAACAATATATTTTATTTCAGGAGGAATAAAATCTAAAAAAGCATTAAGATTCTCAGCTTTTGATCTGCTTTTTTCGACGTAGAGAGGAGTGGCTAAAAGAGATATTTGTTTTATAATATTTTTCTCATCGCCATCTTTACCATTCCAAGGAACATATATTTTGCAATCCACTTGATTCCTAATATTTCTTAATGTTTCAAAGATAATATCTTTTTCATTTGAGATATAAATAGGCACAACAACCGCAAGGTCATTCATGATGTCTGTTATTTTAACGGACAATTTTATTCTTGATCACTTGCTGCAGCTGCATCTTCTATTAAAGCGACAGGGGCTTGTGGCTCTGATGGTTGTTGCATTCCTTGGGTTAAAGCCCCCAAAAGCGGTCCGACTCTACTCATGACCCCAGAAAAATCTCCCTTCATAGCACGGTTCAAGGCGTCTTTGTCGCCATCATTCATTGATCCCATTGCTGTTTCCATCATTCCTTTTAGTTGGGGAATCATGGTTTCGAAACTTCCGATTGCCTCTTTAATACCATCTGCAGGTGTTTTGACGGGCATGATGGCATCGCGAGCCAATTCTAGATTATCTTGGAAGAATTTGTTTTCGGGTTCAACTTCAAGTAGCATCATGTAAAGAAGTTCAAAAAATTTGGCTGGAAGTGTTTCGGCAGACACCCCCCCAAGATCTGTTTTAGCCTCAAGACAATGAGAATAAACTTCAGATAGAGGTACGGAATGGACGTGTTCATCTTCGGCTTTTGATCGAACTGGAAGAAAGACACCTCGAGGACAAGCCACAATCAAAGCTTTGGGTGTTGGAATGGATTTTCCTTCTGGGATATGAAGCCATTCATCGTTTGAATCGCTGCCGGATATGATTGGATCTTCAAGAGAGACTCGATAAACTTTAATAAATTCTTTAATAGGTTTTGAAAAGTTATTTTGATTTTTTCTGAAAACACGATCAAAATTTGCCAAATTTTTTACCCAGTAAGGAGCGGGTTTTTCACTATCGGCGATACTTTGACAAAATTGGACAAAATTTCTGATCCCACTTACTGATGTTTTTGAAGAATTTTGCACAGTCATTACTTTAGATACCAACGAGATTCTTTTTTTCATGTATTGATATTTTCTTAAATATCAACAATTTTATTCTCGAGAAGGTTTCTGACGAAGCCTTTCAGCCAAAGACAAAGGTTTTTTCTCTGAGCGAGATACTTCGGTGTCATCTCGTTTGGAAACGATTTCCTTGAGGGCCTCATCGAGCTTGTCAGCGGGAGGAGATACGGGTAAATCATCTTCATCTGAGTCTTCTTCAACTTTTACCCTAGTTCTTGTTTGGCTGTTTGCAGACAGTGGAGTTTCATCCAAACGTTCACTCTGATTTTTCATCAAAGCAAATTTCTCGGCAATTTGTTCCGCCATCTTCGGATTTTCGGAGTAAAGCCGATCGATAAGTTTGTTTGATCTAGTTGGAATATTTTGGACAGATTCCAGGATGTCAATAATTACACATTCGGTCATTTCCATTGTTACCGAAACTTTTTCTCCAATGAAAATTCGTCTGAAGGAGAGAAATGGAATAAAAACAAAGGATTGGTTTCGAAGCATTTCTGGAGACACACGATCTTTATTGGGAAGATAGAACTTAGCACAATTTTCTTCAGCCGTACCTGGACGGTACGTCATCAATTTAAAAAATTTCATTGGTTTAGCTCCGTCGATAAGACGGCCTTTATTTTCACCGGAAGCATGTCTCCGGCGATGAAAAAAAGAATCTTTTCCGATTTCTTTCACGGCATTGTTGTAATCAGGCGCACCTGGTTCTTCACCACCAATTCCTCCTGTGTCAATATTTGCGTTATATTTGGCATACTGAAGAATGCACCAGTCGTAAATGGACCCTAGGACGCCAGTAGAATCTTTTGGATCGCTTGGTGGTTGATATGAACCTGATTTTTTGTCATAAACGTAATCGAATTTTGTTCCAAAAGAACCAACAAACAATTTATGATCATCGTTTTCGTCTACATCGAAACTGACTGCAATAGCAGGTTTTCCATTGCCTACATTTGCAAGTTTGGGTGGGACGATACCTCTGGATGTTTTCAGAACAGGACATTCAATGATGAGACGTGCTTCAACATCTTTTTCACCAGCGATGGGATAAAGATAATTTATGGCGATTTCTTTTGCGGGTGCTACCCCTTCAGGGACACTTGTGTTTACTGGTCCCTTTGTGGATAGAAGTTCCTTATTAAAATCCTTAAAATTTACGCTAAAACCTGACATTGGATCGATTGTTGGAATCTGTTTTTTTCTTTTTTAAAAAGCAACAAAAAAGATTCAATCGAGTAAAAAAGACAAAATGTCTCGTGATAATAAAAGTGATGTTTATTGGACGCCAGTTGACGATTTTCTCCTAAAAATTATCAAGGAATACGATTGTTTGGCGGCACTTTGTCCCCGAATTCATACCCCTTTTGATTTGGTCAGATGGGATAGCATCAAAGACAGCACAAAAGAACAATATCAAATGGTTAACAATATACGATCATATTATGATTATGCTTTAAAAGAAAATAATTTTTCAGATTTTCGTCATTTCGACGAAAGTGAGAACTTTTCTGATGCACCTAAATCTCAAAATTTCGATAATCTATTAACATCCCATGCTCCAATTTTTGGGAGGTGGATGGAGGAATCCGGATTTCTAGATGGCCACAAAGATGATAAAAAACCAAATCAACATGAAACATATGATGATTTTTTTAGAATTTTACAAGGATCAGGAAAAAACCGTCTAAGAAAAGCTCTCTTCCCAACTTTTGAAGCTCTTGAAGAGGAAGAAAGGCTCGTCGCAAATAATGGATCTATTATGGTCTCTAAAAATTATAAAACTCGTTTGGAAACAAAAAAATTGGGAAATGATGGTTCGAGCTGGATTTACGAAACTTATGCTCGCCCCGATGAAGATGTTGATCAAATTACCTCCTATAATAAAACTTATCCCGGATTTGGACCTCATGATATAAAACAATCGAGTAAAACTGTTCTATTGTATGAAAAAAAATGTCCTGTTATAGTTAAAATAAATGATCAAACTAAACGAATTGATGGATCTGGCTTTTTAGGGACTCCTATTAAAGTTGCTTATCATATGAACTTCGACATTAATGGACAATTCAGAACCATTTTTCTAACAGGATCAAGAGATCGCATGGCTCAGCGTATTAGAGATGATTTAAAAGAAGGTCAAGATAATGATATAGTTGTTGGCCGAATAAGAGATAAAAGACAATCGGTTTATGAAGATGACAAATTTCAAGTTGCCGAAGCAGAATATGATACCAAAAAAATTAGTCTGGTTTGGGACGATCTTCCTTTGCTAGATGGAAATGAAACTATTCCTCGAGATGGTGCTGCGTATCGGACATACGATGATTATTATGAATTTGATCGTAGAATTTTGGATATAACTAGAGTTAAACATTCAAACTATTTCCATTTTATGTATGGAGCGCTGCCAGCTAACAAAATTTTATATGAAGAGTTGGCAGAGGGATTTAGAACCAATTCTGTTGTATATTTTAGTGGAAAAGAGATTAAATGGACTGCTGAAGAAAAACAAAAAATATCAAGAGCGCACCTTCGGTTACCTCTTGATAATGAACTAACAGAACTTAAGAAAGTTTTCTCGGCAACAATTCTTTTTATAGCCTTAAATTTAGGAATTTATGACAAAGAGTATAATCTTACCATTCCCCACATGCGATTAGACTCTCCTGACATTCAAATGAGCCAAATGAAGATAGTGACCTTGGCTTCACCATATCCTAAATTTTTATCCCGAAAACTCGTAACAGTCGTCCCAGGTATCGCTGTCGCAAATAATCAGCCCCATGGAAATGGTGTGGCTGGCGCAAGCGACCAAGCTGAAACGGCTGCCAAAATGATGGATATTTTGAATAGACTCGAAAAGAAGAACCAGGCAGTCTTTAAAAAGGAAATATCTTTCTTGCTTACCCAACATATAAATGATTCTAAATTTAGGGAACTACTAAAGAACATACAGGATGCAACGGTTGGAGATGATGAAACTGAAGTCCATCGTGATGAAATAGCGAAACTTCCATATAGTCTTGCAGGAAAAGTTGTTCTAAAGCAACAAGGTGGAAAACAACATAATCCGCCTGGTAATCAAAATGTTTCACCCAAACCTGGTGCTAAGCCTAACACTCCTTCAGTTGTTCCTCCTAAACCAGCTCCAAAGCCGGGAGCACCACCTGCACCAGGAGCACCACCACCTGCACCAGGAGCACCACCACCTGCACCAGGAGCACCACCTCCAATAGATAAAAAGGCAAAATTAAAAGAAATAACAGATAAAGTTGCGAACGGAACACACATAACTAAAGGAGATATAAGATTTGTGTCATCACAAAACATTTCGGATCCATCCTTGCGCGATATGATTAAGAACGAGCTTGTTCCGGGAGGGGCCCCAAACGTTCTTCTTAATGATACGGAAATGGCTACACTTCCAAAAGATCTGGCAGCAAAAGTAACCGTAAAGTAGTTTTTTGTTTAAAAATATAGAACTAGCAAAATATAAAACTAAAAAAATTTTTAGTTTTTTCGAAGAAGAATTTTCGCTACCAAATGAGAAAAAACTAATTCCCCATAAAGGCAAGGAGGCAAACAACAAATGATCCAATTGATTTCGAATGTAAGAAATAAATAAGAATCAAAAAGGTTCAAATAAAAATGTCACCAAGCAATAAGGCTATTACACAGGCTCTTATGAAATTGATGTTGGAAGTCGGTCGTGGCCCGGTAACTGTTGATTTTGAAGGCCAGCAGATTGAAGTAAACAAAAAATATGTGGCAGCTTTGTATAATCGAGAGAACGCAAGGCTCTCTCGTGGAGCCAAAAGATCAAAAAAATCTGCTCCAGTTTCTGCAGAGGAAAGGGCTGAGACAATAGATCTTATTCGTGAGAGAGTTGTCACAGCTCTTTCACGCATGGACAGTAGCGTGAAAGTTTCTTCTGAACTTCGCCGCTCCTTTACAGATGGAGTTACCGAACATCTAAAAACTCGTCATGAGGCACCAAGCCGAGTAAGCTTCGTTCCGCGTCTGTTGTTTTATCTTGATCAGCCATTCGTAGATTTTTTGAGTGGCATGAAGCTGGACCTCTTTGCCCATTATTTTGAGGGGCGGGGAAGTGCGGGATTGCGTCGCGAATTGACCGAGGTTGAGGAGGGTTTGATGAGTTTCCTTCGAGAGACTCAGGTTGGAGCTTCAACAGTACTGATTGCTTTGGTTACCTTGTATATTACAACCCAAGGTCTTCGTGAATCTATTGGAGGTAAGGTAATGATCCGTGTCGATGATCGCCTAAAGCGTTTCCTCCAATCACCAATGGATTCACGTCTTCATAACCGCTCCTTCGCACAATCTTACGTCTCAACTCGTGATACAAAGGTCTTTCGTGTAAGTGGAGAGAAGGTTGAACGACCAACACTTGCAAAGTATCGGAAAGACCATCCAACCAATTCAGTAATGGATTATATTAAACACTCTATCCCTGATCACTCATATTTGTCGAGGGGATATATCAGGGGTGCCGATGTAATGTCACTTGTAAGTGCTCACCTGATTTCTCACAAGACAGTTGGATCTGAGCTTGGGGATGACCTTTCAATGAGGACAGAGAATGGACACTATACAAACCCAAAGGTATACACATTAATTGCGCTGCAAGCAATTATATCTGCCACAAATGGTGGAAGTGATAAGTCGGCGGCACCGACTGCCGCTCGTGTCCGGTCCCCAAGTCGCTCTCCGGACCGGACACGAGCGGCAAGCCGTTCCCCTGACAAAGTTAAGTCGCCGGCAGTAAGATCGCCTTCGCGCTCAACATCCCGCGGCAGGCCGTAAACAAAAAGATAATTTATCTTTTTTAATGAAGTCTCCAGGAGCTTTTAGAAATATAAGCATCGACTTGGGATAGCAATAGTTCTTTTGGAAGAAGAACACCTGTTTCATGTGGATTGAATACTTCTATTCGAACAGGTTCCATAGGATTTCCAATAGGACGATAAACATTGAGAGGGAATTCAATGGAACGATCATCAAGTTCCATTTTAGCGATTTCAATTAAATCGTGGATGCCATTATTAGCATAAAGGGGGTGGACAGGCTCACCATTGGCAATATCTTGTGCTCTAAAACCAATAAGCATGCAATATTCATAGTCCGTAATTTTTTTCGCAGAAATTCTTTCATCCTTTTCGTTGGGAGAAGTTGGGCCGCGAACTATGATTGGTGCTTTTTGACCTCCTCTTTTAGTAGATTTTCGTTTAATCGAAGAACTTGGAAGTGGTACAGAAGTTTCATATATTTTTTCATCTTCTTCAGTCTCTGACATCGAAGAATTTGAAGACTCATCTTCAACAGAATTGTCTTCTAATTGAAGAAAGTCTTCACGGGTGTCTGTAAAATCGGAGACATATGATTCACTATCAACCGACATATTTGTTTTTATGGTGCGGGGTTAATTAATTGTTTTTCAATTAGAGATAAATTTTTGTTGTAAGGGGACATTTTAAGATTAAACTTTGACAACAATCAGTTTATTTAATGGATATAGCTCCGCATACTAACGATAAACAAGCTAGCCATGTTTCTTCTCGTGATGACAGTCAAAGCGACTTAAAAGACTGTAATTTTGTAATTCATTTTCCAACGTGTAGTTCTTTTCGTCAAATCTTAGAATATCTCTATCAAAGTCATAAAACAATACCCCTTATCTTGTCAGAGAAAGAAATCTCCATATACAAGGCAAATGATAACATGTCAATTGTGTTTGATGGAGTTTTCCATCCTTATAACCTAACTTTTTATTATGTCGACCCTGAACTACTAAAAGCGTCAAAAGAAAACCGCTATTTTATCCATATTCCAACTCTTCCCCTTCTGACTTATCTGAAATCCGTTCCCAAGCGACAGAGGTTTAGGATTCTTCAAAGAAAAAGTAATCCAAATTTTATCAATATATCCTTCATGGATTCCGATAATATTTCTTCTGATATTAGAATTGATCCTTCAACAGAAAGCCCCGGAAGTTTAGAAGTGGAAGATCCAATTCCAATAGATCAGCCTAATGTCACAATGCATTTGTCAAGCTTTTATCATTCAACGACAGGGAGTGGAAGAATTTCGGATCGCTCATCTATTATAAGCTGTTTTCCTAAAGGCGTAGAGATAAATGGTTCTTCGGCCCACGTTGCTTCTAAAAGCCAAGTAGGATTTTTCAAAGATGACCAAGAACCGATTTGTGAAATTCGTGTTTCGGGTGATGTGATGAAATCGATATCAAAATTATCATCAATATGCGATGAAGGAATAGTAAGAATATATTGTCAAAATAAGGATTATATTCTTCTTCAAATTCCTATTTCAGTAATAGGGACGGCACGCATTTATTTTATTAATCCTAGCAGGAATTAAAGACCATATCGATGAACAACCGTCTCAAATTTACATGCATCTCCCTTGGAGAGAACATCGATAAAATGACATGAAATAGTTGCCTTTTCTTCAGCACCACAATCACCTTGACAAACTGCTTCACCATTTATGTAAAAAGACAGGGCTTCACGATGAGAAATTCTTGGTTTTCCGTTTAGATCATTGACTCGATTGTGCATTTCTACAGTCCAAATAAAAAGCTCATTATATTTATTTACATTAGGAGGAACAAATTTTTCTCTATTTTCCGTAAAATGTTTGCGACAGCGTAAACAAAAGAAATTGTTAGCAATTGTTTCTATGGCATAATGAACACCCTTGATGTCATCATCGGTTTTGGCATTCGCTGCCAAAAGGTGAAGCATATACCAGGCACCAGGGCCAATAACATTTATATTAAATGGATTCATTCCTTTTTAGAAAAAAGGAATCTCTTATTTTTTTTCGTCTCTTAGAATTTTCGCCCACGCTTCACAGTAAAGAACAACATCGCCGTGATCATCTTTCTTTTTCGAGGCTTTGATTAAACTCAGACCAACTTGGTCATTTCTAGACTCCAAAAGATGGAGAGAATGTTCTGTGGCCCATTTTTTAAGGTCCCTCCCTTTTATTCCATAGACACCAAAAGCCCTACTTTTTACTGTTGGTGAAATTTCTATTATCAGTGGTCGACCACCTCGCACAATTCCCATAATTGTGGAAATAAGATGTTGACCCATACGACAGGCTTCTGGATTTGTTGTTAATTGGGATTCGACTAATATATAATCACATTGATAAAGATCTTCTGCCAAAGAGTAAAGCTTTTCAGCAACTCTAAAATAATAATGTGTTTCTTTCGATTCTCCTCCTCCCTTAATTAATACCTGGGAAATAGTTTCGACTTTATTTTTATTTCTTTTTTCAATACGGCATCCTGTATTGACAATGCCCGGATCAAAAGCTGCAATTTGGAGAAAATCTCGTTTGGGATACTTTTTTTGACAATTGGAATCTAAATTTAAACATGTAAAGGAACCAGAATCTATGGTCTCTAAATGACCAAAACGCTTCAGCTTTTTGATTAGCATTTTTAAAGGAAGGATCCTTTAAGAGAGAGAACTATATTCAAAAATATACTCTGATAAAAGTTGACAAAATGTCGACAGAGAATCTTCTATCTGAAAAAGATACTTTGGGGCCTTCAGTTGAACCAACAGTAGACCATGGCTCACGTTCTGAAGTCTTTCAACCAAAAGAGGAAGGAAAAGGCCCCCTTCCAAAGGGACGTGGTGTGTTGGAATCTCCTTACAAGAAACCCCTTATTCCACAACAGACTCCAAAGAGAACATGTGATACAATCCGTCCCAAATCCCCTTTCAGACCTGTTGTGGACGATGTTGCAAGCAATCAACGTGATGTTTTTTATTCTGATAATGACAGAAACGGTCGATCAAAGCATTCTCCTGGAGAAGAAATTAGGTCCGTTCGCGAATTAAGAGGAGATTCTTCAAGAACATTTTTTGAAGAATCTCCTTCAATGTGTATAGAGGAGAACCAGGAAAGATTTCGTCAGTTTCAAAAAGAAGATTCTTCAAGAAAAACGAACCCACATTATACAACTCCATGCGTCAGGGATCGTCGCACATATCAGCGTAGGGACTTTAGCTCAATCGAAAGTCCCGACCCTTCTTTTCACCCCGCCAATGAATTCTCCCATCCTCCGCAAAGAAATCCCGCTTTTTATTTAGCTCCCCCTCCAGGAGGAGGACCAGCTTTTTATACTTACCATCATCAGCCTCAACCATATCTTTCTGGAAATAGTGAAATTGCATACAAACGACCAATAGTCGCAAATGTTTTTTCTCGCCATCAAATGGAAGAACAAATTCCGACACAAATGAGACCTGACTATGATCACATGGATGATGAAGAACAAAGATCCGCCCGACTAATTTTCAAAAGTAGATTTGCTACACTAAAAGAAAACTATCCACTGAAGAATTTTTCCGCATATGATCCAGAAATGCCACTTGAAATGATTCATTCCATTTATGACGATTATGTGAAAAAAATTGTGGCTGAATCTAACTCTTCCTTTATTCGAATTCTTTTAACCATTATTTTTCTTGGAGTTGAAGCTTTTGGAGTTAAAGTTCTGGGGGTTGATATGTCGGGATACACCAAAAATCAAATGACTACTATGGAGAAATATGATAAACTCCTTATCGAACTTGGAGAAAAATATTCATCAGGAGGAAACAATTGGCCTGTGGAACTTAGGATTGTCGGTTTGGCCTTATTTAACGCTTTCGTTATTATTGTAGTTAAATTCCTTTGTGCTAAATTGGGTGGGGCTGGCAGCGATGGAATGCTTTCCTTTATCAACTCATATCTTTCAACTTCAATTGATGAAATGATGGAAACAAAGCCTCCTCCTAAAGTTGACCCAGTTACTAAGACCACCGATCCTCCGAAAGCTGGCCCTGCAAATAATCTGATGGGAAATGTTAAAAATTTAATGGCAATGTCAGGCCAAGCCCTTGGAGGAACAAAAAAGGATGAAAATTTAGCTAGCATGATAGAAAGAATTGGAAGTAGTTTCATTAAAAAATCTCTGAAGAAAGATAAAGACAATGATAATGATAATGATAATGATAATGATAATGATAATGATAATGATGCTCCAAAGCCAAAAAAGAAAGTTGTTTTTGGAAAGAAAAAATAGAGAATGTTAATTGATCTGACTAAAAAATAAAATGAAAAGCAAAGTCTGTTCTTCGACTCTTGACGTTTATATTATGGAGGCCAAAGAACACCCCGCCATTCCATCAAAGCCTTTTATGATTATATCGGAAAATTCTATCAGAAGGTGGCCATCACCGGCACTGTAAAAGATGTGTATGTCTACTGGAATCAACGGGGCCTTTTGCCCAAGCCCGATTTATACATCTTTGTGGCCTCAGCTCTTTCGAAGGATAACTATTGATGGCACCACGAAAGATGCAGACACCTGCAAGTTTTGATTTGGCATCCCTTCTCTCAATAGAAAATCCAGGTAAAAACAAAAGAAACAACTGTTATTACACAATGTGTCCCAATATTTAAATACTTTCAAGAGAAACGCTCATCTTTAATTCATAAAAAGATAATTAACATTCTAAAGTATATCCCCACATCAATCCAAAACATGAACAGTTATTTTTACAAACTTGGATTAGGCAAACTAGTTATACGAAATATCTCGTGATATATTCTTAAAATTTTAAGAATATATTATTGGAAATAATTAAGAATAGACAGTACATTATCAATTACATGCTATAAACAAATCTCAAAATTAATATAACAACAGTTACAAATTGCGGACTGCAAATAGCAAATTATAAATTGTTAATTTCAAACTGCAAATTATAAATTATAAATTACAAATTATAAATTATAA
>CALAYS010000234.1 GCA_937895515.1 uncultured bacterium
AGATAAGGAAAGGAAATGCTTAATATGCGGCTATGATAAGCACACTGATATAGCACATATAAAATCAGTATCATCCTTTCCTGATGATGCAAAAATATCAGAAATAAACAGTTCAGAAAATTTAATGGCCCTGTGTCCCAATCACCACTGGGAATTCGATTCTGGACTTATAAAAATATAATTACCGGGCTACGCTACTACAAGCCATGGCTTCATCAGATGTCATGGCTTTTTTGTTTCCAGTGAAAATAGTTTCAACCTCTCAGATATATACTATAAATAAAAAATTCGATATGAAAAATATAGAAACTTTCGAGAACTTCATTAATGAGGAATCAGGAAATGAAATATCAGAAAAAATGAATGCAGGATTTAAGGCTTATCTAGATAAACAGAAAGCTAAAAGAGAAGCTAAATCCGGAGATAAGTCAAAAAGCAAGGCAAAGCCTGATTTTTTAGATCTTGATAAGGATGGAGACAAAGAGGAGACCATGAAAAAAGCAGCAGCAGACAAAAAAGAAAATGACGGTGATACAACAAAAACACCAAAAAAAGGACTAACGACTAAACAAAAAACCCTACCTAAAGCATTGCAAGCAGCTATTCTTAAAAAACAGAAATAACAATCAACGATATTTAAAAAGCCCAGGTATTAATATCTGGGCTTTTTTGTTTACAGTGAAAATAGTTGGATACTTTTTGAATATATAGCTTGTCGTATTCGATTATAAACAAACCTATAAATGCAAAATATATTAAACTTTAAGGTATTTATCAATGAAGCAGAATCTCAGGATTCAGCTCATCTATTATTCAATGGAAATAAATTAGATTTCATAGAGAATGGTAGAGTCATCAAATCATGGAAAGCATGCTCTGGAAGAAGCTATTATCAATGGTACGTTAAGCCAGATTCATGGAAGAGAAGATATAATATGTCTCCGGTCGAATGGTCGAAAATAAAAGCTGAGGGTCCAATACCGCAAGGTAAATATAAATTAGGTCCAACAGAGGAAAGAGATCTTAATGCAAGATGGAGAAACGATGAAAATTTTGTAAAATTGACATTAGCTAAGCAAACTGTTTTTCTCCTTCCTGATAACGAAGTAACACTAAGCAGTGACAACTTCAAAGAAATAACGGATCCATCTAGAATAGCTTGGGGAAATTTTAGATTTTCAATAATACCACAGAAAGGAACCAATACTCTCGGGAGAAGTGGATTTTTTCTACACGGTGGAAGTTTACCAGGATCTATTGGATGCATAGATTTAGTTACGGGAATAAGAGATTTTGGTCAATTTTATAAAGATTGGCTTCAAAAGACTGGCAACACTACGATAGAGTTAATAGTTGATTATAAAACATACGACAAAAACAAATCAATAGACGTTGACGAGCAGCCATATAAGATGAATTACGATCCAATGGGATCTGATCCTGAATATAAAAAATGGTACGAAGAAAGCGATGCTCAAATAAAGGACATATTATCAGCAAATAAGATAAGAATGGATTATAATAAAGTGTTAGCAGCAAGAAGAAATTAAAGCTCAATGCTTGAATATATACAAAAGAAGTAAAAAAATTAAACCAAAATGGCTTATAGAATATTATTAAGAAGGGACACATTAGGCAACTGGCAAGCAAATAACCCAGTGCTATTATCCGGTGAACCTGGATACGTAACAGATAACGGAAAACTAAAAGTTGGAGACGGAATTACGCCATGGAACCAGCTTGATTATTATTATGGAGCCACCGGTCCAACAGGAGCTACTGGCTCAATCGGAATAACTGGACCTACTGGTGGACTTGGTCCAACTGGAGCTACTGGATCAACCGGAGCAACAGGTGCAATTGGTATAACTGGTCCAACAGGTCCGGTTGGAGCAACTGGAGCAACGGGGTTAGATTTTTCTCTCGTATTGACAAACGGTCAAACTGGAACATATGCTCTAGAGCTTAGCGATAAAAACAAGATAATAAATATTACATCATCTACTCAGACATATTTGACAATACAAAATGATGCCGCAACCAATTTTGAGATAGGAACAAGAATATTAGTATCAAGAGGTGGAACTGGTGGAGTTGGTATTACTGGTGGTGGGGTTACTATTAATTCTGCTCAAGGATTGAGAAATCTAAGATATCAATACTCCGTTGCAACATTAATAAAAAATCAAGCTGATACGTGGACACTATTTGGTGATCTTTCATAAAAAATTAAACTAAATGGCATTTAGAGTTCAAATAAGGAGGGATCCATCCGGTAAATGGATAGTAAATAATCCGGTATTACTAAGCGGCGAGTTTGGTTACGAAACCGACACATCATATATGAAAATTGGTGATGGTGTCACCCCATGGAATTATCTCCCATATTGGACAGGTGCGGAGGGAGCAACTGGAGCAACTGGAGCTGGGTTAGAAGGTTCTCAATACATTCTAGTTACTGCAGATGGTAGCGACATAGAGAATGCAGAACAATTACAAGCTGCATATGATAAAGCTAAAACAATGTCACCTACCGGAGATAATCGAATAAGCGTCATAGTTTCACCAGGAAATTATAATTTTGGTGATGATAATTTTTTAGTAGATACTGATTATATAGATATTTTACCCATTGTTGATAAAGTTGATGATGTGTATAATTACTATTACGGAAATGTAATATTTAACTCCGAATCTGAAATAGGCGGAACAATAGTAGTATCTGCTCTTGATGTTAGAGTAAAAGGCATCAACGTTTTAGAAAAAAGTTTCAGACTATCCGATGGATTGGGTAGTAGTGTAATAATTCAAGATTGTTCAGGTGATGGCGAGTATTCTTTCGGAGGTGATGAGATAGGTATTTCTATTGGTTGCACTTTTATTAATTGCATAGGAGAATTTTCCAGAAATGGATACTCTTTTGGGAATTATAAAAATTGCAATGGATTTTTCCATAATGCAGCAGGTTATTTTTATGATTGTAGGGTCACCTCGTTTAATTTAACTGGAATATTTGAGAATTGCAATATAACATGTTTTGGATATCAAGATCCATTAGCCAATCCTGAAGTAACTGGATCTTTTGATAATTGCGAAGTAAACATACAGAATGATTTAATTAGTGGTTATTTTATCAACTGTAAAGGCTTGTTTACATCCAGATATGGTTCTAACACCAACTTAACTGGCGTTTTTACTGATTGTTTTGGAGATTTTGGAAAGATAGGGGATCTTTCATCATTGGTTGGTTTGCCTGGTGAATTATCAGGATTATTTACCAGATGTCGAGGAATATTTTCAGGTGATAATAATAGCAGCACGGTAATTAATAATAATCTCTCCGGAATATTTATAGATTGCATAGGTAGTTTTGGTAGTTATAATATATATTATTATAGTACAACATTTATTCCTGAATTCTCTGGGGTGTTTATAAACTGCTATTCAGATAGCTCATTTTCATTCGGAATAAGATCGACCGGATTTTTCCACAATTGTACTGCCGGTACATCATCGTTTGGTGTAGGCTCTAGCAATAATAGAGGTTCATTCGGTTATTATGTTAATTGTACAGCAGGAGATAACTCATTTGGTGGAACTAGAGGTACAGAATATGGAATATCGTCAGGTAATTATATCAATTGTGTCGCAGGTGAGCGTTCTTTCGGTGGGGCATATTCGGTAGCTGCAAGTTGCACAGGAATTTACGAAAAATGTATAGCAGGTTCTAGCTCATTTGGCGGGATTAATTCTCAAAGTATTGTTGGAGGATCCGGGGTAGGTCTCACTGGAAAACTTTATTATTGTAGATTAACAGATCTAACATTTAGAACCGTAACAGGAGGAGGAAGAACTATCTATTGTATAGA
>CALAYS010000235.1 GCA_937895515.1 uncultured bacterium
TGAGATATTAACTACTATTTTTCTACATCTTTTTAATTAACTTACATTATTAATTATAAAACATTTGCCATTTTTTATAAACCAAAATAAAAGCTGAGCAACAAGATATGATTCCGAATTGGAATTAAATTCCTACATGAGTTTAGTTGAAATTGAGAGATATTGATTGAGAATCTAAGACAACAAGATGAACAAATATAGTGATGATTGGATATTGGTATAATGGATCAAACAATCACTCGCGCTTCCATGGATTACCTCAATGGATCATCCTCATTTAAACATGACACCAAAATTGTTTAAAGAGTCTAAAGAAAGTATGGGGCTAAAGATTGGGAATAGTTCGATAAACTTGAGCAAGCTGATCGTGAAAACATATCTAGCGAAGGATCAGTTTCTTTTGATGGAAAGACAAAGAAAAAAAAGCCAACCAAGAAAAAGAGACCTGAATTTCCAGTAGATTCTTCTGAAATTAAACCTAAATCTAAAAGGGGGAGAAAGCCGAAGAATAAGGATAAAAAAGGCGGTGATGAAATGTTGTTAAGCTAGGATTAAGCATTACTAAATATAAAAAATTAAAAAGACTCTTATGAGTCTTTTTTTATATGTCTAATAAAAAGATAAATTGATAAATCTAACACAATGGAAGCATTTTTAGAAAAAATAAATGGAGAATGGCTTGATGATTTTGTTTACATATCTAAGCAACCCCTGATTGATATGGGATATAAAATAGTTCCTTATGATGGTGACGATCTTGAGCATACATTAGTGATGAGAAACCCTGATCCCAATACAGATATATGCATAGGCTCCGTACAGGGTACTGAAAAATTCTTCGAAGCATGCGGGGTAGACATACCACCATACCTTGGATACCCGGAACAGCTCATAAAATATATGGGGAGAAAAATAGAAACGATGAGATTTAGTGATTTGGGAACTGATTTTCCATATTTCGTTAAACCTGCGAATGCTGTTAAGATGTTTACCGGAGATGTTGTTTCTAATCCAAAGCATCTCGAATATCTAGTAATGTTTGATAAATGTCAACCAGATACACAGGTCATAAAATCTGAAGTAATTGAATTCCTATCTGAATATAGAGTTTTTGTTAGTCATGGTAAAATCTATGATGTTAAACATTATAAAGGAAACTGGAAAGAGCATATAAGCTGGAATATTGTTGAGATGATGGTTAAAGATTATACAGACTGTCCTTCCGCTTATACGCTAGACGTTGGTCTTGATTCGAGAGGAATAACGAGACTGGTGGAGGTTAATGACATGTGGGCAATAGGCTCGTATGGAATGGACGGAAGGGACTATGCTCTATTGTGTGCTAGAAGAATGAAGGAGATATTAAAAAAATCAAAATAATTTTTTTATCTCGGAATATTGTAATATATTTGCATAATTAAAATATAAAAAGATGAGCTTTAGACACATTAAGAAGAGAATAAGTTTGATCCTTCCTAAGTTTGGTAGAACTGTTAAACGTGATATACTTTATATTACCCCTAAGTTGACCAGGGAGGAAAGAGAGATAACGTCAATTATCAGAAATCTTCTAATAAACCCTGAAAATAAGGTTGTTTACTCGGTCAATAGTAAATCTATAAGGATACAGACGAGGGACAAAAAATATGTTATTTCTCTGACTAGTAGTCAGGTAAGAATAAATTTCGTTAATATAAAAATAAACGAAAGAGTAGGTGGCAAACTTTTTAAGAGTGTAATTGATAGGATAGAGGACGAGGTGGAGGAGATGGATAGAGGGGTTATTTCTGAAAACGCCGGGTTTTTAAGCACTATGAATTCCATATTTGTAAGAAATAATGAAGAATTTTCTAAAAGATCCTCATTAGTTAAGAAGGCTTCGTCAAAGAACATAGAAAATACCTTAACTAGAATTCTACAAAACTCCATCAATGAGTGATTCCAGGTATGGTGACTATGGTACTTTCGATGAATTAAAAAGAGTATCTGCAACCATAAGAAAGGGAATGTTTGACTATATCAATGGAAAAAAAACTAAGCGTGAATTTCTTAGATTGTATTATGAATATGAGGGATTCTTATTAGAACATGGATATGTTGAGATGGACGATGAATATTTTGAAATGGATTTACCAGATGCCGAAAAATTTATACATGATCCATTTCAGAATGAGGAATTACTTTGGAAGAATATAAAAAAATAAATTGAAGATATGTTAAAAATAACATTAATATCCGATACTCACTGCAAGCATCATCAAATAACTGAAGATCTCCCTGGCGGAGATATTCTTCTTTTTGCCGGTGATATAATGGGTAGTGGATATAAAAAGGAAGAATTACGGGATTTCTGTAAATGGTTTGATTCTTTAGACAAGTATGAAACTAAAATATTCATAGCAGGTAATCATGATCGAATATTCGAGGATTTCCCGGTCGAAGCAAACTTAATAGTTAATGAATACCCAAATATTACTTATTTGCAGGACGAGAGTGATTCACATTTTATAGACGGTAGTCAGGATAATTTTGTTAGTATCTACGGTTCCCCATGGCAACCTTGGTTTTATAGCTGGGCTTTTAATCTACCTAAGAATGGCCCTGGACTCATGTCCAAATGGGAAGCTATTCCTGAACTTACTGATATACTAATAACTCATGGACCAGCTTTCGGATATTTGGATACTGTTGAGGGAAGAAGACAAGAGAATCTGGGATGCGAATTATTAGCAGAGAGGATAAAGGAAATAAAACCAAAGATCCATATATGCGGTCATATACACACTGGATATGGGTATGTTTTTGATGGCGATACACATTTCTTTAATGCTTCTGTTCTTAATGAAGAGTATAACTATGCTAACAAGCCTTTTGTTTTTGAGTGGGATCCATCTACTAATCAAATATTTTTTCCTGAATAATATCATTTTTTTCGAAATTTATTGATGTTTCTATCATATAAAAATACAAACATTATAAATGAAAACCTTCTTTAAACCTTCCGAAGCAATAAAATGGACAAAGGAAAGACTCTCCAATTATGGATATGTCGTTAAAACTGAAAAATGGCAGGGAATAGAATCCCCTGATGATATGTGGGAAACAATGAATCATTCATTCCAGTTTTTTATACCTGAAACATTAGAAGAGCTAAGAAAAGAGGTTAGACCGAATCTTCCTTGGGCAGATGATCATTTCCAGGAAAGAATTGGCGGTGTGCCTTTGAATCCACCTCCATCTCATGAGTGGTGGCCATTTGCACAAAAGAATAATGAACAATTTGGGGGTACTAAAAAATTCTCGCATACCTATCCGGAAAGAATGTGGCCAAAAACTGCAACATTGGATCCCGATAGTGGAGATCCGGAATATAGAACATTAGAGGGGATCAGATTTGAATATGGTGATTTTGGCGATGTTATAGATTTGATTGAAAGAGAGCCTTTTACCAGACAAGCATTCCTGCCTATATGGTTTCCTGAGGATACCGGTACAGTTCATGGTGAGAGGGTTCCTTGTACAATAGGATACCATTTTATGAGGAGAGGTAATAATATTCATATGGTTTATTATATCAGATCCTGTGATTATGTAAGACACTTTAGAGATGATGTGTATATGGCATGCAGAAAGCTTATGTATGTACTTGATATGCTTAAGCTAAGAGACTATGAAAGATGGAAGGATGTTAAACCCGGATATTTTGCTATGCATATAGTTTCTCTCCATTGTTTCAATAGCGAGAAAGGAATATTAAAACAATCAAAATTATAAAAATGGAAAAACCCATGATACTAGGTCCGGATTTTAAAAAGATTAACGAACCATCGGAAAGCATAAAGAAGCATTATGCTAAAATGTATGATAGAAATCAGAATAAATTCATAAGAAGATCCAAGCTCGAGCAGTCTCATCTAG
>CALAYS010000236.1 GCA_937895515.1 uncultured bacterium
ACGGTTGTTTACCAGATAATATAGCTTCGGTCTTATCATTGGGTATTACTGTTGTATTCTTTGGGAGCCGTGCAATTTCTGGACCTCTCTCACCAACAAGATAACTACCAGGTGTCTTAACAACACCACCGCTTTCAAATGCTCCTAATATTCCTTTACCTATATTTCCAACTGATCCAGATATCAGATCTTTAATACCAGCTCCAGAAGTAAGATTTTTTGTTATATTGCCAATATCTAAATTTTTAATATCAGCTATTCCTTTGAATGAATCGCTTAGACCTTTTTCGAGACCTTTAAAATCTAGACTTTTAAGACCTTTTTCAAGACCTTTAAAATCTAGACTTTTAAGACCATTTTCAAGGCCTTTAAAGTCTAGCTTATCTATACCTTTCAATCCATCTTTAAGTCCCTTAAATTCATCCTTAAGACCCTTAAAATCCATGGATTTTAATCCATCAACGATCTTTGATACGTCTTTGGATTCTGATTGAGGCTTAGCCTCAACAGTATCGGCTTTAACAAGATCCTTATTTACCGTAGTATTCTTTTTTATCTCGCCGGAAAGCTTCTCTACATTTCTGCTAAGATCTAATAGTTGGGAAATAAGTTTTTGGTCAGTAGCCATGTTTTTTTTATTCTATATATTTTAAAAATTACTTGGAAAAGTTAAATAACTGTTTAAGTCCTTCGCTCTCCTGATTTTCAAGATTTTCCGTTTCTATTTTTTTATTTAGATTAGCTAGGAATATCTGATATTCGTAATATGGAACATTCTCTATCCAGTTCATATCAAGATCATGCTCATAGAACAATCTAAATTTAATATCCAAGTAATTCTCCAAAGATATCTGAAATAACGAAAAGAGATCTGAGCCCTGAGGGAAAGGCAATATCCGCAGTGACCTCCTTACCACAAACCGGACAAATCTGCTTTACATCAATTTCGGTACCAATCTTTATCTTTTCGGAGAGTCCGAAATATAAGCTATATTCTTCTTTCGACCAATAATCAGCTTCCCTCATTCTCATTAGTATCCTTTCGTTTGTTAATCCCCTCCATTCCTTAAGTATAAATGGTGCGATTTTAAGGAATCCCTCGTCTATGTCAATATTTCTAGATGAACAATAAATAACAAAATCACTGATAGCACGATTTATTCCTATCGTAGGAACCGACATCTCTATGGTCTTTCCGATTTTCTTAACCTCAAAAGTAAAACTTCTTGTTGAGTTATTATAATATTTAAGGATTTTAGGATCAAGTTCATATGATCTCAATGCTCCTGTTCTTAATTCCATGCCTCTAGAAAATGGACATTCAGCCTTGTCGTCACATTTAATTTTAGGCATAAGAATTATTGAATTCTCACCGCTTATGAATGTTAAATCCCTTATAGCCATAACAGCAAAAAATCTATCCTCCTGTATTAGATCTTTAAAAGAAACAACACCTTCACCAGGGAAATCCATTCTAAGACATCTGTCTATAACATAACCTAGTTTTTCCTCTATATCTAGTCTATCATCCTCGTCAATAGCAGAAAAATGTCTTATCTCCTTAACATCAGCTGCTCTTATAGCTATTTTTGCACCACTAGGATAGAACATACCTTTGGATGGCAATAGCTCAACAGGAAGATTCTTCCAACCAACATCAAACGACGGAGAATTGGTATAAGATTCTGCTTTACCTAATGAGGTAATAGGTTCATCCTTAATTTTTCCATCATTTATATTTCCAAGATTCATAGCAGGTCTAGGTTTTTCTAATGGTTGTTGTTCATTTACATCAACGACATCAGATTCACTTTTTAAAATAGTATCACTTGCTATTGGTGTAGGTTCAACTTCAATGGGATCATCATATACGATTCCACTTTGCTCCTCTCTCATCTTTAATATCTCCTCAGGGGATATGTCTAAATTATTCATATATAATTAATTTTATTCTATATAACATACCACAAAAAAAAAGGTCAAAATCTGACCTTTATTTTTTGAGTTTTTTATAGTTACATGAATAAATCCTCCCAGTAATCACAAACCCATGATGTTCTTATTGTATAGATAGCAGGTGTCTCATAATCAAGATCCATCGCATTTATAGGTTCGCTTATAAAGCATGAAGGTATTCTTATTCTTCTAAACACATCACCTTGTTTATTAAATATCGAAATAAGTATAGAACCAACATAATCATTTTTAAGTCCCATCGCTCCAGTTAATGGATTATAAATTAAATCGGACCATTGTCTAAGTATTTTATATAGCTCCATCGAGTTTGAATTATTAAGATTTACTTCAAATTCCATAGAAAGGTTCATGTCACTTGTTTGTGGTTCACCACCAGCATATCTTCTGGTAGCAAATTTATAATTTTGATTGACTGTCTGAGCAGGTGCTATATCAACAGCTAATCCGGTTATTGATTTAACTTGTTGTGTTAATATACTTTCACCTTGGAAAGTAGTACTAGCAGAAACAATAGCAGACGGTGGGGTTATCAGTACTTCAAACTGATTAAGAAACACCGGCTCGTAATTATTTATACCTGCAAGCGAATTTGTAAAATGTGGTAATCCAGCCATTTATCTTTTTTATTTTATAGAAATAAATCGTCCCAATAATCAACAGCAAATACCATATCATCTATTTTATATAGATCAGTACTGGAGATCGGAA
>CALAYS010000237.1 GCA_937895515.1 uncultured bacterium
TAGCTCAATTTTTGCAAAATATAAAGTCCAAATGTTCAAAAAATCATACCTGACCCATTATTCAGAAGGTCTATATTTGATGAAAATAGTCGAAAAAATTTTTCGATTAAAATTTAAGCCAAATCATGCCTAACCCATTGTTCTTTTAACAAATAATATCTAAATTTGTAAAATTTTAGAACAAGCCATTATATTTTTGGTCAAAAAATAAGAAGCAAAATCAAACATATTAATCCCATGAAGGAAACCGATAAAACAAACAATGTTTTCAGTCAGAAGTATCCCTTCATCTTCCATAACACGAACAATATAATCGGTAAAACAAAAAATAACAGCATTTATTATTGGCAAACGGTATTTTTATCATTAACTTTTAATGATATTTTTTAGGAATCTAACATCGAATTAGCTTCTCTCCGGCATCTGTAAACTTTATAGTCGCAATACACATCTTCAGCATTTCATCTTCTTCTGACGAACGATTGCCGTTTGAAAGACATGCAGCAACAACCGCCTCTGCTTGAGATTCAATGTCCGAAATATTATCCTGCGATTCGAGTCTGTTTATAATGTATAGAACAAAGAATTCTTCAAATGTTATCATGTTGCTAATGTATTTCATTTTTTATAAATAACCGAAGATCCCATTAAGGGAATGTTGATTGCAATTTTTGATACAATTCTTGAATATTTTTTAGATTAGTGCCTGTTTTTCTACCCAAGGTTGATCTCCTTTTACTATTATAAATGTCAAGCGCTCGACACTCCATCATACTATGAGCATGGGAACGAATGGCTCCAAAAAAGCCACTAATTGGTTGAGCATTACCTTTCACTTGATAATAAAGAGTAACTCTTATTTTTTTATCGGGAGACACTGAAATTCTTTCTTCAGCTGATAAACATAATCCGAGTTCTGCTGGTAAAGAGAAAGAGAGTCTTGCCTTCCCATTTGAGAAAACCGTTCCTGCAATTTTTATAATTACTGCCGTTGGAATGACTCCGTCACCTGCCATTTTTCGTAAAGGATCAACAGATGATGGAAGTGCCATTTTCCATTGACCAAGGAAAGAGAATCGGTTATCATTTAGTGGTGTGAGTCGTAATCTTTTTGTTTCGGATGAAAATGGACGCCAGTTTAAAAGAGAAAAAACTTCATCGAAGGGAGAATTTAGAGTTGGAACCTCGAAAGAAAGAGCTTCTTTACGTGCTTCAACAGAAGAATGTAATGATGGAATCGACATGGTTTCTTTTTAATGAGCAAACGGAAAAGGTGGAAAATTTCCAACTTTAAGAAATCAACGTATATCCACGTCGTTCGTATTTTTCGATGTTGTTGATAAGTTTTTGTTGCCACGCTGGTAGTATTTCTTGCGGATACCAACGAATATTGCAAATCATTTGAGCTGGCGAACAAATCGACCAAAAAGGAGGACAAATCGACCCAATAGTCTTTAGTTCATTCATGAAAAACCAGATCAGATTAATTCGAAGGTTTTTGTTAAAAACATCTTGCAAACAAATATAATGCGGATAACGAAGGCCTTGATGACTGAACTGCAACATTCGGCATGAAAAGTCCACATGAATGGAAGGATTAAAACCATCCCCATACATAACCAAGTCAATCGAAAATCCGTCAACAGTTATTTTTCTGCAGTGGACGGTAATATCTTGAAAAAAAAAACTTCGACTTTGAAAATATTTTTTATCATTGTCTCCGAGGCAATCCTTACCAAAAAAATTAAAGACTTCTGTTGCATTCTTTTTGTGGAAAAAAAGATCGATGTCGCTAAATTCTTCATCATGAAGAGCAGCAGTAACAAATCCTCCCATAATAAATGCGGTCGGAAACTTTTCCAAGAACTCCTTAATTTTAAGGGGAACGCGCTCGTTAATTTTAAGATTAAAATCGACAGGTGATATGGACATAACTCGACGAAAAAAAGTTTTAAAATAATGTTTTAGCATTTTTCTGATTCAATTTAAAATTTTTGGTTTAAATTCTGTAACGGATATCGTATGCTAATTTTTTGGATTAATGCCATAGCTAACTTTATAATAAAGTTTGTTGTAAGCTTTATAATGAAGATTCAACACTAAATTTTGTAAGTAATATTGTACAGCTAACTTTATAACAAACTTTATTATAAGCTTTATAATGAAGATTTAATACTAAATTTTGTAAGTAATATTATATGGCGAACTTTATTGTAAGCTTTATAATGAAGATTCAACACTAAATTTTGTAAGTAATATTATACAGCTAACTTTATAACAAACTTTGTTGTAAGCTTTATAATGAAGATTTAATACTAAATTTTGTAAGTAATATTATATAACAAAGTTTGTTATGTAACATTACTTGCGAAATTTAGTATTAAATTCATATCTTCAGTGGTCTTTTCTTGGAAAAATTTTATTTGTGGGGGTTCAAAAGTCTTGATTCGACAATCATAACAGTTAGAAGTTCGACGTCTAACTTTTTCTCCAAAAGGTTTTCCAGATCTCTTTGGTTGATACCAATAGGGATGAAAATTAATTGCGTCTTTTTCATCATGACATTTTTCACAAATTTTTGTCTCCTCTCCAGATGGAGTTCTAATAGTTCCGTTTTGACGCATATTGTGGAGATGGGCCAAATTCTTTTAATTAAAAAACCTTGGAGCCGAATGTCAAGTGCGATAAAGTTTCTTTATGTCGGCCAATTTATCATAATTTATGGGCCTGTAATAAAACTCTATTTCTTTGGGATCAATTAGCCAGGCCAAGATCTAAGGCGCAAAGATGAAAATTTAATGGCCATGGCTAACTTTATAAAAGATATTTCATACTAAATTGTGTAAGTAATACAGCACGGCCATAACAAACTTTGGAATTAATATTCCATACTAAACTTTGTAATAAGCCTTATAATGGATATCACATAGCTAACTTTATAATAAATATCGCGTTCCAAATTTCATGATAAATGCCTTTATTAAAGACTTTTTATAAAACAATTAAACCCCTGAAAATTATTATGTATACATTCCAAAAGGTGGAGCATCACAATTGTCCTCGTCCATTGTTTTTAAATATTGGGTAAATGCCTTTTCTAGAATAGAATGTGTAATAGGAAAACGTGATGCGCCCAAATCACCTTTACTTTCAGCATGTAACTCTGCGTACGCCATTTTGCTTAGCAAAATAAGACGTTCTGTGCTTCCGCCAAAGTGGGGAAATTTTTTACAATTCTTTATGAAAAAATTTTTTAGAAGAGGTTCGTCTTTGGATTGGATATGCCAATATCCATCCTTCTCCAGTTGGGAGCGAAATATTTGATATATCTCCTCGCCGCTGTATTTGCAAATACGAAATACAAGTTGAATACGACGTTTTAAACCAGGCTGGACCCTAAATATAGTTCGATCAAGATGATCAGTATAACCATTAAATACAAAAATGTAATCGTTGGTTTTTTCATCCATATAACGGTTAATAAGTGTTAAGGCTTCCATTCCATAAGAATCACGTTCGTCCGTTGAAAGAAGATAGGCTTCCTCGATGATAATAATTTTTCCTCTGTTTGCATCTAAAATTTCCTTCGTTTTTATAGAAGTATGACCTTGATAGGTGCCAACAAAATCTTCTCGTCCCAAAACGATATATGGTATGTTTTCTTTTGAAGCTCCAGCCAGATAATAAGTTGATTCTTCCTCTTTAATACAGTCAAAATCCAGTTTGTCATTTTTCTTTGTACTTGCGGCACTTCGTTGTAAAAGTTCTTGACACGTTTCCATTGAATCTTGGATATGGCTATAAATATCTTTGATTAATTGAGGGACTTCTTCTGGTGGAGAATCTCTATGCGCTTTATCCATGGCTATCATAGCTTCGCTAAGATTGTCTAATATAGATGTAATTAAAGTTATTATTTCTCTTTTTTCTTCAAGCAAAAGTTCCCCTTCACCAGAATGGTCATTTTCAGCAGCAGCACAACATGGTTCCACTGGATCTTTTAGAGACGGACTAAGATGTGGGGCGCCAGGCGAAATACTTGAAAAGACATCCCTTAATTCAATATTATCTTCTTCAGTTTTTCCTTTTTCTTTTTGAAAAGGAAGCACCGGAACACTCGGCATTCGACGATCCATTACATCCAATAGAGACCATATTTCGGCAATAAGAATTGAGAGTGTTGTTTTTCCAACTCCCGGTGGTCCAGAAATAATGGTGTGCATTTTTTTGAATGGCAAGTTATAACCATGTTTTTTCATCAATAGTATCAAAAGAATTTGCGACGTAAATGAATCTTTCACATCTTGCATTCCTATCATTGACTCTAATTCCTTGAGCTTTTCGATTACTTTATCAATATTTTTCAAGCGGCTATTAATTTTAAAGTTCTTTGATTGAAGAGTGAAAATAAGTTCATAAAGCTTCATCTTCTTTTAAATATTATTAATAACTTAATATTTCCTGGGGAAAAAATTGCATCTTTAAAAAAAAGAAAATTAATTTTTTTGACAAGATATTCTTTTCGAGAAATGAATAGAAAAAAGATAATCTCTTACTAAAAAACTTAAAATGCCAGAAGGACCAGAAGTGTGCATTATAGCAAACGTTTTGTATGAAAAATGTAAAGGAAAAATTATTTCTCATGTTTTAGTTTGCCAGGATTCTCGCTATTATCATGAGCAAAAAGATAAATTTAAAAACATTGTTTCCATGGAAATAATTGAAATTGCATCAAAAGGAAAGAAAATATTTTTCATTCTTTTTTCAGAAAAAAAGGAAAAAATATATCTTGTTTCATCTTTGGGTATGGAAGGAAGATGGAAATATGAACAATCGGTTGACCCCGAAACACGTCATCTTTCCATCGCTATTTTTCTTTCATCAGGTATTTGTCTTAATTTTTATGATCATCGCCATTTCGGACATCTTGACATTGTGAAAGATCTTCCAAAAGCACTATCCCAACTTGGACCTTCTTGGCTATCTTCTGTTGTTGATGGTAATTCTAGTAAAATTACTATTGATGAATTTGTTTCTTTGCTGCAAAACAAACGTCTTCACAAAAAAAAAATTATGGATTTTCTTCTTGATCAAAAATATACATCGGGAGTTGGAAATTATATTAGGGCGGAGGCACTATATATGGCAAAAATTAACCCATATAGACTTATAAACAGTCTTCTTCCTAAAGAGGCCAAACTTTTATTTGACAGCATCATGGACGTAGTTCAGAAAAGTTTAGAGGCTAATGGGCATACATTGAAAAGCTATTTTACCCCCATTGGTGAAAAAGGAGGATATGTACCTATTATATACGGGAAAGATTCAGATCCTGATGGAAATACGATTCGGCGAGATCAAGATTCAACGGGCAGAACTATTCATTGGTGTCCAGCAGTTCAAGGTTCAGACACGATATAAATATAGCCCAATTTAAACATATTGTTCAGAAAACATTTATTTTATTTAGTCGAAAAATTTTTTTGACTAAATAAAAATATCCCAAATCGACTATTTTTGGAAGATTGTTTCTTCAACAATAGATTCAAATATTTGCGAAAACCTTTTCTGACCTATTATTTAGAAGGCTTATATTTGAAGAAAATAGTCGAAAAAGTTTTTCGACTAAAAAAGTAAAATAAGAGCTGAATCAGTTATTTTTGACAAGGTATTTTGTTCAAAAATTTTGTTTTAAATACTGCTTTAGCTATGTCTGACCTATTATTCAGAAGGCCTATATTTGAGTAAATTAATCGAAAAACTT
>CALAYS010000238.1 GCA_937895515.1 uncultured bacterium
TCTATCACCAATTTTTTCAGACCAGTAGAAATGCTCATCTATGTATTTTTGATTGAGTAGGTTTAGATCGCTTGAACCGATTCTTTCATATTCTGTTCCTTTAAATTGTGAACCAACCAGGCCATATGCTCCTGTTACTAATATTTTTCCCATTTACATTTTTTTATATTTTCTTACATAATCCTGATTTGTATAATATTCAAGAGTTTCGTGCATATTTAATGTTTCCAGATAATTATAGATGTCCCAATTTTCTCTAAAGAAATTATTAGCAGGACTGCTATCATTTCCCCTATGATGTTCTAGATGATATACCATAAAATGATCAACCCACCTTACATTTAATCCAAGTTTAATGAATCTTTTCCCTCTCTCTTTGTCTTCCGGTCCATATGATATGAAGTTTTCATTTTCACCTCCATATGCTCTATATGAATTTGTATTAAAGAATATGCAATGTCCGTATTCCGTATAAAAATCTGAAAATAATGAAGGGTCTGAATCTATATAGTCCAGATTTAGATCGTTGTTGAATAGATTTTCGTGTATGTTTGGTGTTTGTAAAACTGTTCTTTGTGTCATTCCACCGAAAGAATAAGGATACAGTACATCTACGTTTTCTTCTAGTATCATTCTGACCGATTCTGTATACACTTCTGGTTTCATCAGAACGTCTATATCATAATTAGCAACTACCTGGGTTTCCACTGAATCTAACATTATATTTAGATATTTTGTTCTATGAAATGCTTCCTCTGGTTTCTCTACCCAGTGCTTTATTTCTATATTCTTAAGGGTATCTAGAAAATCTAATCTGGATTCATTATCTGATACCTCATAGATAAAAACATTCGTATTGAAATTCTTGTTTATATAATTTAGAACAGTTTTTGCATTATTATATCTGTCCTTATGTTCTATTAATATTGGTATAATAATAGTACAGTTTTTTAAATCTCTAACCATTTCTCAATTCTCTTTTTTTGTCCTCGCCTCCCTTATCAAGAAAGACTATAGTTGGAGTATTACCATATTCATATTCGCTTGGACAGGAAAATCCTATACCTAATATTCTATCCGGTTTATTATCCATGAAATATTTATTTAGATGTGATTCATCATGCCATATAGCTATTATACCATCCTCCAGATCTAGATCTATATTTTTACTAATTTTTTCGGACATTTCTATAAATGATTTCGAATCAGCACCAAAAAATCCACCGCAATAGTAATGCTCATTTTTACCAGTTTCTATAAATGCTCTGGATTTAGGATTTCTTTCAGGTGTTCCCTGTGGGTTCCAGGATATTAGTGTAAATCCAGGATGTAGGGTACCTATGGTTCCATTATCTCCACTTATCATATCGGATAATGGTAGTTGTTTTCTGAATATGCTATCAACATCTATATAAAACGAAAAGTCGGATTTTTCTATCATTTCCCTACCTAAAAGAAAATAGTGAAATCTTTTCAATGTCGGCATTGGCCAAGGCTCTCTAGATATTTCAACTTTTTCTATATCTTGTGAATCCGTGATATCTTGTGAATCCGTGTATATTATAAAACTTAATTCGCAATCATTAACAAACATATCTCTTGCTGATTGGATAATATCATCTAGAAATAGCGTATATTTATTTGTTGCTATAAGATTTAGAGTAACTTTTTTCATTTACTTTTTATCTTTATAGTAATAATCGGGTAAATTATTTCCACTATATTTTGTATTTCTCTATAAAATCACTACAAACACCGGAACATCCATCTATTGGATCCTGATTAATTTCTGGCATTACAGCTATGCTATTCCTTATCGGTTGTTTCCCAGGATATGCCCAAATATGGTTATGACTTGTTAATGTTAACGTATCTTCTTCGTGCCAAAAATAATTTACATCATAACCACATTCTTTAAAAAACACTACGGCTTCAACGTTCTTACAGTGGACCCAAAGTTTAGATAACCTATCACGAATAAATCTAAAATCGATACCATAATCTGGTTTATCATGACCCAGCCACAACATATTGTCTTTAAACCAAACATCAATTTCAACATCATATCCTTTTTTTATAGCTAAATCGATGTACGTTGGCTCATTCTCCCATGACTCAAATTTACCATTAATATTACCCCTATGTGCGATTAATATCATATCTTGTTTATTAAATTTAATTTATAATATTCCTCTATTTCTTTTTGATAGATTCTATGTGGAGTGTTTATTGTGTTATATGCCATATGTAGGCAGAATCCATTCCTTATGAAAACCATATTCAGATTATTTTTTTCCATGTATAGATTAAGAGGAACCTCGTCGTAGGGATCTCTAAAAAGGGATTTATCGTTGATTATTTTTTTCCACGTATCTGTTTTTATAAAATAAAAACTGTTACAGAATACAATCAGTACTCATATAAATACGAAGAAAAAAAACCTCAAAGCATATCATACAATTGTGACTGTATAAAGCCGTGGGACGAACAATATGTTTCAAATGCAACTGAGTGTTTCAAAAAGAATCCGAATTATTACGAGCCTTATCA
>CALAYS010000239.1 GCA_937895515.1 uncultured bacterium
AAAAGAATTACATATAAAGCATAATATTGTTGAATGGTATTTATATTATGTATGAAAAATTGTATTATTGTTATTGCGGAGTCAACATAAAACATTATCGGCTACGCTATTTGGAATTCGTAGAGGTGGTGGTCTTGCAATTGACAAATGCAAATATAAATTCACCATAAAATAGGGTATTGTATGCATCAAGTATATATATATGTAGTGCATCAACTACAAATATACTCGCCATTATATTTTATTCAATGTTTGCACTTTTCAAGAAGGTTCAAGTTTACAACATCGAAAATAACTATTACTACTATGATCGCAACATTATCAAATCTGATATCAAATCTAAGCTTGGGTTGCATCTGCTCAACCCTGGGCCTGTTTCTTCAATTGCAGTCCAGAAGACGCATTCAAAACAGTTTTCAAAAAAAGGTATAGCTTTGTCTAAAACAATTGATATGATTTCTCAACCTCGAGTAGCTAAGGAAACAACCCCTGATAGCAAAATAACAAAAACTTCAAGAAATATTAAGATCTTGGATATTGAAGCAAATCAACTCAAAAATAAAGTCAAAGATAAACTGTAAAGAATGAGAACTGACACTGAGTCTAATTAAAACTTAATAAATTGCCTGTATAGTGATCAGTATTTCGCCACCCCCAAAAATTATAGTTCAGAAAGACGAAGATAAACTTCTCACATTCAAAAAATAACAACAAAAAACAAACCCGTATATAATTCTGTTGCGCATGAAAATGCTGTACCGTATTCTTCGCCTACCCTTCAAAAACTGACTTCGTCAACTCAAGCTGAAACAATCAAGAATTTATCAGATACCAGACCGCCAATATCGAGTAAAATATAAAGCTGTGCTAATCGAGATATATAGCTTTAAAATATTGAGTCAATTGACGACCCATAAATTAATGTGCCCGTTCGTTAAAGTTTCGAAAACTCTTCATCAAAGCTAATTACAATATCGAAATCTGTTTCATCAGTGCATGAGACAATAACTTAAAGAGACTATCGTAGAATGGATATGGAAAGTGATGAAAATTCTCGCAGTGGCAAATAAATTTCAATAAATTTGAGTAATATTTTCAGCAAAGACGATGGAAACTCATCGTAATTTCGCAAATCGAACCGAGAAACTACAAAAAGATTGAATCTTTGGCAAGATTGTGAACGCCATACAATATAGTCCAGATTTTCTAGGGAAGCTGAGTGTATTGAAGAC
This sequence comes from uncultured bacterium, assembly GCA_937895515.1. GTDB lineage: Bacteria > Patescibacteriota > Minisyncoccia > Phycocordibacterales > UBA9973 > 2-01-FULL-33-17. The sequence continues at coordinate 1,233 of CALAYS010000239.1, forward strand.
CAAGATGTCAAAGTCTAATAATCTTTTATTTGCGATCATGATCCTAAATCAAATTTCAAGATTTTCTAATGCAATCAGATTCGGAAGAAAGATTACATTGTAAGCCAAGCATTATAGAACAGTATCGGCATATTGGTAAGTATAAAATAATTCCTGTCATCAGACTTCCACCTAATCGCCTAATAACTCCAAATCCACGACCAAATAACAAAAGCCCTCACAGACCCCTAAACCTCCAACACAATCCTACAATTATACCAAATCCAAAAATCATAAAACTCATACTTCCTAATAAAATAACCCTATGAGATATCAGTACAGGCAAGAATGAAGCAGTTACCTAATGAAACATAAAAAAATAAATTAAGATAGAAAGTGAAGAAATATGCTATTAATTTTTTGCGATGGAGCATCTTTTCGATTTCAAGCTATAACTATGAGATTATTCGTTATCTAGTACTTAATTTCAGAAGTGTATACAATACTTGTCCGATCTAAAAACTTAGTAGTTTCGCCATATTTAATGTGGTAACAGATCTGAGACTTATTAGAGTCATCTGTAAAGATGGCGCTATTAAAAGACTTTTAGTACGAATATGTATTTTCACAACATACAATTTTATGTCGTTGTTTGTTTGTTTGTTTGTTTGTTTGTTTGTTTGTTTGTTTGTTTGTTTGTTT
>CALAYS010000240.1 GCA_937895515.1 uncultured bacterium
CAGATGCATCCTCTTTTATTTCCTTTGTCTTATCTTTCTTTGTAGTATCTATAGTTTCTAGAGTTGATATGAATTCGTTATAAGAATAGAATGGATCGTCAACATCAGCATCCTGGTCATCATCCAGATTTTCAGATTCGGCTGTAACATAATCTATTTTCTTTGAAGATATATTATTTTTCTTAAAATCCATAAAGGATGGTATAGATTCAGATTCTTGTATAGCTGGTTTAATTTCTTTAGAAACAACACTCTCTATATCACTTACTACTATATTAAATTGATCTATTATACCAGGTGTTATTATTCCGCTGGCTCTTTTTCTTATTTTTCTGAATGAATTAAGCATAAGTTTAAAAAGAGATTCGTAGGAATCATCAGTATCCAAATATTTGAGTACTCTTTTATCTTTTATTCTATCCAGATTCAATCTAAACTCATCTTTCCTTAAATAATCAGGCTCCTGGAAGTCAGCACCTCTATATTTATATGCATATTCTCCAAGGAATTTAACAAAAACATCCGACATAAATGAGATATATCTCTCATCCTCAGTATCACCTGCAACATTAAATGTCTCAACACCTTCCTCAAGAATATAATTCATTAAATCCATTATAGTTAGACCAAGAAAATCACTAGGTTTTTCCTCTGATCTTTTACTATATTTTTCTTTGGCCATCTCAGTAAAAACCGGATCAACCATTTTGGATAATATTGGTTCCTTACCATTGTCTTCCTCACCAAATCTAAAAACTATTCCTTCTATCGGCTTATCAAGATCATTGTTAAGTGCACTTGTTTTAGAAGATGGGTTAAGAACACCTATTATGTACCTAACAAAACTTTTTGTCTTATATTCCGAAACTAGCTGATCGAATGGGGTTCTTAGAAAATCTAATATTTGATTTTTCTGATCGTCAGTTAGCATACCCTGAAATACTATCGGTGGTCTTTCTACTCCAAGAAGATCCGCCCAATTATTTAACTGCTCCTGGTCCTGTATTGTTGATGAAGGTCTTCCGTTTTCATTCTTTGTATGAATATATGATAATATTAGATTATTTTTAGGTAATCTATCATAAGCGATCTCAACCGGCTGATTGTTCGAAAAATACTCAAGACCAAATCTCCACCCTCTAGGTATTTCATTAATAATATGTGGTGGAAGAGACTCTATATAATTTATCGGCTTTTCGTAATATTTCATAAGAGTACGATCAACAAGAGTTATTGGATATCTTTGATCTCTTTTATAAAAATTAAATCTACCAGTTTCAGGATCTCTCTCAAAAACAAAAGCAGAACCGTCCATTTTTTCATTGACGGTCACATAGGTATTAAAGAGATTATCAATAAAATCTTTACCTTTTTTGTTATAAATATCATATAAATGACTAATTCCTGCCATAAGTAGCTTTTTTTAATGTTTATTATTGTATTCTATTAATCTCAGTAGGTATTTCTAGACCAACTCTTTGTAAAAATTCCAAAAATCTTTCCTTTATTTCTGGTAATTTATCGCTTAATTCAAAATCTGGAGACATTATAACAGAAAATAACTGTTCAAATGTTTTAACATCATCCATATTATAACCAGGACCTAAAGCAAAATTAATAAATTCCTGGGGATCGTTAGTGACGAATCTCTCGCTTCCCTCTATTTTTTTAGGATTCTTCAATCTATCCTTGATTTTTCCTCTGTATGATTTTGTATGCCAATATAATCCATCACTTAAAATAAGGACTGGAGTATTATAATCCAATACATCACCCAAATCGTCAATTTCGATTATTTCCTTTCTTGATGATAATATAGCTGCTAATAGCCAATTTCTATGAGCCGATTTATATTTGCTCTCGCCTATTTTGTAATTTGGCGAGTAGTATATAAAATCTGCCCATTTCATATCTGATAGAGGTATGAGATCAAGCTGAACTATACCATTATTTATATCACCAGCTATCGGCCATCCAATACTAACTATATTAAGC
>CALAYS010000241.1 GCA_937895515.1 uncultured bacterium
ATACGGATTAAACACCGATTATGTTGATGCTATGGAGGTAGCACAGAAAGTTATTGCTGGTATCTATGATGGAATAACAACTCAGGAATTAGATAATCTTACTGCTGAGACTGCTGCTTCATTAATACCTAGGCATCCTGATTATTCTATATTGGCCTCAAGAATAGCAGTATCCAGATTACATAAGACAACCAAGAAAAAATTCTCCGAGACTATACAGGATTTATATGATTATATAAATCCAGAAACCAACGAACCTGCTGGTATTATAAACGATCTCACTTATGAGGTTGTTATGAAGAATAAACAGAAGCTTGACGGAGCAATTATACACGAAAGAGATTTTGATTTCGAATATTTTGGTTTTAGAACTCTTGAGAAAAGTTATCTATTAAAAACTAATGCTGAAGTGTGTGAATCACCTCAGCATATGTATATGCGTGTAGCGGTAGGAATATGGGGAGAGGATATAAAGAGTGTTATTAAAACTTATGAGCTTTTGTCGAATCACATGATGACACATGCAACACCTACATTATTTAATGCTGGTACTAAGAAACCTCAATTGTCTTCTTGTTTCCTTCTAATGATGTCCGATGATTCTATTCCTGGAATTTATAAAACATTAGCTGATGTAGCTGCTATATCTCAAAATGCTGGTGGTATAGGTCTTGCAGTACACAATGTTAGAGGTACTGGATCTTATATTAGAGGTACAAATGGTACTTCTAATGGTATAATACCAATGCTTAAAGTTTTCAACGAAACTGCTAGATATGTTGATCAAGGTGGTGGTAAAAGAAAGGGATCTTTTGCTATTTATATAGAACCTTGGCATTCTGATATCGAGGATTTTCTAGAGCTTAGAAAAAATCACGGTAAGGAAGAATTTAGAGCTAGAGATCTTTTCTTAGCTTTATGGACACCTGATTTATTTATGAAAAGAGTGGAGGAGGATAAGGAATGGAGTTTATTTTCTCCGTCGGACGTTCAGGGTCTTTGGGAATTATATGGTGATGAATTTGAAGCTGCATACGAAGCTGCAGAAGCTGCAGGTAAAGCTAAGAAGACTATAAAAGCTAGAGATCTTTGGACTAGAATACTTGATGCTCAAATAGAGAACGGTACACCATATATCTTATATAAAGATGCTGCTAATAAAAAATCAAACCAAAAGAATTTAGGTACGATTAAAAGCTCCAATTTATGTACTGAAATCATGGAATATACTGATAAGGACGAGCAAGCTGTTTGTAATCTTGCTTCGATTCCAGTTAACAAATTCCTTAAATCTACTGATAATAGAACTTCAAAAATATCAAAAGGAAGATGTGAGGTTGATCACCA
>CALAYS010000242.1 GCA_937895515.1 uncultured bacterium
GTGATGTGACTGGAGTTCAGACGTGTGCTCTTCCGATCTGGTGGGAATCACGGGAACATGGAAACCATATCTAAAAGCAAAGCAAGTGAGCTACCTGGATCAGTATATAATTCAAAAACTGTCTATAGCGCTAGTGAATTAGGACAGGAGACAAACAATTAAGAGAAACCAATTCAATCATTTATAGTACAAATAAGAAACCCTATAGATGATATTCGGACACAATCAAACAAATATATCGTATCTTGGGATTCCCAAGAAATCAATAACAATAGATAAGCAAGTATGTTCATATGATGATATACTTGATCTTATCTTGGCTTTATGTATAATAAATTCCAGGATATCATCTAAGATAGTTTGTTTAAATCTTAGTGAGCTTGATATAACTCAGGATTTCCTTGATGACGATTTAATAGAGGAGGAAAATCCTCTTCTCTCTGAAAAAATTAATGATATAAATTCACTGATAAATAAAAACTCGATGAGAGTTGTTATATTTATAGGTAAGGATTATTTTCTAGGAAGTCAAATCGAGGATATTAGAATAAAAACTATAAAGCTACTTAATAAGCTTTCCGATGTTCTTGGTGTAATCGGTATGAATGGACCTTCGATAGTTATAAGGATAGGATCAGCCTACGGTAACAGAAAAAAAACAATGAAGGAATTCTGCTCGATGGTCTCTAAACTCAAAAATTCTACAATTCAGAGATTAACAGTCACTAATGACGAGAAACCCAGTCTTTTTTCAATAACCGATCTTCTATCCGGTGTTTATTATGAAACGGGGATACCTCTATGCTTTAGAATATTACCACATCAGTTCAATGATGGTGGATTATCTATAAGAGAGGCTATGTTTCTTGCAGCATCAACATGGAAGGTAAATACTAAACCTTTCTTCTTTCATTCAGAAGCAGCAGATGTTGATAATAACGGTAAAGCTCTCTCCCCTACTTGTACTGATTTATTAACAATGAGAATTCCAACTTTTGGACTTGACATTGATGTTATAATAGATTCACCAAACAAGGAACTTTGTTATCTTGAATATTTAAAATCACATAGAGGGTTACCCCCGACAGTTATTAATAAAATTTCAAAGAAATAATTTTTTTATTCCGTAATATTTGATTATATTTGTATAAAATTATAATTATGTTCAAATTAGAAACTATTGAAACCTATCTTTATTTTGATGTCGAAACTGTTTGCTCAGAGAAGGATTTTATGACACTTGAAAGAAAGAATCCAAGACTTGCAGAGTTATGGAAAAAGAGAGCTATCTATTATAGAGGGGCTAATCCTGAAATATCACACTGGAGCGATGGTGATGTTTATCTAGCTAAGGCATCCTTAGAGCCTGAATTTTCCAGAGTTGTTTGCGTTTCTTTTGGTTCCTTTAGCAATGGTGAAAAAGTTTTTAAATCTTTTTACGGTACCGACGAGATAGATATTTTAGAAAAAAGTAACAAGGTTTTCAATAATGCAATGGCAAAAAATTGGAAATTATGTGGACATAATATAAAAGGTTTTGACGTTCCATGTTTAGGTAAAAGGATGGTTTATAATGGTATAAATCCATCAGCGAATCTACAAGTGTGGGATAAAAAGCCATGGGAAATACCATATATTGATACCTCAGATGTCTTTGCTTTTGGTAGCTGGACGCAACAAAAATATCTAAGCCTTGATCTTCTTTCTTGTTCTCTTGGTGTTAAATCACCTAAAGAAAATATGGATGGCTCTAAAGTTAATGGATACTTTTGGGATAATCAGGCATATGATGAAATAAAAGATTATTGTGAAATAGACGTAAGAACCGTCATGGAGGTTCTTGAGAAAGTCTGCTTCTAGAATATTAGTTAAATACTTTAAAGCTTTCCTTTGATATATAGAGGAAAGCTTTTTTTGTGAACAAGGTATTTAATTTTAATTTATTCGTACATAATGTGAATGATCTAATCACCGAGAAGGAGATTGGAGCATTTTATCATGACGAGCTAAATCCTATCTTTTGGAAAAAAAAGAAGGATGATGATGGAAACATCGAGTGGGTATTCGATCAGCGGGTTAGAAGAAAACTTTTAAGAATCGCTAATGATTTCTACGAAAAATTCCCTGAACTTCTAAAAGGGAGAGTAATAAAGGATGTCCAATTAACCGGATCTTTATCTAATTACAACTACACCAATTTCTCGGATCTGGATGTTCATGTTATCGTGAATCTTGATGGTATAGATGACGAGAATCCAAAAATACTAAAAGCCGCTATAGACGGGGTAAGATTCATATGGAATCTTAGACATAATATTTCTATTAGAGGATATGATACAGAACTATATCTCCAGAGTGAGAATGAGGTTCATGATTCCACTGGTCTCTTTTCGTTGTTGAATAATAAATGGGTAAGAAAACCTGTTTTTGATCCGCCGACTATAGACGAGATGGACGTATCTAAAAAATATGATTCAATTTCGAATGAGATTGATTCTTTAGATGTGAAATTAAAGGATCAATCAGATCCCCCGAGTAATGCCAAGTCATTATATAAAAGATGCCTTAAACTTAAAGATAAGATACAAAAAATGAGGAAAGAAAGTCTTTCCAAAGACGGCGAGATGTCTATAGGGAATCTCGTGTTCAAAAAACTAAGAAATGATGGATATATAGAGAAATTAATAGATACTATATCTAAATCATACGATAAAATTTACACAGAAAAATAATTTATATTATGAATATATTTTTACCCAAAAATGGGAAATATAACATTGGCGACGATTTTCCAATGATAAGCATACCTACCGATATTTCTGAATTAAATCCACAGGAAAAAACATTTGATGATTTTCAATGGTGGGCAGAATCTTCGGAGTTTAAAAAATGGATGGATGCTAATAAAAGACAATGGGTTGCTGATTCTGAAGAAACTAGTAGATATGGAAACAGTTTGACTGATCTCATAAAGGAAAATGTAGGATCTTATAGATTTCATAACAATTTGAATGAATCTGATGTTTTATCTTTTGATGAATATGATAGTTTAAATGAAGCAGACGAACCAATATCGGCTGAAGCTAAAATTGGTATAAAATTTCATTATGCTTATAATAAACTTAAAGCTGATGGTAAACTTAAGAATATAAATTCTGTGGATGCAGATTTACCTACTGGTGAGGAAAAAGCTGTATTTGTCAGTATGGAGGACCCAGAAACAAAAATAAATGTTGACGAAACGCTCAAAGCATTTAAGATGGTTGCTCTTCCTGGATCAGATGATTCTAAGGTTAAAGTTATATCAATTAAGGAATCACTCCCTGGAGGACCAGTTGATCCTGATACTACAATGAAAGAATTGGTTGAAGGTATACTAAAAACTGCAGGTGAATACGCAGCTATTGGAGCTGGTATAGGTGTAACGTGGGCGGTATTAAGAAGAGTTGGATATGGTGTTGCTGCAGGAGCAGCTTTAAAATCAATAAGAGGTCTTGCACCAGCAGCTACTGTTGCTACAGAAGGTGCTAAAGCTACTGGTCTACTTGCAAAATCTGGACAATTTCTTAAAAATGTTGCATCAGGTGGAGTTAAAAAAGTAAAAGTCTTAGGAAGTGGTCTAGTAGATCTTCTTAAATTTAAAGATACTGTAGTTGTTGGTAAGTCTATAGTTAGAGGAGTAAAAGGAGCAGGTAAAGCTGCTGTTTTAGGTAAAGCTTCTCTACCTAAGATAGTAACTGCATTTAGAACTGGATTAAGTAGAGGTGTTTCTAAGGGTGGTGCTAGATTAGTTCCTTTTGTAGGTCAAGCACTATTAGCTATTGATGCTATAGGATCAACATGGAATTGGTTTAGTGACAATCAGGCACCTAAATGGGATGAGATAGAGGATACAATCGCATCAGGTAAAGGAGGAAAGGAATTTGATCCGGGAAAGATAAAAGATGGTACTTCAATAACAATATGTTGGAAACAACCTGCTGGTACAGGTCTTGGTATAGCTGCAAGTTTTCTTTATAGTAATGATACAAGAACAACTGCTGAATTATTTAAGGTAGGTAAAGGAAATAGCGGGGATTCAATATTTATATTAACTGCTATAAACTCCAAGGAATATCAGAAAGGTCTTTCTGATCATGCTGTTACGTTGATCTCTATAAAGAATGGACCAATAAACGCTCAAAGTGGTCTTTCTGGATTAAGAAGGATTCTAGATAATGAAGATATGGATGTTAAGGTAGCTTATGTTGATCAGCCTGAAGATATAGCTACTAGTTTTAATTTCATGGGTATATGTGACTGGTCAGTTTTGCTAGAATATTATAACGAAGCTTCTGAACAATATATAATATCCGATGGTGATGCTCCTGAAACATATGAATATTACTACCAAACAACACAAAAGGATTATGTGAATGTTTCAGGTAAACTTCTTACCGACGAGGAACTTGGATCAAAGTCTAGTGATGATATAGCGGAGATGTTTGCAAGTGGAAACAATAAGATAAACAACGTAAAACCAGAGAAAAAAGAAAATAAAAATACGAAGGATAAGTCGGCAGAGAAGAAAAATAAGGAACAATCTGGTGGAACTGGTGAATCTGGAGTAAATGATTCAGAAAACAATAGAGAACTTTGGTTAACCCCAATGATAAACGAATCTTCTAAAAGAGGATCTGTTATACATAAATTTTCTGAATTTGAGGATGTACTTGAGTATATAAATACTATAGGTAAGTATCCTGAATATTCTAGATTGAATGAGAAAGACGGAGACGAAGAAACTGAAGATAGCGGTAAATCAAAAGAATCTTCGGATACATTAACTCTAACTAATGAGGAGGCTGCAGGCCCAGCTAAAGTTGCGGTTTATTCAGTAACTGATATGGAGTATGCAAATCCGGATGATAGACAATATACTCCGGCAGCTTATAAATATTTTATTATAGGTCCGGATGATTATGATGCTAATTTAGGCTCGAGTATAGAGGTTGGTGTAAGTACAGACGAGACTCTTATAGATCCTAGAAGAGGTGTCTACGAATTCAAGGAGGAGGTTAAGAAGGAAGATTCAGATAATAAAGAGGAAGGTGGAAGAAAAACCAATCCTGAAGATAATGATAATGCCGATAATGGATCTTCTGATACTGAAGATAGTGATGATGAAAATACTCCAAATAAGGATGATTACTTCATTACTGCTGATCCTGATGATATCAGTATTAAAAACAGAAAAAATGCTACAGTTATAAGAGATAAGAACTTTAAAGGTGGTATAAACATAGTTGATGAATTCCTTACTGATAAAGAGAAGGAAGTTCTTGGAATACCTACATGGAAAGCAGTAACACTTGCTAAAACATTCATGAATGGACAGGGTGAGGTCATAAAGGTTAAACTTAAAAATAGGTATGCACCTATGTTTAATACAACGAAAACCTATGAAGTTCGTGACGGAGAAGCATTCCAAATCGCTAAAAAATTCGCTAAAGAAGTGGAAGATAGAATAAAATTTCAATAATTCACCAATAAATCGAAAAAATATCAATATATCAATCGATATATAAGTAACATAAAAATATGTATAAAATGCCAACAACTAAAAATTTAAACGAAGAATTGGTTTTCATCCTAGAGAGACAATCATCGGTTCTTGAATCATCAAAGACCGATAACAATGATTATGTCTTAGAAGGTACTGCTGCTGTTTTCGGTAAAGAGAACAACAACAATAGAATTTACGAAGAAGCCGAATACCTTCCACACTTAAACTATCTTAATGAGAAAATAGCTCAGAGAAGATTAGTTGGCGAATTAGATCACCCTGAAAAGTTTGATGTTTCGCTTAAGAATATTTCTCATATAATAGAAAAGCTTGATTATGATAAAGGTGGGAGAGAGATCAAAATCAAAGTTAGACTTTTAGATACTCCTATGGGACAGATAGCTAAAAATCTTGTTGATGCTGGAGTTCCTCTTTCAATTTCTTCTAGAGCTGCTGGTTCTGTTGGTAACGATAAGAAAGTTCAAATTAAAAAAATATTCACTTACGATCTAGTTGCAGATCCTGGATTTCAGGATGCCCAATTAGAAAGAGTATACGAAAGCGCTGGTTATCATTTTGATGATTTCTTCGAAATGAGAAATAAAAGTGTTACCAACGATCTTCTATGTGTAAATGAATCATTAGGTCTAAAAAATGATTCAGATGTGAAGATATATAAAGTTGAAAATAACGAAGAATTTAACAACCTCGTATCAAAATCAGATAAAAATAAGACGATCCTCATGGAGAATAATGAATTTGTGACTGCAGAAGAATTAAATCAATATTCCGTTTTCTTGAAAAAAGAAATGGAATCTATGAATTCTAAAATTGCAGAAATTAAAGAACAAAAGCAAGTATTAACAGAATCTAGCTTTGAAGATAAAAATTCAAACCTTGAAGAAAGAGTTGCTAAACTAGAAAAATACTCAGAGTATTTAGCTGAGAATTTAGACAATGCTATTAAATATGGTGAATACTTAGCTGAAAACTTAGACGAAAGTATAAACTATAGTAAATATCTTGCTGAGAATTTAGATAAAAATATTTCTTATTCTAAGTATCTAGCTGAAAATGTAGATAAAGGAATTTCTTATTCTGAATATGTTGCTGAGTCTGCAGACAAAGGAATAGAATATACAAAATATCTTGCTGAGAAGCTTGATCAGAATATTCAATACTCTGAATATCTAGCAGAAAACTTAGATAAAGGAATTTCTTATTCTGAATATCTTGGTGAGAACTTAGATAAGGGAATAGCTTACTCTGAATATCTTGCGGAAAAATTAAATGATGGTATAGAATATTCAGAATACCTTGCAGAAGGTCTTAATAAGAATATACAATATTCGGATTACTTAGCAGAAAATGTTAATAAAGGTTTAGATTATTCTGATTACTTAGCAGAAAAATTAAAAAAATCAATCTCTTACACAGAATATATAGCTGAAACAGTTAACACAACTAAACACAAAGCTACAGATTCATTAAGAGAAAATGTAGATCTTTCAGCTTCAGCTGGATTAAACGAATCAGGATTCGCTGGAGATTATACAGATCTTACAACAAGTATAGATAGTTTGATAGAATCAGTTAAAACACAAAAAACTGAATCAAATATAAACGAAGCTTCTGCGTCAATGAAGCAAACAGCCAACACACAAAAGGCAGATGAAGTTCTTAACGAAAACGAGAACAAAAACAAAACAGGTCTTAATTTTATTGATACAATGCCTGAAGAATACACTCAAGTTTGGGAATCACTTAGCGAGGGACACAAGCAATCTATTATTGCTCAGAGTAACTTCTATAGATTAGATACACCTTACCAAGTGAAAAACTTCTGGTCAACACGTCAACTAGGAGCTGCTACTGTTGGAGTTCAAAAATTAGATGAGAGCGAGAATATCGCAATGCCTAATGCACAAACGCAATCACAAGGATATTCTAACGAATATATGAATGCTATTGCTTCTGCATTAGAGAAAAAATTTCAAACAAGATAAAAAAAAGTAAATAAATCATGAAATTGATTAACGAACAAGAAATCTACGATGCATGGTCACCGCTTATTGAAAGTAAAGCTGGTATCACAGATGAAGGAAAAAAAGGGTGGTTAACTAAATATTGCCACTATCACTCATTAAACGAGTCTGCTGGAGCTTATAACTCTTTAGGTGTTGTTAATGGTATGGGTAACGTTGCGCCTCCTGCTTATCCAGGAATGAATATGGGTGGTACATCATTATCTACTCAAGCTAATGCTGGTTTCTATAACACACAATGGCAAGGATCTGGAGATAAATTCCCATCATTATTGCCTTTAGCAATTCAAGTTGCTGCAAAAACTATCGGTTTTGATATCGTTCCAGTTATCCCTATGTCAGGTCCTACTGGTATCTTATCTTACTTAGATTACGTTTATGCTGGTGGTAAACTTGGTGCTGGTGCTGCTACAACAGCTGCTGATCAGTTAGCTACTGCTCCAACAATGATTAAATTCCCAGTTTATACCGGATCTGGTGCTACAGGTGCTACAGGTGCTACTGCAGCTTCATTCCCAACTGTTGGTGCTACTGGTAATATTGGAACATTAAACTTAACATTCGTAGGTCTTTCTAGAATTGATGGTTTCCCAATCTTCCAAGTAACTGGTATGGCTGCTGGATCAAACATCAATAACTATATCAACGGTACTCCAACTGCACTTACAAACTTTGGTATTGTTGGTCCTGCTTTATCAACTGGAGCTTCTTACTCACCAAACGGTTATGCTGCTCAATTAGTTAAAGCTTTAGAAGATCATATCCAAGGATTCTCTGGTGCTGGTTTCGCTAATGATCAAGCTTGGCAAGGTCCTTATGTTGATGGTACTAAAACTTACAACCCAATGTTAAGAGGTGTTGGTGAGTCTACATACTTCAACTCAATGGGTCTTTCAACTTTCACTAAATTCGTTGAAGCTGAGACATTCCAAGTAGCTGCTTCTGTTACAACAGAGCAAATACAAGATCTTAACAAACAATTCGGTATCGACGTTATCTCAATGATCGAGAACGCATTGGTTAATGAAGTATCTCAAGCTATTAACAAACACATCTTAGCAAGAGCATTCGCTTTAGGTTGGTCTAACCACGTTCAATTCAACTCTGTTGAACAACAAAACTTAAACTTAAACCTTATTATAAACGGTGGTGCTAGTACAACTGCTGCTTATATTAATAAAGTAGACGCTAACGTTACTATGCCAATCCCTGCTGGTCCTGCTTCAGGTGGATATGAGAACTTATCAACTCTTCAAAGAAGATTATTCTCTAGAATCCTTGCAGCTGCAAACGTAGTAGCTAATAGAGGTAGAAGAGGTCCTGCTAACTTCATCGTTACTAACGCTGCAGTAGCAAGTGCACTTCAAGATATTTCTCAGTTCACTTTCGCACCGTTCTCTAACACATTAACTCAAAATAACGGTACTTTATACCCTGTAGGTTCTCTTGCTGGTATGACAGTATATGTAGATCAAAACATGAACTACAACGATACGAGAGTATTAATTGGAAGAAAAGGTGGTGATGACGAACCAGGATTAAAATTCATGCCTTACATGATGGCAGAGTCTATTCAGACAATCTCTGAAGGTACAATGTCACCTAAGATCGCAGTTAAATCTAGATATGCATTAGTAGAAGCTGGTTTCTTACCTGAAACTATGTACTTAACATTCTATGTTAACGTACCTGCTGGTGGTTTAGCATAATCTTAGATTAGCAAATATACCAAAAAGTCCCAGTAATTACTGGGACTTTTTTTGTGGGTTGAGCTTAAATAAAAAATCACATCTGTGATATATAGATGATAAAAATAAATCAATTTATGAAAAGTATTCCATCTTTTGAGGATTTTGAACAATATGAAGGCTTGATAGAGAATCTTGACCCATCATTTCTTAAAGAATTAAGATCAATCGAAATCCCAGAAATAATATCTCCTATAAACGAAGGAAGAATAGCTAATTTTTTAACAAATAAACTCTCTAAATTCCTTCTTGGATCATTTTCTGGTGTCGGTATGATAGACGAAGCAGTAAGAATAGTTCTTTCATTGGAACTTGATCTTATACAGAAAGCTAGCGATTTAAGAAAAACCATAGCTAAATGTGATGAACAAATAGATCAATTAGCAAAGGAAGGTAATAAAGAAAAAATCGATGCAATAGCTAAGGAGAGAGAAGCTAAAACTAATGAGTTTGATGCATACGAGAAAGCACAGAATCTTAAGCTTAAAAAAGCAAGGGATGTTGCAAAGCAAATAGTTAATGGAAATTCTAGAAGAAAGGAATATCTGGAATCGTGTTATGCAGAGAATGAAA
>CALAYS010000243.1 GCA_937895515.1 uncultured bacterium
GTTTTTCTAGCAATAGACGATCCAAGGGAGGGAGCAGTAAGATCACTGATAGAGATTGCTGAGAGAAACTTTGAGAATCATATGATATATGTGGAGGGAAAGATTATAGATGGTATACGTGAATATTTCAGTGATGATAACATAAAAGAAACTATATTGTCTAGTGACAGATACGAATTTCTAGAGGATGGCACTTTATATAATAGCTAATCAATTAAATAAATAAAAATGGAAAGATTAAGAGGTAAATTAAAAGTAGATGTACAATCAGATGTACCGGCGGAGGGGAAAAGAAAGTATGAAAAATTACTAAAATCAACGACAACAATAGAATCTAGAACATTGGATGTACTCATCAAAGAATTCGAAGCTTCGGCGGGTAATTTTGATCAATTCCATTCAGATATGAACGGGAGGGAAAAGCTTTTATTCAAGAGCTATATAGGTTCTATGAGGGAAACTAACGTGTAATTTTTTTAATGCTGGATGAAATTTTTATGATTTTTTATAGTAGAATACATATATAAAAAACCAATCAATCATGTCAGCAATAAGATTTATATGTAAGACCGATAACAAGACAAAACACGAAGAAATTAAGAACAGAACTTATCTCGCGGGTGGAGCTATTGTCAGAGAGAAGGTTTATAGAGATACTAGTTCTATATTTGAAGGTGAAATGGAGATAGTCTCCGAGGGTGGAACACTTTATCGAGAAGCTAAAGAGTTGGATCTCACAAGTAAAATTAATATTATAGAGTAATATGTACGAAGACGATGACGATGACTTAGGTGAAGACATCAATGGATATTTTGAAGAACAGGCTAGAGAAGTAGCAGAAAGAACCAGAAGAGAAACATTAAAAAATTTCATAGATGGTTGTTACGTTGCTTATGATATGCTTGCGAAGGAAGGATCAAAAGCTATGGAAGGTAGCTCAGCTGAGTCTATAGGAAGTGCGATAAATAGAATGACAGCATTATTTCTCGAAAGAGAGGAATATGAGAGATGTGGATTTCTACAGAAATTCGTTACTGAGCACATGCCAGGAAGAGAGGTTATACCCGATCCTGAAGTCATTAAAGAACTTAAACAACTTGAAGCAGATGGCTACTACTAAAAATTCAGGGGGGTCTAGCTATAGTAAAACTAGAACACCAAAAACAATGCCGTGTAAGCTATGCGGGGAAAAAGTCAAAAATGTTGACGAGAAGGCTACAGCAGTAACTTGTTACAAATGCGTGATAAAATTATGCAACAAGCCAAATTTAAAATAACCCATTATCAATGGACCAAAAAACAGGGACACTATTAGAAGAATACGACAAACTGGTTAAAAAAACAGCTAGGACCGTATATCTGCAGGCAGAATCGCTTAAAAAGGAACTGGATTCTAGTATAATTAATCCAGAGGATAAGAATACTATTCTTTTACATTGTATAGCAATGCTAGTAAACAAAACAGTCAAATAATGAAGAGGGAATCTCAAGGTGATCTTATATTTTCTATTATAGAAAAATATCATCAAACTAATGGTAATTTAGAAAAAAAAGGTATACATGAGCATCTAATTAGTAACGGTTTAGATGTTATTGACGAAGTACTCGCTGAAAGAATTAAATATTTTAAGGATGAAACTTCTGGAACTAATAAAGAAAAAGACAAGGTATCTTAGAAAAAAATACATCCTGAGAAAATGCACAGAAAGGATGGGTGGAAACGATGAGAGACTGAGGTTGAGGAAGGAAAGAATTACCTCAATAAAAGACATAAAGAAAATACAAATACAATCACTAGTTACAAGCTGGAAGCTGAAAGAGATAAAGCCACCAACTAATGAGGAATATTACAATTTTTTCTTTGAAACTGTATTAACTTCAGCTTATATCGATTCAGTAAGGAGAAAATATTGGGAGGATTCCTGATATATAATCAAATTAACCCAATACATTTAGGGGAGCATCAATATTTATTTGACTGCTCCCCTACTTTTATAAAAAAATATCGAAATAATTTTTTTTATCCGATATTTATTATTATATTTGCCTAACAATTAAAACAAATTAAAACAAATTAAAAACATATAAAAATGAAATACTACGGAATAGCAAGCGCAAATGGAATAGAGTCATTCTTACCAGTTCCTTTCCGAGGTGATACTGATGGATTTTCGGCGGATCCTAGAGAATTATCGCTTATGGCATTAACAGTTAATGCTAATAGACAAAGACACTCCGTTCTTTTTATGGTTGATGTATCTAGAGACGATTCAAGAGAGATCAGAGAACTTATTAAAGATGGTGATGCGGAGGGAGCTTTAATCCTACTTAAGGAGAAAGCAACATCAATCAATATCATGCAATCACCAGGAGCAGAGAAAAGCTGGAATCTTATACCTAATAAGGACTTAGATCCATTTAACGGAAATTAATATGAGCGGAGGTAATCTACATGTCGGAGACGACTTCAGAACAAATCCACTGAGTTTAAAACCAGGTGGATATGATGTAACTGTAATTTATCAAAGCGGTAAATCATTCACCTATGACAAGGTTAAAAATCCAGCAAGCTATGTTACTAGAATCTCATCAAATTCAAAATATGGCCAAATAGTAGAAATACTAATAGACGGGAACTCGACATGGTCAATATCAACGAGAGATCAGGTAAACGATTTCGGAATAACATTATAATTTATGAAGGATATTGTAGGGACACTATTAAAAAGTGGCAAAAGTAAAAAAAATATAGGTTTAATTATACTTGGAGTAATTGCATTAATTCTTGTAGCTACGTGTCTACCTTT
>CALAYS010000244.1 GCA_937895515.1 uncultured bacterium
AGGCCTATATTTGAGTAAATTAATCGAAAAACTTTTTCGACTAAAAATTAAAATAAGAGCAAAATCATTTATTTTTGAGAAGGTTATTTTGTTCAAATATGAAGTTTTAAATGTTGGCTTGATCCAAACCTTGTATGCTTTGCACGGCTAGACTTGGCAGATTGCAGGTTCTTACCTTAAAATTTCTAACAATTATTCGAGAGTAAACTAAACCATGTTCTTGCAATTGTATTAATTCTTCAAAAAATTATTAAAATACTTAATTGGAAAAAATTTTTCCAATTAATTCTCTATCAAAAAACAAAATGAGCATCAGAAGATAACAACGAAAGCTTTTCTAAATCAAGACTCTGGTCCGTTTGTGAAAGGATAACACCCACAGATTGTGTTGGACGAGTTTTTGGAATTGTTCTTTTTGTGTATGGATCAAAAGTTGGATGTTTTTTATGATCCAATATGTAAACTGCCCTAACATATTGTCTATATTCAGGTATCGCCCACATCATTTTTAGAACATCATTATCATCAAAGTCCTCAAACTCTGGATTTTTATTTTCCATAATACGATCAAGATAAGGACGACCCGTATCTTCCCAAACAGTGGTTGAATAAAAGATTACCCGATCCGGAAAGCGCATTGGATCCAAATAAACCTTAATTAAACGTTCAATCATTTTCTCATCAAATCCTTTGTATGGAGGCGGATTTGCCATCAAAATTTTATGGTCCCCACCATCATATGAAAAGAAGTTCCCAAGAGATCCTGGATCAACATCGGGATAAGGAGAAGCATATAAACTTGTATTGGCATTAAAAGGAGTTGCAAAAAGATCAACAACATCACCACCATCTTTATTTCCCATAAAACGAGTTATCTTACGAATGGCTTCTATTCTAGATTCAGGTCTAGTATAATGATGGGCAATAAGGCCAACAGTTTCATATCTAAAAAGCGAAAGACCGCTTGCGATAGCCTGGTGGCCTGCATCGGTGCCACTAAAAGGGAGGCTCCATAACACAACTTTTGTTGGAAAAACTCTTATTTTTGTGAGTTCTTCGGGCGCGAAAAGAGTGTGTTTCCTAAGAAAAGAAATAACGTTCATCGAAAACCTTTTTTCCAAAGCTAGTTCAAATGCTCCATTTTTCTCTCTTGTTAATCTCACTCTCCTTTCTAAATTTTCAAACTCATATGTGCATTGAATCCATTGGAGATATGCTGTTATGATATTTAAAAGACCAACAAAAGAACTCATTGCTGTTTGACGAGAAGGTTTAATACTAGCATCAAAAGGTATTTGATCTCTAAAACCAGCATCCGCCGTTTGAACAACTATTGGTAAGCGAGGTTGCATATTAAAATCTTCTTCTCGAAGAATAAATTCTGATTCCGCATTTGGAAAAACAGGGTCTAAATCATATTCTGTCGGAACTTTGGACATTAGAATTCTTCCAAGAATCTCCTTCTCTTTTCCAACCTTATCAAACAATTGTGCCTCGGTTACAGTCTTCAGCAAATAGCCTGATGCCAAATGACGAAGATATTCCATTCCTGGAGAAATATTTTTCGACAAATTCTTTGGAAAAAGATCTTTATATATTTTGTCAAAACGATCATCAGTAAAAGAAGAATCTTTCGTGAATATCCACCAAGGTGTACCTGCAGAAGATGAAAGAGTGAAAATTTTCGTTGGTCTAAAACCAAGTTTCATTGCCAAATATATCATTGCTTCCGTATATGTTATCTTTGGTGTTGTTTCTCTGTCAAGAACAGAAAAGCCTAAAATACCTCCTTCGCGAAGCCACATTTTTGCTCTCACTAAAGCTTCTCTCACAAAACCAAAAAACCAATGAGAGAAACTCCTGTAGACCTTATGAACTTGTCGTTCTCCTCCGTTGTACGGCTCAGCCGTATAAGGTGGAGGAGAAAAAGTAACAAGATCAACCTCATGACTAACTGTCAAATGTTCTAGCGGTAGAGTGAAAGTACTTATTTTTGCTTGAGGCAAAATTGTTTGAACATCCAATGTAAGCCTTGAAATGCCATCAACAAGAGTTGGATCGGGATCAACGCCTATATAGCTGTAGCCAGAATGAGCGGCTGCAACTAAACGATCCCCAAAGGCAGTAATATCTACAACTGTTGGTTGAGATATTTTTGACAAAAATTCGGATCTAATATAAGAGTAAAGACCAATTGAATCAGTTACATATGCGAGTCTAACTTCTCCTTCTTTGTAAATGGCTTCTCGAGCATCATGAAGGCTTTTTTTCCCTTTTAATATTTCATCACGACGCTGCGAAAAAGTAAAACCTGACCAAAGTTCTAGAGGAGAAAGCTCCTTTCCATATCCAGGAGAATTCATTCTTGATGTTTCCGTATATTGATCTATCACAACATTAAGTTCCCATGAATTATCAGGGACAATATTTTTTGGACCGGGCTCAAAAAGCGTATAAACGGGTGGTTCAGTTGGATTTTTGGAAAAAACTTTGCGTTCTAATTTAGAAACCTCAAACCCGGAAGGGTCATAACGAGGCTCATATTCAATCAATAAATGACGAAGCTTAGAAATATTCAGACAAGTTCCCTCTTGATATCTTCGGTAAGGAAATTCTCCCCCTGCCTTAACAAAAAGATCATCCGAAAACATATTTTTAATCGTATATCTTTTTAGCCATATAAAATTTATTTATATCTCATATCAAATGGCCGAAGATAAGACAGAACGCCTCAAGAAAGAAATCGGTGATGCTAATCAAAAAATCGATAAATATTGGGGAAAAAGCGGATCATTTTACGCTCGATTCAAAAATGTACCGGCAATAAAATTCGTATTTTATAACCGAACCCTTTATCCGATTATATATGAAACAGATGCTTTTTATTACCTTGGTGGCAAAAATGCATACATACTTTTAAAAAGTAAATGTCGTTTAGTAAAGGCAAATGAAAGTTATTATTATGAAGTTGTTGCCTCTGATCATGATATCGCTATTGGTAAATCTCCCATCATACCTGTTGGATGTCCAAAAGATAAAGGAAGATTTTATCCTGATGACATGGATGAGCTCGAAATAAGACTTTCAAGTGATAGTGGTACCGCTGCACAGCTGCTTAAGCCTTAAGTTATAGCCAATTTTTTCGGTGAATATATTCACCGAAATTTTCATCATTAATACATTATAAAAAAATTCACTCAAATGAGCGCGTATTCTTCTCCCCTCCCAACAAAAACAGTAATATAAGAGCCGTCGTCATTAGACAGCTTGTATCTTGCTGTATACTCAGAATAAGTTACGGATTTAATTTCTTGTGGAGCAGATTTGCTAGAAAGACGTCCTCCTCCAGAACCCCAATAATTAATTGAAGTATCAAAATTTGTTTGGGATGCGTAGTTTGTATTTAGTGCCGGATAGTTATTCTTGTTAATTGTTGTATTTATTTTCCCTGTCAGCATAGATGGATCGGCATTATTTGAGGGAATTGTCAATAAATCCTGTGGCTTAAACGAGAATCGAAGTGTTTCCATTGGAGACCCTTGTACTTGAGTTGATAGACAAGATAATTCTATTATTCGGGTTTCCTTGTCATAATATATTTTAATATTGCCGTCATAAAAACTTACCCCTGCAGAAGTCGATGCATTAATTAATGTTTTAATTTGTTCGGATTCACCATAATCTTCGCGTTTGATAATATTGCCATTTGCTTGGTTGAAAGCTATACAGATATTCTCTGGACCACCATTAAGAATATATGGACAAATAAATACTAACTCAATATATCCGCTTCCCGGTTTTTCGACTAATAATTCTCCGTCGCCTTTATCGCCTTTATCACCTTTATCACCTTTATCACCTTTATCACCTTTGTCACCTTTGTCACCTTTGTCGCCTTTGATACCTTGTATACCTTGTATGCCTGGTTCACCTTGTATGCCTGGTTCACCTGGCACACCTTGTATGCCTGGTTCACCTTGTATGCCTGGTTCACCTTGTATGCCTTGTGCGCCTGGTTCGCCTTTGTCACCTGTTAATACTTTAACCTTGGAATTTGCTTTTGTTAGAGCAACAACTGAAAGAACCAAGGATATAATTGTTGCCGAAAATGTTAAAATACAAATAAATAACAGCCAAAGATTTATATCCATTTTAATTAAACAGATTAAATCTTTCGTGATATGAGTTCCAAACTATGATTATTATTTTTTAATTGGTGTAAAGTTAATTTAGAAGGTTGATAACAGCCACATTAAAAAACTTCTTTGTAATATACCGTCTTTAGAAAAGTTAATTTTTAACAATATTATAGCCATAAATTAAGAGATGCGTCTTCTATTTCTTTTTTTGAAGAAAAACAACGGACACCATAATAAAAGTTACCTTGAAGAACACACTTTTCGGTTAATGGAGAAAAAATATAGGAATAAAAAGGAAGGCGTCCTTCGGTACCACGACGATTCGGCTTTTGATCATGATATAGATTAATAGCTCTTTGGAGAATATTTGCCAAATATAGGAGACTGGCATCATCTTCGCCATGTTTTTCTTTTGGATAGTAAGGAGGAACAACAAGAAGATTTTCGGGATGATCCAATCCTATATCCATACGATCATCGACCAGAATCATAGTATCAAGATCTCTTCCACTCTTAAGAAACTTATTTAAATTTTTAATTGGATACCATGAACTATCTCTTGAAATTACATAATCAAAAAACAAGGTATTTAAAGAGTTTACGACTCGGCGGGCATGAGATTCTGTTCCCGCAGTCCAAACAATAAATTCAACATCTCCATTTCGACGCAGAAGAGAAAGAACCTCTTCTGCTCGGGGACGAATTACTAAACGTGTTTGATCGTTGTTTTCATCTTCATTTTCTATTCCGTCAGCAGAAACAAGTGTTTGATCTAAATCCCAAACGATAGTCATTTTATATCTCTCATGTCGGGGAGGAAGTTTCTCTGGATCAAAATAATGGTTTTTTAATTTTGGAGACCTTTTAGCCTCGGAAACTGAAAGTCCACGATGGAATTTAATGGGTTTTCTCTCAAAATATAGCGGAAAATGATCTTCCATTTTTCACGGAAAGATATTAATTATTTTGATTAAAAAAATTTTAAATCAGGCCATTTGTTTTCTTTAATGTCGTTGCTTGGCTACGCCAACAGGCATACCGCAGGTTGAGTGCAGGTTTTATATTGTTTTTGGAACAAGATCATATTCTCATTCAATGGTGATTATTTTATTTTTCAAAGCTAAAGGATCCACTTACAATAAAGATCGTTATGGTAATATTTGTTTTAAATACTAGGGCATTTGACAAAAATAAAAAAAACAACTTTCTGAGAAGACTATATTTTATCAAAAAATAGGATCTTATCCAAAAATGTTATAAAAAATATTATTATTAAAAATAATGAAGATAATAACCCCAGAGTTCAAATATGCAAAATTTTATTATCTAGAAAACTTGAAAGGACAAAGTTTGATCGTAGTGCTTTCGCCGGACCCTAAAGTAAAAAGAAAGAAAATTATACACGCAAAAAATTATATATATTGTTCGGATAGAACTTTTGATGAAACAATTCATAGTCTTTGTGTTGACGGTGGATACGTCATTAAAGGAGGTTTTTATTTTCCCTTTAAGTATGGTGTTAACTACAATATGTGGGTAGCTAAAAATACTACTCAACAAATTGTTCCTAGAAAATATCCTCTTAAATACACAATGACAAAAAATGATAGCACCATTGAATATTTATACAATTTAGAAACAATTTCCCTTTACAAATATGGGGGAAAAAATATAATTATAATCGGTGATCTTCACGAAGGACATTTTAATAAACCCCCGCCAAAAAGAGGCATGATGAAAATAGACCATTTTTGCCGAAATTTGATCGATATCTATGATGATATATCTTTTGTATGCGAAGGTACCATGATAGCTTCAGGATATCATGGAGAGCAAGAATCTATGTTATCTATTTTTAACATACCCGCAATGTCGGTTAGAATCAATCAAAGTATTCTTTTGGTAAAAAATATTAATTTCCCATATGTAGATATAAGGTCTGAAGCAGATGAAAAAGGAATCTATAAGATTCTTTTTGAAAAACATGAGATTAAAAAAGTACAGAAAAAGTCTTTTAGTTTTTTGAAAGCAAGCAAGGATTTCCCATATCATCCGTTTAGAGCGGAAGCAATAAAATTGATAAAATCAAGAGAATTGTTGGACGCATCGTCTGTACAATGCGCTAATGTTGACGCTTTTATTTTGTTGGCGATTGCCTATTCTAAAAATAAAAACATATTGGTTCATGCAGGGCGTTTTCATACGAAAAATGTCGAAAGTGTCCTTAAGAAATATACATGCGATGACATGTCTTTGACTTCAAGAAAAATTTCAAAAGAAAAAATAACAAAGAATTTTCCTTGGAGAAACTCACATTATCTTGTAGATCATATTATAAAACTAAATCCACAACAAAGTTCAATGCTAACATCTTTTTTTAATTAAAACCATTTGGAGCGATCAAATTGAAATTACCCCCCCACCTTTCTTGCATGTAAAGAGGACATTGGACTATACCCTTGTTGGACTATACCCTTGTTGGACTATACCCTTGTTGGACTATACCCTTGTTGGGTATAGTCCAATGTCCTCTTAATATGATCCTAATCTGAGGACATGGAACCGTACCCGACGGGGGTACAGTTCTTTATCCAAAGGAAGGGATGGGGCTTTTAGAAGCGAATTAATGATAAGTGGAGTGTTGGGTTGCGGTCGGGCTCGTGTTTTTTGCGAGGAATCCTTTAAAATTTTTTTCTAATCCATTGTGGCGAAAACAATGGAGATTAGAAAAATTTTTTCTAATAATAA